>JBEIPI010000006.1:0-59400 GCA_040377165.1 Bacteriovorax sp.
ATACTATACGCCTTTTCAAAGTCTTCCTTGACCGTGATTAATCGAATATCCATATACTACCATCGTATGCGCAAGTGAAAATTTATCAAGCTAATAAAATCGAAGTGATTTGGTCAGAGATTCAGACGACTTTTATTTCGCCTTTTGGGAGCTGAGTGCTTGAATTGAGCTTTCTGATTGAGGTGATAATTGAGAGCATATTGTCCGCTGAGCGCTTCATGCGTTCCAGGGATGAGGAAAATTCGGCCGGGGCGCGGTCCTGAAGGGATTCGATAGACATTAAAAGTATCTGGAGTGGACTGGCCAGGTCGTGGGAGATTTTCTTCAAATTACCGGTGTTTTCTGCTTTGAGCTGAGTGATTAGGTTCTCATAATTCTTGATAACTTCCATAGCTGCGTCTAAATCGCGCTTTAATTCACGGTTTTTTTCAGCCAGGCTACTTTTTGTAATTAGATTTTCTTCTACACTCATACCGAAATCTTACCCCAAGGCACAATATATTGCGCTTGGGTAAGAAATTCCCGTAGTGTTTAAAAAAAGCACTTTTTCATTGGCAATCTCATGTCAATTAAGCATAAAATTTTCTTTTCAAAAAATGTTATTAAGTGAGCCTAATAAAGGAAAAAACTATGAGCGTACAGCTGCCTACACAAGTGATTAATTGCCAGAATTTTATCAATGGGCAATTTCAAAACGGCAAAGGTGAGAAGGTTGATATTATCAGCCCATACAATGGAAAAAAGATTGGGGACTTTCAAAGTTCAACGAAAGCAGAAGTAGATATGGCGATTGAAGCCGCCCACAAAGCTCAGGCCGCATGGGCAGAAGTGCCGATGAAAGAAAGAACAAAGATCATGTTCAACTTCAGAAACATTCTTATGCGCGATATGGATGAAATCTCTCACATCAAATGTTCAGAGTCTGGAAAGTGCTACGAAGAAGGAAAAGCTGGTCTAATGAAAGGGATCGAAGTTTTAGAATTCGCCATCGCGCTTCAGAACTTAGACCTGGGTGGAAGAGTGGAAGTTTCAAGAGGTGTTAGCTGTGAGTACCGCCGCGAGGCCCTTGGAGTTGTCGCAAACATTACACCATTTAACTTTCCGGCAATGGTTCCGATGTGGACTATTCCTATCGCTTTGACTCTTGGAAACGCTTACATCTGGAAGCCTTCGGAGAAAACTCCGCTTACTTCACTGAAAATCGCCGACGCGCTTAAAGAGGCCGGTCTTCCAAATGGATTATTTCAGGTGCTTCAAGGCGGGCGTGAAACAGTTGAAGCGATCATTGACAACAAACACGTTAAAGCTGTGGGATTCGTTGGATCAACAAAAATCGCAAAAATGGTTTACGACCGTGGAACTCAATTAGGAAAAAGAGTGCTTGCTCTAGGTGGAGCGAAGAACCATATCGTGCTTCTTCCGGATGCAAATCCTGACTTAGCTGGTATTGGTATCAGTGATTCATTCACTGGATGTGCTGGACAAAGATGTATGGCCGCTTCAGTTCTATTGGCGGTCGGTGATGTTGATGCTCATATTAAAAAAATTATTGAGCGTGCGGCTTCATTGACTCTTGGAAAAGATATGGGAGCGATCATCACTAAGGCCCAGGTGGAATTTTTAAAGGGCGCGATTGACCGCGCAGAAAAAGCTGGAGCTAAGATTCTACTTGATGGAAGAAAGGCAAAGGCGCCTGCCGATCTGTCCGAAGGAAACTGGATTGGACCGACCATTCTTGACAATATTCAGCCAGGAAGTGAAGCGGCCAGTGTGGAATTATTCGGGCCAATCATCAGCATCGTAAGATGCAAAGATATTTCTGAAGCGATGAAAATCGAAAACAGTGTGGATTATGGAAATGCTTGTTCAGTCTTCACTCAGAGTGGGGCGCTGGCTGAAAAAGTTATAAAAATGGCGAGCACTGGTATGGTTGGTGTGAACGTGGGAGTTCCTGTTCCGCGCGAACCATTCTCGTTTGGTGGAGTCAATGCTTCTAAATACGGACACGGGGATATCACAGGTCATCACTCACTGGATTTCTGGAGCAACATCAAGAAAGTGACAGTTAAATGGGAAAAACAAAACGACAACAATTGGATGTCATAAGATAAGAGGCGAATTATGGTGGATTTAACAGAGAAAAAGTTTAAAAGATCGGCGCACGTAGTATTAACGTCGCACTCGAAACAACTTTACAAAAGCAGCTTGGTCATTAACTGGGGTGCAAAAACTCCTAAGGAAAGGGGGCCGGTTATCGGTTCTTTGACTGACATTAAAGAAAGAAATGCGATCGGCACTCACAGCGGAAGTTATTCTGTCTATAGGGCCCTATCAATTGCGCAAGGGTCTTACAAAACAGACCACAGACCAGATCTTCACAATACAGAGTCTCCGGTGAAAATCGGGCCGTACCCGTCATGGTCAGATCCGGAAAAAATGGTTTCCATCGATCCGTGGGGACTGGATGTTCAGATCAATTTTAAAGAGCTTTACGATCAAGGCTACGATATTCGTCCGACGATTTCTGTGACCCAGGCCCATTTACAGCTGCCGGAAATTCACCAGGCGATTGCAGCGGGAAGACTGAAAGTTGATGGAAAGATTGTAAAAGAAAATATGGATATCAAGGTTACGAAAGTGGCACTTGAGCCGGTCTGGTATTTGCCGGGAATCGCAAAACGCCTTGGCGTTGATGAAGGCGAGTTAAGAAAAATTCTTTTCCAGGAAACTGGAGGAATGTTCCCTGAGCTGGTCACTCGTCCGGACTTAAAAGTGATGCTGCCGCCAATTGGAAGCACGACGGTTTATATTTTTGGAAACCCTGCTGATTTGGCGAACTCGAAAGTGGAGCTTACTTGCCGTGTGCACGACGAGTGTAACGGATCAGACGTATTTGGTTCAGACATCTGTACTTGCCGCCCGTATTTGATTTACGGGATTGAGGATGCTGCCCGCACAGCTCAAAGAGGTGGAGTGGGAATCATTGCTTATTACAGAAAAGAAGGACGCGCCCTTGGTGAAGTGACAAAGTTCTTGGTTTACAACGCCCGCAAAAGACAAGAGGGTGGAGATTCGGCCGCTACCTATTTCCGTCGCACAGAGTGCGTTGCCGGAGTTGAGGACGCGCGCTTCCAGGAATTGATGCCAGATATTCTTCAGTTCTTTGGAATCACAAAAATTCACAACCTGCACTCAATGAGTAACATGAAATACAACGCTATCGTAAAAAGCGGTATTGAAGTCGTAAACCGTATTCAGATCCCGGCCGAGTTGATCCCTGCGGACGCTCAGGTAGAGATTGAAGCGAAGAAGGCCGCAGGATACTTCACTCCTGGTGAAGTTAAAAAAGGCGATGACCTGCAAAAAGTTAAGGGGAGACCAATCGATGAGTAATAACTATACCGAGAAGGATTTAGATTTCCTTCTGTCTCCAAAAGCTATCCGTCAGAGCGCGGAAACCATTTTAGAACTGACTCAGGCCGGGAAGACTAACTTCATTTATCACGAAGATAAATTCAATGAAGTTGTTAACTACGTCATTCAAGTGATCAATGAAAATTATCCAGACCATAATATCCCTTTTCACTCTCGTTGGGGGCACTTCAGAGTCGGCGGGATCAACCGCGCTGAGATGCTTAATGAGAAAATCAGAAATAGAGATGCGATGGAGCAAGCGAGAATTAAACTTGACCTGGTTATCACTTCTGTTCTTCTGGATGCGGGAGCAGGGAACGTCTGGACTTATAATGAAAAATCATCAAATAAGATTTTCAACCGCTCTGAAGGTTTAGGAGTGGCGAGCTTCTACCTTTTTATGGAAGGAGCATTGTCTGAAGATGGTTCACTAAAGGCCACAGCCACCGGGCTTCAGAATTTAACAGCTGAAAAATTGAAAGCGGCTTTCCAGGTGTCAGAGACAAACCCTTTAGTTGGTGTGGAAGGAAGACTTTCACTGCTAAAGAATTTGGGAAAGACAGTTGCTGAGAAAAAAGAGTTATTCCCACTGGGAAGACCGGGCAGCATTGTAGATTACCTAGATATCCGCTACGGAAAAAATATCACAGGGCCTCAGCTTTTAAGAGCTGTGCTTGATGGGCTTGGAGAAATCTGGCCGGGAAGAGTGAAGCTTGGTGGAGTGAATTTAGGGGATGCCTGGGCCTATGACAAAGTTCCTGGAGGATTGGCGGTTTTCCATAAACTTTCGCAATGGATGACTTATTCATTGATTGAGCCATTATTAGAGGCAGGATTCAATGTCACTGATGTTGATAAACTTACCGGCCTTGCTGAATACAGAAACGGCGGTTTGTTAGTGGACAGAGAGCTTATTACTCTTCGTGATCAGAAAAAAATGGATGAGAGCCACAGGCCAGATTCAGAATTGATCATCGAGTGGCGTGGCTTAACTGTTGCTTTACTTGACCGCATCGGAAGTGAGGTTCAAAAGAAACTTAACAAGTCACCTGCTGATTTTCCATTAGCAAAAGTGCTTGAAGGTGGAACCTGGTGGGCCGGAAGAAAAGCGGCGAAGGCACAACGCGCGGACAGTTCGCCTCCTTTAAAAATTGAAAGTGACGGAACTGTTTTTTAATAAATTAATCTAAAGGAAACTTATATGGGCCAGAAAGTAACAATTGTTAAGCACCCTCTCTTAAAGCACAAGCTGGGGCATTTACGCGATAAAAACACTAACTCGAATGACTTCAGAGAAATCACGAAAGAAATCTCGAAGATCCTTGCGTATGAAGCGATGAGAGAGTGGGATCAGATGGAGACGGTGAGTATTGAGACTCCGATTGCAAAGACGACGATCGAAAGAATCAAGAATCCGCCAGTGGTTGTTTCAATTCTTCGTGCCGGAAACGGAATGCTTGATGCAGTATTGTCGATGATACCTATATCGAGCGCCGGATTTATCGGGATCTACCGCGACAAGTTTATTCACAATACGGTTGAGTATTATTTTAAAATGCCGGAAAATATTAAAGGAAAAGAAATTCTGCTTTGCGATCCTTTAGTGGCAACAGCTGACACTATTGTGGCGGCAATTGACCGCTTAAAGCAGTATGAAGTTGGAAAGATCAAGGTACTTTGTTTGATCGCTTCCAAAGTAGGATTGGAAAGACTTCACTATTTCCATCCGGATGTGGAAGTCCTTACTTTGAATGTAGAAGAAGAGATAAATGAAGTGGGTTATCTGGTACCTGGACTAGGGGATGCCGGAGACAGACTTTTCCAAACTAAATAGGAAAGAATATGGTTCCATACATTATCGGAGTGGCCGGAGGAAGTGGGTCTGGTAAAACATATTTTGCCAGAGAATTACAGAAAATCCTCTCTGACGAGAAATGTACGATTCTTTATCAGGATAATTATTATATCGACCAGTCTCACCGCTTTGACGGTGATGGCGGGTCGGTTAATTTCGATCACCCCAACAGTCTGGATTTCGACCTCCTGGCCGAAGGCCTGGGCAACTTAAAAAAAGGGAACACTATTCAGGTTCCTCTATACGATTTCGCGACTCATACCAGAAAAAAAGAAACCATTGACTGCCATCCTAAAAAAATCATTTTAGTTGATGGCATTTTAATTTTAGATTCAAGTGTCGTCCGCGCACAATTAGATGAAGCAGTGTTTTTCGATACACCGGAAGAGCTTCGATTTAAGCGCAGACTTGACCGGGATGTGCATGAGCGCGGAAGAACTCCGGAAGGAGTTAAAAAGCAGTTCGAGCTTCAAGTAAGACCTATGCACGATCAGTTTGTTGAGCCTTCAAAGATTTTTGCACAGACAATCGTCAAGGACTTCGGCGATTACCATGAGGCCATCGAGTTTTTTACCAGAAAGTTAACTTAATTTTCCAGGGAATTTTCATGAAAATTTTATTTGTAGTATTGCTCTGTTGGTTGTGTCTTCAATCAGCGGCGTTTGCGTCCACTCACATTTTGGTTTTAGGAGATTCGCTATCTGAAGGTTTTGGCCTTGATGAAGGGCAGTCTTTTCCAAGACTGGTTGAAACCAATCTTCGCGCCAAAAAACACGATGTCACCGTCACTAATGGTGGAGTCAGCGGTTCTACCTCGGCCAGCGGAGTGACAAGGCTTAAATGGCATTTAAAAAAGAAAACCGACATCCTGGTTTTGGAGTTAGGGGCCAATGATGGGCTTCGCGGGATCAAACTCACCGAGACTAAAAAGAATCTGACGGAAATCATCCGCCTGGCCAAAGAAAAGAAAGTGAAAGTTCTCTTGCTGGGATTATTGATGCCGCCGAATTATGGAAAAAAATATGTCTCTGATTTTGAGGCCATGTATAAGAGTATCGCTTCTACTGAAAAAGTTCCTTTCCTTCCGTTTCTTTTAAACGAGGTGGCGGGAAAGACAGAATTGAATTTGCCTGATGGTGTTCATCCGAATGCCAAAGGGCATGAGATAGTGGCAAAAACAGTAAGTGAGTTTGTGGAAAAACATTTATGAAAATAGAAGTTCAGAATATTAATAAACATTTTATTCAGGGTAAAAAAACCATTCAGGTTTTAAATGAAGTGAACCTCGATATAAAAAGCGGCGAGATCATCGCTTTGCTTGGGAAATCAGGGAGTGGGAAAACCACCATGCTTTCACTGCTTGCCGGATTGGATCGCCCCGACCGCGGGAGCATTTTGGTCGACGGTGTTGATTTGGCAAAACTCTCAGAAGAAGACCTCTGCGATTTCAGGGCAAAAAAACTGGGGATTGTCTTCCAGCAGTTTCACCTGATTCCGCATCTGACCGCACTGGAGAATGTGCTGCTTTCGTTTGAAATAAATGGTGAGAATGACCAGTCTAAAGCAATGGAATGGCTTGATATGGTTGGGCTTCGCGAGCGCGCAGATCACTTTCCCTCAATGCTCTCAGGTGGAGAGCAACAGCGAGTGGCGATTGCCCGCGCTCTGTCTTTTGGGCCGCCGCTACTTTTGGCCGATGAGCCGACCGGCAACCTGGATGTTGAAACCGGCAAGCACGTCATCGATATTCTATTTAAAATGGTAAGAGAGAAAAAGATCACAATGATTTTAGTTACACACGATGAGGATTTGGCCGGCAAAGCTGACCGAATTGTCAGACTTGTAGGTGGTAAATGCCTTTCATAAAATTTTTCTGGAAAGATTTCAAATCCGATCGGTCATTCAACTGGTTTTTTGTTCTTTGTGCGGCCTTGGGAATCATCGGTCTTTTACTGGTGGAATCCTTCAGAGTCGGTATAGAAGATAAAGTCGCCAGAAACGCGAAAAATTTTATCGCCTCCGACCTTTCTATCTCCACCAGAAGAGCGCTGGAGCCGAAAGAAATTGAAAACATCGAAAAATATCTCGCAGAAAAAAAATATACCTATGCCAAGTGGACGGAGACTTATTCACTTGTCATGAAAATTTCCGGCAATCAGGAAGAGCACTTCTCAAAGCTTGCTGACCTGAATTTTGTCACTAAAGAATTCCCGTTCTATGGCGGAGTCGTGCTTGAAGATCAGGGGAAAAAAGGCCCGGGTGAGTGGAGTGTTATCCACTCTGAACCACTCCTTTGGATCAGCCGCGATTTATCGTGGGAACTTGGGGTGAAGGTCGGTGATTTTTTAAAGGTCGGTGAAACGCAGTTTAAAGTAGGCGGCATTATCCTTCAGGATCAGTTTTCATCCTTCAGAGGATTTAACCTCGCTCCAAAAGTTTTTCTCTCACACGATTTTTTGCCTCAAACAGAACTTATCAAATTTGGCTCAACGGCCACGTACAGCTATGCGATCAAGCTCCCGGAGAATGCAGAACTCAAGTCGATTCAAGCGGAGTTAAGAGAGCTGGTGCCTGATAAGGCCGTGAAGATTGTGGGACCTACGGAATCAAGCCAGCAGATCGGGCGATCGCTCAATCTGCTCACAGATTACCTAAGCCTGATCACACTGATGACTTATCTTTTAAGTTTAGTGGGCCTTTATTATTTCACCCAGCACTTCCTTTCTAAAAAACTGAAGACGTTCTCCATCTATAAAGCGATGGGGATTAAAACATCTTTTCTATTCAAAGTTAATTTTACTCATCTGGTACTGCTGACATTCACAGCAGTGTTTATCTCTACTACATTAGTAGTGAGTTTTCTGCCTTCTCTGGAAGGATATTTTAGTCGCCTGGTGGGCGAGGATTTGGTTTTCAGGCTGAATGCTCTGTCTTTGCTTAGGATTCTGACTCTATCTCTTGGTGGAAGTATGATGGCACTGGGCCCGCTATTTTGGGGGGCATTGCAGACACCGGTGGCAACTATCTTTCAGGATTTACCGGCGGAACTAAAACGTATCAGGTTTTATTATTTTATTCCACTCGCTCTCTATATTGTGATCCTGGCCGTTGTGCTGGCCAATTCGATTAAGGTGGGCTCGTTTTTTATTGGCGGTTTGACGGCCATGGTGTGCCTGGCAGGGCTTTGCTTTAAGGGTGTCACTGTGCTGATGGATAAAGCGGCCAGAAGACTTTCGTTTGTGAATCGCCATGCGGCCAAAACACTAAGCCGTTACTTCACGTCATCATTTACTATTTTTATTTGTCTTTTTATCGGCATGACTCTAACCACTTTTATTTTTCAGCTGGAGAGTTCACTGCGCGCGGAATTCACCCAGACTTATGGAGACAGAAGGCCTGATCTTTTCCTTTTTGACATCCAAGACACTCAAGCGGAGCGCTTTGTGGAGCTGGTGAAAGAGGAAGGATGGAACCGAACGATGTTTGCCCCAATGATCAGAGGACGTTTGATTAAAATCAACGGAGAGTTGACTCAAAATAGGCAAGAGCCGGGTGAAGGTGAAAACTTTCAAACCCGCGAGGATGAGAATGCGGAAAGAATCAGAAACCGCGGAGTCAATCTAAGTTACCGTCCGCAGCTTTCATGGTCAGAGACCTTGGTTGAAGGGCAGTTTAACGGTGAAGCTTGTGATGACTCAAAAGGTCCGTGTGAGATTTCTCTTGAGCAAAGTTACGCCAGGCGATTGGGCGTAGGGCTTGGCGATAAACTTATTTTTGATGTGAGTGGAATCGAGGTTGAAGGTGTCGTGACCAGTTTAAGAACGGTCAAGTGGACTAGCTTTGAGCCAAACTTCTTTATTTTATTCCAGCCGGGAGTCTTAGAGGAGGCGCCAAAAACTTATTTATCATCTATTAAGGTGAAGAGTTTTGAAGAAAGAAGAAAAGTGTTCTCGAAAGTCGCCGAATTATTTCCAACTGTCTCTATGTTGGAAGTTTCGGAGCTCGTCAGAAAAATCACTATGGTTTTTGACTTGATGGCGATGGCAATCAAATTTATTTCTTTCTTGTCGTTGTTTGTGGCCTTGGTGGTTTTAGTGGCCGTGAGTTTCAACCACCTGGAGCTTAGAAAAAGAGAGATGGGACTCTTTTATATGCTGGGGTTAAAAACCGAAGTCATTAAGAAAATTTACTCAAGAGAGTTCAGTTTCTTGAGTTTATTTTGCCTGATTCTCTCTGTTGTATTGGGCTCTGTTTTGACTGCGGTTATCATGAAGAATGTTTTCAATTCCGAGGCGATTCTGCGCCTGGATTTTGTCATTCCGGTGATGAGTGTGCTCGCCTTAACATTGTTTATTATTGTTAACCTGCGAGTTCGTCAGCTGATGAAAAACAGGAATTTGTTTTAGAGCTGTCCGCGAAGGGAGTCAAGGATCTCTGGTGCGTTTGGAGTTCTTTTAATGTGGTAGCGAATACCAATTGCGACTTCAACCACCTGATCAGCTTCATCGTACATGACATTTGAGTTATATGACATGATTGTAAATGGAGAGAATCTAACCTGGATTTTCCAGTTTGGATCGCTCAGGTTCGATTTGTAGGCGTATTGGCCGTGGCAAATAGAGCTTCCCATATCCCATGTATCTCGAGAGCGACCACTGGTCGCAACACGATCAACATTTACTTTGATATTTTGTTTTGGGGCTTCATTTTTATTGAAGCCAGTGCAGTTACACGAGTATGAGCAGATTTTTTCACCAGATGTGTTGTCGACACCGGGCCCTTTGGCCACACACTTACAAACAAAATGGTCATTAGCGGCCTGCACTTCTCCAGTGAAAGAGACGGCAAATAACATAAGTGTGAAAACAAAAAAACTCTTAAGCATAAAAGCTCCATTAATTAACGTATTCACCTTCATCATATAATGAATAAAAAATCAGGATGCTAAAGCTTGTAAAAAGGGAAGGGATGTCAATTATTTCGACAGTTAGATATCAATGAACCGCTGGTAGATTTCAGGCAATTCCTGAAGAATAACAGGCCTTAACTCAATATTCGTATTGGCGATGGTTTCCTCAATCAGCTCAAAACTAAGGCCTTTTTGAAATTCTGTTGCAAGGGGAGCGTAACTTAGGTGCCACTTTTCAGGAGCAATTCCGCCGCGGTCTATTGCATAAGGACGGTAAAAATCTGTGGTGGGAAGATGTTGATCTAACCATAAATGAAAGGGGCCAAATATTCCTTCAGGGGCCGTCTCTTCCGGCGTCAGCTGAACTTTATAGCCTTCTGTGATGGCATTTTTATCAATCACATCAATATCAGTCCCCCAGTGATGCCTGCTTGCACCTGGAAGCGCTGACCATCTTAAAATAGCGTAAAGAATTTCCCTTGGAGAAAGTGCTTTGTAATCCAGCAAAACGCCATGGTCATTATAAAGAGGCCTTAACCCCTGGGCCTTGGCGTTCCAGATGGCAAGCTGGTGATCAAACCCTCTAAAGGCGCTGACAATTTCCAGAGAAAAGCCGGCCTTGATAGATTGACTCTTCAGCTTTTCCAGCGCTGCCTGCATCTCTTTGTGAATAAAGAGCTGGCTGGATTGATCCTGAATCAAATGCGACTGAGTTTTTCCTGTGAGAATATCGTTCATGAAGAAGCCTTAGTGTTGAGCTGTCCACAGGCCGCAAGGATATCATCACCCTTAGTGGTGCGGATGAGGGCCGGTAGTTTATAGCTCTCAATAATCTTCTGAAATTCTAACACACTTTCATCAGTGGAGCGCTTAAATTCGGATCCGGGAAAAGGGTTGAAAGGAATCAGGTTGATGATGGCCTGACGACCTTGCAGGAATTTTCCAGTGGCGTGAGCATCCTCGGTGGTGTCGTTAAAGTCTTTAATCAAGAGGTACTCGTAAATGACATACTGCTTGCGCGCCAGCGGGATGCTGTCAATGTAATCCATCACCTCATTAAGAGGGTATCTCTGATTAATAGGAATGAGCTTGTTTCTTTTTTCCTCAAACACAGAGTGCAGGGAAAGAGCAAGATTGATTCCCGGCATTTCCTCATTCCATCTTTTAAGTCCAGGAAGAAACCCTGCGGTTGAAACAGTGATTTTCTGAATTCCTAAACTCATTCCGTGCTGATCGAGAAAAATTTCACTCGCTTTTTTCACAGCATCGAAATTATGGAGAGGCTCGCCTTGTCCCATGTAAACAATGTTCTTTAATTGATGATCATCAGGACGATTGGAGCCAAGCCAGTTCCAGGCAAGAATGAACTGCCCGATGATTTCAGAGGTGGTTAAATTCCTCTTTAACCCTTGAGTCCCGGTAAAGCAAAAAGAGCATTTCATTGCACAGCCCACCTGGGTGGAAAGGCAGATCGTGTATTTGTTTTGAAAAGGGATGAGGACACATTCGACCTTCTCTCCATCGGGAAGCTTTACTAAAAGTTTAACTGTCTGGTCATTTGACTCGTGAACATAGTCCACTTCAGGAAGAGTGAAATCGAAATAATTTTTCACATATTCGCGGGCCGCTTTGGATAGATTATGGTGTTCGCATGGGCCCAATTTTTTTTCTTTGTAGTGATGGCGAAAAAGCAGTGAGGCACTCTTGGGATTAATAGCATTAGCCTTGAGAATGGTCTCGAGTTCATGATAGTTGTATCCATAAAAAGACGTTTTTCTATTAAGCATATATATTGAGATCGACTATTACCGCAGCCTCTCGGGCATTGAGCTTCATATTGAAACTCTCGTTTCTTTCAAGTTTATAAAGAGTCCGCTTCTCAATATCATAAATAAACTTAAAATCACATTCAGCAGTGAGGGTGAAAACCTCCTCTTTCGGAGGGCAAATAATTGAAATTGTGCTCTTGCCGAAACGACGGTCGGTCATGATGTTAAAATCCCGGCACGGACCTTGGATCAGCTGACATGTAATAGGAGTTTCCCCGGAAAAATGAAAGGGGATTAGAGACTCCTTCATCTCATAGATTTTATCGCTGAAAGATAAAGTAAATCCCTCTCCTGAAAGCAGAATTAAGGTGCGCTCAATGCCTGGAAAAGAAGAAAACGGGCCGCTTGTTTCCACTTTCGCCAAAGAGAGGCGAAAAGAAAAAGTAGAAGGGGCTGGGCCGGGGATGCGAAAAATTTCCAACGTCTCACCACCGCCGTTCTTCCAGGGCATTTTGATAAAATGGGTGTGATTAAACGTTTCCATCGCGGAATTTCATCGTAAGACCTTTAAGGAAATTTCTTAAAAGCTGATCACCACACTCGCGGTAGTTTTCATGACCTTTTTTTCTCAGCAGTGCGCTCAGTTCAGAGCGGCCGACTTTAAAACCTGCCAGTGACAGTACATCGTGCATATCATCTTCCTTAAGGGCGAAGGCGACACGCAGTTTTTTCAGTACAAGATTGTTGGTGATAGGAAGCTCAAAAGGCATCGGAGGCCTGCTCTCGTCTTTTCCTCTTTTGTAGTAGACTAGCCCATCAAGGAAATGGGCCATGACTTCATCGTTGCATTTGATGTAACCAGGGTCTTCCTCATTTTTCAGGTATGCCTTTACTTCATCGAGCGCAACATTGATGCCTCCAAGCTTAATAATATCGTTCAATTTGGCGTCTGAGACATCCAAAAGGAATCGTATGCTTCTAAGGTAATCGTTGTTTGTCATAAGTGCATTCCATGAAAAAGTAGTGATTTCCAAGTATAAGTCTTTTTCTGTCAAAAGTTTAGACAGGTGTTTTACTTTTTTACATACAAATGACTTACAAGTTGAAGAAAACCCAGAAACAGTCAGAATACCAGCATTGTTAATAAACACCATCACGGAGTTATTATGAAGTCTAGGTCACTTATGGTCGCGTGCGCCCTAACGGCAGCCGCTTTTAGTTTCAGCGCATTTTCACAGGAAAGCACAGTGTGTGCGGATCCATTACAAAAAATCTGTAAAGACACTGTTGTTCAGAGAGCTCAGCGTGATGTTTACATCAATAAGATTAAACAAGAGATTGCGGATGAAGCCAATGCAGCAGCAGCTCCTCGAATTGAGCAGATGAAAAAAGAGATTTCAAAGCTTCGTATTTTTAAGCGCGCAATTCAGGCGTATAAAATCAGGAACCAGGAAATCATGAAATCAGCTAAAAAACGTATCGGTGGCATTGAGACAGTTGTTACTGACCCGGCCAACGTTGCTCTATTAAAGAGATACATGAAGACAGCAATTAATGAATCGAATTTCGCTCAACCAACAAAAGTAGGAATGTCGAGCATTGTTGATTCAGTTGTTATTGGAAATTTTGGTGACTTCTTAGAAAGAACTAATCTAGAAGATAGTGTTCTGAGCCAAATGCTGGCCAACCACTGTGGTTCTGACGGAATGGTGGCAAACGCTTTTGCGACAACTTTAGGTAAAGAAAGATATGTTCTTATCTGTCCAGGTTTCTTGATTACAATGAGCCAGGAACCGGACATGAGAGAAAGATTTAACACAATTCTTCTGGCGATCTCGCATGAAATTGGTCACCATCTTGATAACGGCAAGCTTGGTAACGAATTGTATAGACCATTCATGTCTTGTCTTGCCGAGAACCATGTAGATAAGTTCAACAGCACTGAAGAGGATAAAAAATTCTGTAAGAAGAATGAAAAAGACCCAGCGGCCTGTAAGATGAAGATTGTTGAAAGCCACGCAGGTGAGTTAATTGCCGACGCTTGGGGTATTAAAGTTCTTAATCTTCACGCTAGAGAGCAAAGATACTCTTTTGCTGAAACTGACGCCTTACTTGTAAGTACATGGGCTGGCCTTTGTGGAACTGGTGATGAAGGGATTCACCCGTCAGGTGACTTCCGCATTGGAACATCGTTAAGAAACGATCCAGGAATTGTTGAGTACCTTGCATGTGGTAACGCTGGATCGCCAATGAGTAGACCAGCTTGTACATTTGATGGTGCAGCGAATTTCTAAAAAACTTTCTAACTAATTATTTTTGATTTAGAATCTCTCTGAGGGTCACACCTCAGGGAGATTTTTATGTTTGAGCAATTTAATTTTTCCGCCATCCTTGTTTGTGCTGTGTTAAATATGATCCTCGGATTTTTTTGGTACGCGATGCTCTTTAGCCGTCCCTGGCTGCGCCTGATGGAGATTAAACCGGATCAAATGAGCTCTCCAGAATCGCAAAGAGCGGCAGTTCATGGTTACTTTGCTTCCTTCCTTTCTTACCTTATAATGGCAACAGTATTGAGCTATTTTATTATTATAACGGGTGCGACCACGGCGCTTGAAGGTTTGAAGTTGGGGTTTGTGTGCTGGTTAGGCTTTTCTTTGACAACCATGCTGCCGAATCACTATTTTTCAATGAAACCACTCTCGCTGGCCTTTATTAATATCTCTTACCCACTTGTAGGAGTATCGATGATGGGCGTGATCCTGACTATCTGGAGATAGTATGAAGATTCTTTTTTTCTTTTTAGCATTCGTTCTACTTGCCTGCACCAAAGGAGTTGAAAAACCCGCTTTGACTATCGGGCAATACTCAAAACAGGTTGTTCAGATCAATGAGGTCGTCAACAAACTCATGAGTGAGCAGGATGTGAAAGTGATGAATTTTATGGCCGATGGAGTGGAAGCGACCAGGGCTATTGGTTGTGATGCTGTCGGCGAAGAGTGCAATGCTTATTATGAATTTCTTAATAAGGTTGTAGATGTGACGAAAGACGGAGAGCTCAGCGATGCTGACCGTGCCCTGCTTGAAAAAATGCATAAGCGACTTCAGACCGAACTGGCCAAGAGTGATGTGAAAATCCAGAATGACTGGAAAAATTATATCAACGCTGAAAAAAGAGAATAAATTAAGCGAGAGCTTCCGGCTTTTTTAAACGAACAGAAACCATACTGGTGGTGAACTCTCGTCCCATAATGGCCTGAAGCCATTTTTTCCCTTTAATAGGTTTACAGTTCATTTCCTCAATTACGAATCCACTTCCTTTGAACAACTTTTCAAATTGAGCGATAGAAAGCTTATTAAGTCCTCCAGCGACTTCATGGAAGCGGGTTGCTCCGTCGTGGTAAAACTGATTGCGCCATCTCATCAGTGCATTTTCAGTTAGCAGTAGGTGTGACCATGGAAAAACTGAAAAGGCGTGTCCTCCATGAGGATGGTACCATGTCGGGCCGAAGCTGATGTAAGCTTCACCACCCGGACGAAGACAGCTATACATTATTTTTAACATCTCATCAGGGCGATCAAAATGTTCAAAAGCATCGATTGAAATAATGAGATCAGCTTTGGCCTGAAGATCATCAGGAAGTGCTGTTGCGAAAGTGCAGTTCTGAAGTTTGGTCCTGGCAATATTTTCTTTCACCAGTTCGTCGCGGATTTCCAGACCAAGAGAGAGTTTTGCTCCCCATTTCGCCATGGTTTCAGTGTCACCACCATGACCGCAACCAAAATCAATGACAAATTTATCGGCAACTTTTTTGGGAAAATCTTCAGTGAAAATCTTATCCAGGGACAAGCGATTCCATGAAGCAGGTGCCTCTGTATTGATGTGGTAGCGTTTTTTTAGAAATGCAAATTGTAAATTTTCAACCATTTTTAACATTCTCGTATTTTATATCGTTTTGGTAATATTTCAATAAAAACCCGGTGGATGTCCACCGGGCCTCTCGCGGGTCAATCTTCTATTGATAATCCATCCTAGTAAAAGAACGTCATTACATCATTTCTTGATACGACCGACGGAATAGCTTCCATCTCTATATCCAGGTACATCTTGCATTTCGCTAAATATTCATCTGCCAACCTAACTAGTTCAGATTTGGAGAAGTGACTTTTTGCCATTGGGTACATGATTTTTTCCTCCTCTCCAATATGGCTTTTTATAAAGCCCGCCAGCACCTTAACTTTTGCTTCAGTCTCGTCGGTCCATTTTTTTTCATAATCCATCTCTTTTAGTTCTTCGATAATTTCAAAAGTTATTTCATGTTCATCAAAACCTTTGAGTCCTTCATGTCTAAGGGCCACATTGGAAGACATACCCAGCGCCGGATAAAAAACATCGCTTTCTGCTTTAGCATGCATTGCAAATATATGTAGAAAGAGTGTTGCCATGTTTTGTTTGTCTTGGTCGGAGTTGTTAGAATCGTTGATCATCGAGATGTATTCTTTTAGATACTTATGATGCTGGCGCATAATGTGAATCACGCCCGCGTCTCCATCTTCTTCGTTGAGTGATTGCCTTAACCTGATGAGAGTTTCCGCAACTTTGGGCATGAAAAATCCTCGGTTGATTAAGCTTTTGCAGCCTATATTCACTTAAAAATCTTGCAAGTTTAAAACCAATAGCAAAACCTTGTTTTTTTGTAGTTGGCGGGAAAGCGACGGGGAAAAAAAGTACTTTCATGGGAAAAATCTGTTTCCTCGGTATTGAAAATCTATTAGCATCAGCACATGAAAACCAGCAGCATAATCAGACTACTAACCTTGGCGGCGATCTGGGGTGGCTCTTTTATTTTTTTGCGTATCCTCGCTCCTGTGCTAGGGCCGATTCTCACTACAAATCTACGAGTGCTTATTGCTGGAATTGTGCTCACTATTTATTTCATTGCCATTAAGCATGACAGTGAATGGAGAAAAAACTGGAAGCACTATTTTATTGTCGGGATAGTGAACACCGCTATTCCATTTTCTCTTTTTGCTTATGGGGCACTTTACCTCCCGGCGTCCTATGAGGTCATTCTCAATTCAACAGCGCCACTCTTCGGCGTCATCTTCGCCTGGCTATGGCTGAAAGAGCAGATGAATCTGCAGCGACTTATCGGCATTCTTGCGGCAGGATTTGGAGTTGCTTTTGTTGTTAATGTTGGCAGCGCTCATTACGACGTGAACTTTTTTAAAGCGGTAGGAGCATGCTTGCTTGCCTCAAGCTGTTACGCAATCGCAGGAATTTATATAAAAAAGTATGCGACTCATGTTAGGCCCATGTCCTTTGCCTCCTGCTGTCAGTTAGTTGCAGGAATTGCCTTGATTCCACTTTCTCTTTCGCAGCCGATTCATATTGAGCTCAACACTTTTATTATTCTCAATGTATTAGGGATTTCACTTTTATGCAGTGGTGTGGCCTATCTGCTTTACTACCAGCTTTTGGCCGATGAAGGCCCAGGTAAGGCCCTGACAGTGACTTTTTTAATGCCGGTTTTTGGAATGCTTTGGGGAGCACTGTTTTTAGGAGAGACTATCACTGCACCAATGATTATTGGTACAGTCTTCATCCTCGGTGGAACCTGGCTAGTCGTCAAAAAAGCTTAACTAAGTTTCCTGTTGAAATGCAGTGGCGCCTTTACATGCTTTGAATAAAACAAAACCAACAATCAATCTGATTACAACATCTAAAATAAGATGTGTCGGTGTTTTTTGAGCTGAATAAATCAGAGATACTCCCGCTTCCATAATATAAAAAAAGAAAGCGCCAAAGAGTCCTGCAATCATATTAATTCGTTTTGTGATAAAGTAAAAAAAGAGATAAACAAAAGCAGACATAAGACTAAAGTAGGCCAGGTCCATTGTCCTGAAAATTGAGAAGAGTCCACTGATAGTAAGAAGACTTTTAATGAAATGAAAAATTAGCAGAAAGAAAATAAGATAGAGACCGTTACGGATGGCATTAGATGATTTGGCGGTGGCAAAATTTGATTTCATATTTTCTTCCCATTTAAGTCATTCGTTCAGGAATAGTTTAAATGGAAAAAGTGCCTGCTCTAAATTAAGATTTTTATAAGATTCCGCCTGATATAAGAGAACTTTAGTCAGCTTTTACGGTTTTTCAATCTCTTCCTTCACCGAAGTGATGATAGGGGCGACCTGATCAGCAATCAGATTTTTAGCGATCGTGCTGATGACACCGCCATAGCGCTGACCTTTTTGCAGTCTTGATTTAACAGTGGCCGCTAAATGGTCTTCTGCTTTGGGAGTTGTACAGAAATTCATTTCAAGGTTTTCGACGTTATCAATAATGAGCTCTCCCGATCCCGTGAAATCCAGGATGGCCTTAAAGCACTTCTGCCCTTTCGGAGAGTTCATATAAGCGATGTCCAGAGTTCCTTTGTATAAAACAGTTTTAGAAATTCCCAGAACTTCTTTGGTCGCCACAAATTGAATCTGGTTTTTTGAGATAACTTTATCTTTGATTTTCATTCCCACTGGTTTGTAGCGGTGAAGGATCGGCTCAGGGTTGTTGATAATGTCGTTGATTCGATCGTAGATATTTTCAGCTTTAGCTTCAAAAGTAGAAACTGGCAGGTCGATGTATTCCGCTCCGGATGCAACCGAAGTTAAAGTCATAAATGATGATATAACGATGAATTTTGCGAACATACATGCCTCATAAAAAAAGTATTAATAAATTCATATAATATTTTAAATCCCCCGCCAAGAGGAGTCTGTTAAACCCCTCCTGTGCTGAGTTATGTAGCGGTTTTAATTGAGGCCCCATCGTCTCAAAATCGGGTCACTTGGATTGTAGCTGGTAAGTTTCTTCTCAAACAGGTAGCGCAATTTCTCCAGAGTCAGGGAGTGACCTTCAACGTCCACAACGGTGGATGTCAGGGATTCTTTCCAATGTGCATAGAGTCCCGGATACATAGGATCGAATGCTTTTACCAGGTCTTCAATCTCGGTGAACTTCAGCAAATATTTTGAATCCCTATTTGGAGTGCTCCAGTCTTCATAGGCCTGTGTGCCTGGAGCACAGTTGTGGCTCTGGCAATAGTTGTATCCATCACGGACAATTTTTATTCTGATATTAGTGTAGTTAACAATGTCGCTTACTCCGGTTGCTACCAGGCTGAATGGGTCATAGTTGTCTTTTACTCTGGTAAGCACGAATTGGATAAATGAGTAGTATTTTCCTTGAAGAGCTCCGTCGAATTGTTCATTGGAGTAGCGGGAGTCATTTTCTTTTCTGTTTAATGACCACGAATTTCCGGAAACCACCGGCCAACGAAAGGCCATGATTTCCCTGGTGCCTCTGATTGGCCAGGCCTGGTCGATAAAAGCTTCGCGATATAAAGGTCGCAATTCTCGAGGAGCTGTTGATGAGTGGGTAAAGAGTGGAAGTTCAGATGGATCATCAAAATAATTTTCTGTGATTGTTCTCATATGCCCGGAGCCGTTGGTCTGACTGACAATAAAAGTTCCGGCCTGCAGACCTTTTTTAGTTATCGCCACCGGGAAACCATCACTGGCCATGATGGTTCTGGTGCTGGTCATATCCATTACGTAATTAAGTGCTGCCAAGAACAGCCGGTCATCATACCAGTTCGCTGATGTGGGCAAGTTCTCCCATTGACGTCTCATGGAAAAATGCCCGAATAGTGATCCGGTATCCGAGACAATATTGCCCACAGGCAATGAGTAGATACGCGAAAAGATCCAGCGGTATCCGATCAATGCATCCGCGCAATCTGTAGGGATGTTATATTTCATGAAGAAGTCAGATTTAACTTCTCGCTGTAGCCAGGCCGCATACTCGCGCTCCCAATTGTCGTTCCATTGGTTTCTGGCCACCCAGATATTGCTGTTGCGTTTGTCCGAGAAGGAGGTGTCCACCGGCCAGGTTGGCAGCTCTTTAGTGCTTTTGTATCCAGGGTATTGCTTCTGGATGTAAGCATAGGCTGCTTTCACATCAGGGAAATGAGTGGTTGAAATAAGATCCTGGTAGTCACCTTTTTCCTGCAAGTAATGTTTGAGTTTGATTCCCTGGTCCAGATCTAGAGAGAGAAAGTGCCGGGTTTCGCTTCCGCTCTTGACCCATAATTCGTTAGCGCAAAGAGCGGAGGAGATGAGGCAGAGAAAAAAGCAGAGAAAAGAGTTTTGTATTGATTTTGCCATATGCACTCCATGTTTTATTCAACAGAAAGTTGAAACTGAACTTCACTCTGCAAAAGCGAAACCATTAAATGTTTGAGTAAAACAATAGGTGCGTATAGAATATTATGAGTCAGTCAAAGAAGCAGGGATCAAGATGAGACATTTAATAATTCTAAAAGAGATTCTTTTCGCGCAAAATGCTGAAGCTCATGTGAAGTGGTTCAGCAATTTCGATTTTAGTCAGGCACCTCTTAATATGGCCGAGATGTCGGCTTCCGGAACTTTTTGGTTTTTATTTTGTCTTTCTTTGATAAGTTTGCCGATGATTGTTTATCTTGACCGTTCGTTGGAAAAATCACTGGCCTATATAAAAATCAATTCTTTTCTTGATCGTTATGCTGAGAACGCGCAATTAATCATGCGAGTGATTGTGGGAGCAGTTCTGCTCATGTCATGGCAAGGGAATTCCATCATCGCACCAGAAATAGCGGTATTTGGAGATCTGTGGGGATGGGCGCAGTTTGCGCTGGTTTTTTTGTTATTGTTTAAAGAAACCACTTGGATTGTCGGGATAGGAATGCTGATCTTTTACGGCATGGGTGTCACTTACCACGGCATTTTTCATATGCTGGATTATATAATTTATCCCGCAGTGGCACTTTATTTTATTTTTTCAAGTAGTAAAAATGAGAAGGTTAAAAACCTCGATTTACCTGTTCTCTATTCAGGATTGGGTTTCTCATTATGTTGGGTGGCCTTTGAAAAATTAATCTATCCGTATTGGGGGTTGTCGGTACTGGAGAAAGCACCTCAACTGACAATGGGGCTTGATCATCAGTTTTTTCTGACGGCCACGGCCTTTGTTGAATTCACACTAGGGTATTTACTGATCATCTGCTTACTTCAAAGACCGCTGGCGATTGTTATCACTCTGGTGTTTTTTACCACGACAGTTTTTTTCGGAAAGACCGAGGTTATTGGACACACAATTCTTCATGGAGCTTTGTTGATATTTATTGTGAAGGGCCCAGGTCATTATTATCAGGCCCCGATTCGTTTTCATAGATCACCCTGGATGAGATCGATCTTTGCTTCCTTTAATTTTGCAATCCTCTTTTTATTTTTTGGGTATTCGTATGAAAAGCTGGCCGGAGAAATCCATCGTCAGAAAATATCAAAAGCTGAGATCATGGATCATCCTCATTATGAAGTCCCGAGCGCTCTTCCTGTGCCGTCAGTGAAAATAGAAGCAACGAAAGACGAAGTCGGTGGATGGAATATTCACCTGATCACAGAAAATTTCACTTTTAGCCCGGACAAGGCAGGGCAAAGTGATCTGGCCGGTACAGGCCACGCTCATCTTTATGTTGATGGAAAAAAAGTGGCGAGAGTTTATGGACCATGGGTGCATCTGAATCTTTCAAAGGGCACTCATCAAGTTAAAGTAAGTTTGAATACGAATAAACACAAAGACTACTATTCAAATGGCGCTGCTATTGCTGATCAAGTCCAGCTGGATGAAGATAGAGGCAGTAGTGTTCATCAACATTAATTTCTTATTTCAATCGGAATGACATTTTGCCAATGTCATTCTGCCGCCCAATCATTTTTTTCTCAAACTCAATTCTAGATTAAGTTTCACCTTGGTACTCTCGTTGCAGATTACTTGATATGTCTATTCTTATTCCCATTAGATAGGAAAAAGGAAAGTGGAAAATAGTCACATAATCCAAAGCGTGAAGGACAAAAAGCAAATGGAAGAAGTTAATGTACCGAATGATTCGCTATTAGAATTGTCTCCAGATTTTAAATTACTATTTGAATCTCAGCCTGGTCTTTGTCTGGTAGTTCTTCCAGATGCACCCAAATTTACCATCGTGGCGGCAAGTAAATTTTATCTTCAGCACACGTCAACGGAGATAGAAAAAATTATTGGCAGAGGGGTTTTTGAGGTTTTTCCTATGACTTCGAATGAATCGATAAATGAAGGAATGAAAAAATTGGAAGCTTCTTTTCACAAAGTTATTGAGAAAAAAATTAAAGATGACATGGGTGTTATTAGATACGATATTAAAAAAAATGGAAGCAATGAATTTGAGGATAGATACTGGCGTCCCATGAATATGCCGGTCTTAGACGGTAGAAATGAAATCAGGTACATCATTAATCAAGTGGAAGATGTCACAAACCTAGTGCAGGAAAAAGAAAACGCCCAGATTGCTTTAAGAAAAAGTGAGAGCCTCTTTAAATTGTTAGTGGAGAATCTTCCGATTGGGGTTTGGCTGGTTGATAACAAAGGACAAATTTTTGGCGAGAATCCAGCGGCGGTGAAGATTTGGGGAGGAAGTGGGCGCATTCCTATTGAAAAGTATGGCGAGTTGCAAGGGTGGGCCTATGACACTGGCAAAAAAGTGGAGTTCCACGAATGGGCCTCAACCAGAGCAATTGAAAAAGGTGAGGTCAGCCTGAATGAAGTGATTAAAATCCGCAAATTCGACGGAACGTTTGGTGTGATTCTTAATTCGGCGGCACCTATTAAAGATGAGAAAGGGCAGATTATCGGCGCTCTTGTTCAGAATCAGGATATAGCCGAGCAAAAAAAAATTGAGTCAGAACAAAAATTTCAACTAAGCGTGAGTAAAATACTGGCAGAGTCTCTCGAGCTGGACACGACAAAAATCGGACAGCTTTTGATTCCGACATTCGCTGATTGTTGTGTTTTTTATTCGCAGGACGAAAAAAAGGACCTCCGCCTGGAGTTTGTGGCCCATCGGGACCCGGAGAAAGCGGTCACACTGGAAAAATTTATTAGAAAATATCCAACTAAGTCCAAATATTTTCGGTCTGTCGCCGAAGTTTTAAAAAACGAAAAACCCATAATGGTGTCAAGCCTGACAAATGAGGAATTGCTGGAAGCTTATCCTGAATTGCAGGCCCGTGAGATGTATTTGAGCTTGACGATAAAATCATTTATTTCTGTTCCGGTTATTGCCCGGGGGAAATTGCTTGGAGCTGTCACTCTTTGTTTCAATGATTCTGGTAGACATTTTGATGACAATGCCATTCCGTTTTGTGAAGAATTTGCCAATGCACTGGCCTTGGCACTGGACAAGGCGAGATTATACCGGGAAGCAAGGGACGCTATCGGAATAAGGGAGGATGTTTTAGCGATGGTCTCACATGACCTGCAGAACCCATTGTCTGTCATTATGATGAGTTTAAAAATTCTTCAAAGTCAGGAATTCGGTGATAGTGAGAAAAGTAAAAGGGCCGCTAAGGCGATGATGAGAATCAAACATTCAACAGAGATAATGAGAGGATTGATCGCAAGGATTCTGGATTTTGCAAAAATTCAGGCGGGGACCTTTGCGGTAAATTTGAAAGAGGAGAACGCTGTTTTGGTTATAGAGGATTTCCTGGAATCCGCTTGCATGTTGGCGGAGGAAAGGTCCCTAAAAATTATCAATGCTATGGATGCGGATCTCCCGGTTATTATCTGCGACCGTGAGCGGTTGATTCAGGTTTTCTCAAATCTCATTGGCAACGCTATTAAATTCACTCCCAAAGGAGGAACGATAACTGTTAGGGCCCAGGAAGCTGAAGGCCAGGTGTACTTTACAATTGAAGACACAGGTAAAGGGATCGCAGCCGATCAGCTGCCACATATCTTTGACCGCTTCTGGCAAGTTGAGCATTCTGCCAATCATGGAGTGGGTCTTGGTCTGGCGATTGCTAAAGGGATTATTGAAGCGCATTCGGGAAAAATCTGGGCCGAAAGTGTGTTGGGCGTCGGCACCAGTTTTCACTTTGCTCTTCCGGCCTCGGCGACTCAGTCAAAACAAGAGCCGCAACATTTTCACTAATTACTCTTTTAAATTATCTTCACGGATTTGGTTGAGGAGTTTTAGCTTATCTTTGACAGATATTGGCTGAGCCTCGCTTTGGTTAATAAGAGTGCTGGCTTCATTGGTAGAAGAGTGGAGCTCTTCATTACTATTCTTGCCGTCAGTCTGTTTTTGTTCTTGATCCAAAACATTATCGCTATCGTTGAGAATGATCTCATTTAATAATTGGACCTCATCCGGCAGCTGCGGCCGCTTTAGTCTCTCCAGGTCTTCTGTTGAGAGAGGCTTAAGTGAATTTCTGGATTTTTTTAACCCTTTGACGACTTCTACATAATCACCCGGCTTCATGTTTATAGTCTCTTTAAACTCGGAAGAGGTTAAGCGGATTGCTCCTTCCATTAGTGATATCTGTGCGATCTCCTTATTACCCTGAAGAGTGTTATTTAAGGCGAAGCTGGTTCCGCGAATCCCCATCGCAACCAATGAGGATTTCACCTTGAGTTGGTCACGGTCTTTAGCTTTAGATTTTATTTCCATTCTCATGCGACCTTTTATTAGTGAGTACAATGCATCCCGGTCGTTTTTGGTTCTATAAACCCATTTTTCAATTTGAAACTCAGTCAGAGGACCGATGGTCAAAAGAGAGTCATCGACTAATTCAACCTTCAAAAAACTTTTTTCCTTTGTCTTGATTATGTCTTGCGGATAAATTTTGGAACCGGACTTGAGTTCGCTGTCTTCGATCATGGCGTTGCCGCGGATTTCTTTAACGATGCCGGCGTACTTCGGAATTAGGGTTGAAGTTTTTAGATCGAGCGTCCAGTCCTTATCGTCTTTGGCAATGGCCAGGCCCGAGAGTAAAAAATAGATAATAAAATAAATCATTGCTCGATTATAAACGAACTCAAATTTTTTAATATGTATCTATCCATAATAAATTCTTAAGTTATTGGATTTGTTTAAAAAGGTAATTTTAAACTCCCGAAAAGTTAAAAATCTTAATTTTCATATTGAAATTAATTAAGAAAATTAATATATCTTAATCATGAAAAAACATAACCCGGCCACCTGTAGCTGCCCTCAATGCCAAAAACCAATGCAAATCGTAGCCCTCGGCTGCAAAGATTGCGAACTGACTTTGCAAGGGCAGTTTGCTTCTAATTCCCTGATGGGTCTTAGCGAAGAGATGCTGCATTTTCTGCATGTTTTTATTGTCTGTGAAGGAAAGATTGCGGACATGGAAAAGGCGCTGGGTATTAGTTATCCCACTGTAAAAAATAAAATTCAAAAGTTAAAAGAAGCCGTAGCTCCTTCAGGTTTTGTCGACAAATCAGAAGTGGATGCGGATCTTCAGCTTGAATCCAAGTCAGTGATCGAGATTCTGGATTTAATGAACAATGGACTGGTGAATTACGAAAAAGGACTTTCTCTTATAAAGAAAAAAACGGAGAAAAAGAAGTGAAAGAAGAAATTTTAAAAATACTGGAAATGAATAAGAACGGAATTATCAACGATGCGGAAGCCGCTGAATTGCTGGCCACTTTGCAACAAGGTGATAAGGACACTAAAAAAGAGCCAAAAGCAGAAACGGCAGAACCGCTGGAGGATAAATTTGAGAGGAACCTAAAATCAGGAATCACTGATTTTGTAAGCACTGTTTTAAATAAGGCGTTGGGTGATGTCGAAAAAAGCCTGGGACAAAAATACGGCGATAACCGATTTAACCTCTCTAAAGTGGAGCAGCCAAAAGGCGAGGATTTCTCATTTGAAGACAATAGTTTTCAGGTGGCCAACGTAACAGGGCTGGAGTTGAAAAGCTCCAGATTTTGCGAGAACTCTTTTAATGCCTCTAATGCCAAAAATCTCTCGCTGTCTGATTCGAGACTGGAAGATTGCAGCTTTAACGGATCTTCTCTGGAAGAGGTCATGTTTATTGGTGCCAAAGTAAGTGATGTGAATTTTCATGGGGCTAAAATCCTTAAACTGCTTATGAACAATTCATCTGTAGTTGATGTGAGTTTTCATGGTGTAAATTTCAAGGGAGTTGATTTCCTGAACCAGACAAAAATCAGCGACTGCGCATTTCATGGATCGAACATGAACCAGACTCAGTTTGATAATTGCATGATCGTGGACGCGAAATTCCATGGCGTGAGTTTCAAAGAAACGACTCTGGAGAATTGCAGTGTGAAAGATGCGGAGTTGAGTGATGTGAAATTAATCGGATGCCGGTTAAAAAACGTTCATTTAAATGATGTGCGTGTAAGAGGTGTGGTGCTGGAGAATCAGGAAATTAATTCTACAGAGGAATTCCTGAAGCTTTTAAAAGTTTGATTAATTTAATCAAACAAAAAATTTCACCCATAATTTTAAAATTTGATTAGAATAGATGTAAACCTACACACTTTTTCAAAGGACGAATTATGGAAATGGAAAGAAGAACCATTATTGAATTCATTAAATCACAAGATCCGGATATGGATCCTGCAATTGCAAGCTGGTCTCTAATGGATTTAATTGATTTAATGATTGATCAGGCTTCGGAAGCGGAACTTGATTATCAAATTCTTTCAACTGCATTTGCGAGCCGTGTTCACCCAGATCGTTTCGATGATTTCCACGATGCGGTTATGAGCCAATATGAAACTATCCGTGACGGCGAAGAAATTCCTGAGCCGGTTCTAGATAGAATCGCTATCCAGTACAGATAAAAAAATGAAGGCCTGGTTAATCACCAGGCCTTTTTTTATTGTGCACTGAAAGGTGCTAGTTGACTATTTCACTCAGTGACAATATGGCCCCAGTTTTCTAGTCCAAATAAATTCGACAAAATTGATCAAGTAAAAACATTCTCTTTACGCGTGACGTATTTTTAAGCGCTTGGCACCTGAATTGCTCTTTCAGCAGAAAATTTATTAATCATCTCTAAGGGGGATAAAATGAACCGGTTGCTGAAAGGTTTCGTTGTCTGCTGTCTTATGTTCCAGTCGAGTCTGTATGCGGACACGTCAAAAACGTTTTCTTATGAAGACCAAAAAGAAGAGGTTTTTAACCTCGAAAATTTCCTGAAAGAGATTACTTATATTGAGCAGGAAGTGAAGGGGACTTGTACCAGAAAAGTTCCTTATCAGGAAAATGTCTGTAGAAATGTCACAAGATATAAAAAAGAATGCGCTATTGTTCCGGCCCATGAAGAGTGCGAACAAGTTAACAATCCAATCTGTCGTACTGAATCCCGCACAGAAAGAGAATGTCACGACACTCCTTCTCGTCAAGAATGCCGTGATGTAAATGAGTATCAATGCCGTACAGAAACTCGTTATGAAAATGAGTGCAGAACTGTGCCGGGTGAATATGAGTGCCGTGTAGTAGTGAATTACCGTGAGGAATGTTCGGAAGTTGGTGGTGGACAAACATGTCATACAATTCCAGGTGATATTGAATGTTCAATCGTCAACGGTGAAAATCGCTGTGTGAAAATCCCTCCACGTCAGGAATGTTCTAATGAGCCTTCTCGTCGTGAGTGTCGTCAGGTTCCTTATGAAGAGCGCGAATGCAGCTATGGTTCAGACCGCCAGGAATGCTCTCAAGTTCCAAGGCAAGAGCAGGTTTGTGGTTATGAAACTCGTCAGGAATGTTCAACAATTCCAGGTGAAGAGATTTGTGGATATGTCACTCGCGAAGAAGAAGTTTGTGACGATAATTACGAAACACAATGCCGTAACGTGCCTGAGCAGGAAGTTTGTAAGGATGTTCCTTATCAAGAGCAAGTTTGCAAGATCGAAACTCTTTATAGAGATGAAGAGTACGAATGTATGAAAGTGATTAAGGTTCCTCAGGAAAAAATCGTTAAAACTCACAAAGCGGATATCGCGGTTGAGTTCCAGGTGCTTTCTGAAATCCTTGGCCCAGAGTTCACATTCTCTTTAAATGATAAAGGGGAGATCTCGACGAAGGTGACACCACACTACGCTGAGAACAGAAGACCAGAGGCAGCTGTCTTTATTAAGAAAGAGGTGAAGAATAATGATGCCGCAGGTGTAAACACTATTAAAGCGAAGTATAAAGTACTTATGTTCAACAAAAATGTGGAATTTGAATACCTTCAGACTGCCGATAATTTCATTGGGGAATTAAGGAAAAATACATTCATGTTTAATCTTAAAGGAAAAGTTGATTCAAAGAGAGCTGAACTTACTTTGAGAATCACCAACCAAAAAAATACGGAAGAAATCAACAAGAAGATCGCAAAAGGTAATGTCCGTTATGTTTATAATGAACAGACTAATACGACGGTTGCGACAGTAGACTTAAAAGCGGAGGGAGCGAAGATTGGCACAATATTCACTCCTAAAGATAAAGAGTACTATGTAGAAGTCAGTTTTCTTCAAAACTATTCGGATATGGGAGAATCTGCTCTTGGAAAAGCACAGGACTACACTCTGAAAATGGAAAGAAGATTCGGATTAGTGAAATAATGATGACAAGGGCCTGTGAGTAGCAGGCCCTTTTTAATTTCTAAGTGCCATTGAGTTTGACGATTGAAATCTCTTTAGGCCCATTCCAAAAACTCTGCAAGCGACAAATAGAAATAAGCAGGAAGCCCCTAGTGTAATGGATGAATTCATCAGCGTTGCGTGTTCGATTGCATTCATTGGCAGAAGGCCCGTAAACGCGGCAGGAGTCAGAAGCAACACATACTTTCCATAGTCAGTGAAAATTTTTCCGGAAGGATAGAATGAAAGGCTTAGATTGCACTCAATAAAAAGCTGAGCTAGAGCATTTCCTCTTTTTACAAAAAATGGAATTGATCCGGCCAGGATAAATAAAGAGAGGAATCCAATCCCTGAGGCGATAGCGAAAAAAAGTGTTTTCCCTGCGATCGCATGATGCCCTAAAAAAACAAGTGCAATAATGTTACAGAAACCTTGAATGATATCTCCTAGAGCGGGAGTGCTGCTTTGAGAGATCCCCACTAACAGGAGAGGATTTCTCGGAGTCGAAAGCATTGGTTCAAGACTTCCTTCTTCAATGTATTCACCTAAAGACCTGAAACCTCCGACAAAAAACAGTAATGAGCCCCAGGCGATCGTGATCATCGCATTCAGTGAAAGAAAATAAATTGTGAGATAGCCACCGTTAGGTTTTCCATCAAATAGCATAACCCACAATCCCCATAGAACAATGAGGTTGTTGATGATCATCCCAATAGTCCCGGCAATCAGGTTCATCGGGTTCGATTTCTGGGCATCAAAGTGATACTTCAATGCGAGGAAAAGCAATTTTACTGAATTCACTTATCCTCCAAAGGCCTGATGGCGCTCTTTGGCCACACGGAAAAAAATAATGTTGATAACTACCAAAGATATAACGAGGACTCCCGTTCGAAGCACCCATTCAGTTGGGGTGGTTTGATAAAAATGACCTTTGATACAGAAATAGGCCGGCTGAAAAAAGATATCAGACGGCGGAAGTTTTAAGACAAAACTTCTCCATGGTTCACTGAAGTCGGCAATCGGTCCCCAGACGCCTCCTAAAACGAGAAAGATTTTTCCAAAAGGTAAGAGGAAATAGTTTGTTTGGTGCCAAAGCACCTGAGCGTTGGCGAAAAACAAAGAAAAGAGTCCCTGGATAATTCCAAGCCAAGGTAGAAGTATAAAGAGTCTCAATGAAGCCGTAAAAATATCTCCGGCCTTCGCTCCCAAAAGAGGGATCGTAAAAGTGAGGATGATGAGCATGAAGATTCTTCCGCCTAAAGACCTGCCGAAAAATCCAGAGAAGCTGGTCATCAGCCATGACCGTGGTCTGGCCAGTGAAAGAGAAAAATCCCCACTGGCCCGGTTGAGCGAAGGCAGGCGCACGAACGTCATAAAAAGAAGCTCAGTGATCGCAATATAAATAATGATTTCATTCAATGTGAAATTAGCTTGGTGTGAGTTGAATCTTTCCCAGACCCTCGAGAGAATCCAGACAAAAAAAGGGATGAGTGCATTGGATGCCAATGCGGTCGGAATGTCGGAGAATTGCTCTCTTATATTAAACCAAGCGTGCCTGGTGTGAAATGAGGTCGACTCAAGAAGAGAATTTTTCATTTCCCGTCCTGTCTTTATACCTGAAGGCGAGTACTTCCTCCAGGCTCACTTCTGAAATCTGGATATCCTGAAGTTTATCGCCGTAGTGTTTTGAGAGTTCTGATAAAGCATCCGACATCGGAATCACTGATGTCTTAAGTTCATAGCGGTGAGTGAACTCATCATTATGAAGGGGCACAATAGTTTTTTTGTCAGTAACAAATGAAGGGGTTGTGTGATCGGAAACAGTGATCTGGATTCTTCTTAGGTCACTCAAGCTTCCTTTGAGACTGGCCAGTGGGCCGTCAAATTTTTTCACTCCGTGATCAATCAGGATGCAGCGGTTGCAGAGAACTTCAACGTCCGATAAATCATGACTCGTTAAAAGCAGTGTGCTTTTTTCTTCTTTCTGCCAGCGCTGAATTAATTCGCGCAGCCTGTTTTTGGCGATGATGTCCAAACCGATGGTCGGCTCATCCGCTAGTAAAACTTGTGGTTTATGAATAAGGGCCGCTACGACTTCACAGCGCATTCTCTGGCCGAGTGAGAGCGTGCGCACTCTTTTTTGCAAAAGATCACCGATTTCAAAAAGCTCTGTGAGTTCATTGATGCGGTTGTGTTTTGCCTGCCCGGTTAAATAATAGATCTCTCCGATAAGACTCAGGCATTGCAGAACTGTCATGTGCATATAAAGCTGGCTGCGTGTACCAAAAACCAATCCTAAAGACTTATTGGCCTCAAGTGTCCCAGCTTTATGTCCTTTGATGTAGGCTTCGCCTGAATTTGGAGAAAGGATCCCGCACAAAATTTTAATGGTGGTGCTTTTTCCCGCCCCATTAGGGCCTAAAAAAGCGACTGATTCCCCGGCCTTTAAGTCAAACGACAGGTCTCTTACGGCAAGAAAATCTTTGCCAAAGGTTTTGACGATATTTTTTGCGGATAATGAATAACTCACAAGTTCTCTCTTGTTCGTGGGATAAAAAATGATAACAGTAGGGTTTATGCACGGCAAGCGTCGTTTTTACATTGCTTCGACAAGGTAGACATTGTGTGCGGAAAACCTAAGATAGTGGAAAGGGAGTCATTATGGTTCAGGATATAAAATTATTTTTCTCATTGCTTGCAATTGGTCTTGCTGTCGACTTCGTGTGGATAGCTGTTGTGGCCAATAAGTTCTATTTGAAACAACTGGAAGGTGTCGCAAGGCTAGGATCTAACGGAGGCTTTGATGTCATCATCTGGGCGGCGGTTGCTGTTTATGTCTTAATCACTTTAGGCATCACATATTTTGTGCTCCCTAAGATCTCCCCGGAGAGCAGCATCCTGGTAAGTATCGGCTGGGGCTTTCTATTTGGAGTTATTGTTTACGGGGTTTATGATTTTACCAATTACGCAACGTTGGCCAGCTGGACGCCGATTATGTGTGCAGTCGATATCCTATGGGGAGGATTTCTCTGCGGTCTTCTTACTTCTATTGGCAAATACCTAAGAGATGTAGCCTTTTAGCTCTGATTTTATTATAATCGCCGGCGATGGAAGTTTTTAAAAAGGCCAAAGCGTCCTCGCTGGCAAGTTTTGGCATAAGCGTATTTATACACCTGGCGATAGTTGTCCTCTTTGGAGCCTGGAGTTTTTCCGGCGATAAAGGATTCAATCTTATTAAAATTCCCAATTCCATTTCGGTCAATCTAGGTGGCGTGAGCGCCCGCTCGCAACCCAAAGTGACTTCACCAAAAAGAATCACTACAACTGATAGCTCTCAAAACACTCAGGCAATTCCGACAAACCTGGCAGCAACTTCTACAGAAGGGTCTCCCGAAGGGACTGGGACAGTGACAACTGGGGCAGGTGGAACAACTGAAGGAAGCGGAGAGGGAAGCGAATCAGAGGCGACAATATTAAGTGCCAAACAAAAGTATTCCCTGGAATTTCGAAACCTGGTTGAAGTGAAGAAAGAGTATCCTACGATGGTCAGGATGCGCGGGCTCGAAGGAGTGGTTGTAATCGCAGTGACCATTAAAAAAAATGGAGAAGTTTCAAATCATAGAGTCGTAAAAAATTCAGGCCATGCTCTCTTGGATCAGTCTGCTCTAAACCTGGTAAAAAAGATTCAAACCTTCAAGGCGTTTCCGGGGGAATTACCAGATGATGAAATTGAACTTAGATTCCCAATCTCTTACAAATTAAACGACTGATTCTGCCTTTTTCCATCCCCAATATCTTTTCTTCACAATTTTCTCAGGGAGAACTCCCTGAATTAGAAGAGCATTTTGCAAAAAATCGATGCTGTCTTTTTTTCCAGAGAGAATGATGGTCTCGTCACGGTAAGCGCTTATGATTCGCTCCAGACATGCCTGCAAATGAGAATTATCTTTGTCTCTTTCGAATAAATTCGTTTGGTCCAGATTTAGAAACTCCAGTGCTTTGGCCGCATCCAGAGTTTTTGAAGCTTCAAAAAAACATCCAATTTTATGTGAATGGGCCTCTTTTAAAGCGTAGGCCAGCCCATAAGTTGTCTCATCACCAAAAAAGAAAAGACTTCCGTCTATTTCCCTGATGTCGAGGGAGTTTCTTGGGCCGACTACCTGAACAGGCATGGAAGGTTTTGCGCTCGCTGACCACAGAGCACCCGGGCCGTTGCCGTGATTGTAGATGAGAGTTTCAAAAGTTCTTTGGTCCTTCTCCCATTTAGTGGGAGTGTAGCTACGAAGCTCTTGATCCGTGACCTTTATCTGGATTTTTTGTCCAGGGATCCATTCTTTTTTCTCGGACAGTTTTATTGTTAAAAGTTGAAAGCTCTCCCCAATCTTTTGATTGGAGAGAACAACAGATTTTTTAATAAGATATTTAACAAGAATGTTTGAAAGCCATTTCTTCATAGAATTACCATAGGTATGAGACAGAGCCTACTATTTCTCTAGGGGGGCTCATCTGGTGATAAGTGCCGTAAGAGTTGGTGAAGGTGTTGGTCACGTATTTATTGTTAAAGATGTTTCTAACCGTGATTTCGGGCACGATCGATTTATAGAAGAACTGTAAACCAAGATCAGTATAGAACTGCTCTCTGATTGGTTTCGTATTTTCAGCATCGGCAAATGATGTGCCTAAATAACGAAATGTTGTTTTAATCTGCCAGTCATTGAACACATTGATCCCGTGGTTAAGCATTAGAGTCCAGTTTGGAGAGTTAGGGAACTCTTTTCCAGTGTAAATTTTATTGTTGTATGAGAAATTCACAAAGCGCGATTGAACAAAACCAGTGCTGAATTTCAGGTCCTGAATATCGCTTAATTTATAATTCAGCTGTAATTCCCCTCCGAAATACTCAGAGCGTGAGGCATTGGTAACCTGAGTGTCGTAAGTGTCAGTTGATAGGGAAACCTGTACTTGTTGCCTTCTCCAGTTGGTATAGAAAGCGTTTGAGCTGATATTCATTCGTTCAAAGCTGGATTTATACGAAAGCTCATAGGTGTAAGTTGATTCAGGATCATAATTTACCGCAGTTGTTCTATAGCGGTTAATACTCACCCCACCGGTGCGGTATCCTTCAACAAATGAAACTCCGAAAGTATGGTTGTCGAGAGTGTAGAGGTATCCGGCCTTTGGAAGGATTTTTCCTTTCCCTTTGTCACCGCCATAGGCTCCTGATCTGTCGCGGACATAATTATCCAGATAAGTGTTCAGAGCACCACTACCCGCAGTCCCGATTCTTGAACCGGAAACATTCGTCAGGTACTTATTGTTTACGTATTCAAAACGGGCGCCAAGGTTAACAGCATGGTGGTCAGTGAATTCATAAAGAAGAGAATCAAAGATTGAGTAAGTTTTTCTTTTGCGGTCTACGTACTGTTTAATATTCAGGTTTACCGCATTGTTGGCGATGGGAAGAACATTGAAGTCGTAATTATCAATCAATGAGAACTGATGATAATGAACCCCGAGGACGTTTTTAACTTTCTCGGAGTTATATTTTAGCAGGTTCTCAAAACTAAAAAAGTTGTCACGGTGATAGTCTTTTCTCACTCCAGTTCTGTTTAAGGCCGTCAGGTCACTGTCAGTTGAGGTGTTTTGTCTTGAGTTGGAGTAGTTCACCAGTGCATGATTGGTGATATTGTCATTGATTGCCTTGATGTATTCGATTCCGCCTTGAGCGTTAGTGGTTTTTGTCGATGAGTTCAGGTCCTCAAAAACTTCATAGGCAAAAGGGTTTGGCCCGTGAACATAAGTGCCACCTGTCTGCGATTTGAAAAATTTATTAGTGAATTTGAGTTCGTCCTTTTCATTGATCTTATACAAAAAATCCATGTTAAGGTTGTAGTGCTCTTTTTTTGCCCAATCTTCATTTTTGGTTGTTTTGTTGGTGATGTAACCATCCGTGCTGAGAGCAGTTCCGCTCAAACGCAGGAAAAGTTTGTCATCAATCAATGCATAATTTGTCATCGCATTGAGGCCCATTCTGCCATGATTTCCATATTCGGCCCTCAGAGCATTCTCCTGAATGTTTTTTGGAGAGTTATGAAAAATATTAAAACTTCCCGCAAGTGAATTGATTCCTTGAGTGGTGGACTGGGCCCCGCGATAAATTTCCAGTGAGCTCAGGTCCCAAAGATTAAAACTTCCGGCCTTAACCGCCAGGTCGGTCTGAAAGATGTTATCAACAAGAATAGAGGCGAGGTTGTCTTTTTGATAGCCAGTTACACCGATGTTTTTCACTCCACGGATGGTGAACGTATCATCGTCTTTATTAACCGTGACGTTAGCGACAGCGTTAAGTGTGTCGATGTTATTGTCCTGAATGGCCGATGCCATTTCCTCTTTTTTTAGAACGGCGATACTTTCAGTACTTTGTTTGTAACTTTTCTTTTCCTTGTTGGCCTTGATTTCAATGGTCTCAAACGAATAATCTTCGGCCAAAGCTCCCAAAGAGATAGTAGTGATGAGTAATGGTAAAAATAGTTTCTGCATAAATCCTCTAGTGAAATTAGTCGCGGCAAAAATTAATGAAATTTGGTCGATCGTTGTTAATGTTGTAAAAAATGTTTTTTAAGACTGAGTTGATGACAGTGGCTGAGCGCCAAGGCATCAAGCTAGTTTGAGGTTCTGAAATTCCGTGCCCATGGCGGCTGAAATTCAAAGCGTATATTTTGTTTTCGATTTCAGCACGTTCGTTTAACTGTATACTAAAGTCACGATTAAAGTTAAAGCGCCCGGCCTCATCGAATTCGATTAGATGAGCGATAGGTTTGATGAATTCAGGAATGACATTCTCAAATCCGGTGCACAGAATAATGATGTCGGCAATTGCACTCTCTTCTTTTTTGTTGAAGTGGTTGAAGTAGTTGAGCTTGTAATATTGATCAATGGCCTCCAGTGAATGGACTTTTCGGTTAGGCATTAACTCAATTGTGCGCTGGTCACCATCGATGTATTTCATCTGGTAGAGATCGTTATAAAGATACTCAAGATATTTTGGAGTGTTGCCATCGCTGGCAAGTTTTTGCCCCTGAATCAGCGAGTCTTTCTCTTTTTGCTCAAGTCCGAAGAAGCAATTCACATAAGTGGGAGTGAAGTACTCATTGGTAAAAGGAGACTCGTCCAGCGGTTGAAGGTTCACGCGGTTGCTGATGAGTTTAAGGCCTTTAAAGGCCCCCCATTTGGAATTCAAAGAGTTTCTAAAAACTTCAACACCCGTCTGTCCTCCACCGACAACAATAACATTTTTATCTGTCAGGTCCATTTCTAACAGGGCCTTTGATTTAGCGTGGAAGATATTTTTTGAAAGATGTTTTTTGGCAAATTCCGGAATTCTCGGAGTGACTCCTGTACCGATACAGATATTTTTTGCAGAGGCGCTTGTTTTATCAGTGGTGATTTCAAAAAGTTTATTTTTAAGCGTGATCTCTTTTACATCGTTTCCGAAATCAATTTTCTCAGAGAGTTTTTCTGCACACCACTGCAAGTAACGTTCATACTCTCTTCTTGTTACCACCGTCCTGTTTGTATTCATGAAGGTGTAAAATAGACCTTGCGAAACAAGGTAATTCAAAAAAGTGAATTCACTGGTCGGATCTACGCTGGAAGTAAGATCCTTAAAGAAGGATGTCTGCATCAGCGAATCATCAAAGATGATCTCTGAATGCCATTTCAAGTGAGCATTCCTTTCGAAGAATTTGTAGTTTAGTGGCGTTTTCTTAAGCATTGCCGCCAGACTTAAGTTGAATGGGCCGGTGCCGATACCGATTAAATCGTAATTCATAGAATATCCTTATAAGTCGCAGCGAGAGGATTGATTAAGTTTTTTCCCAGCAGGGGAAGCGGCCTGGCCGAAGAGTCTTCGTAGCCAATTTTAAAGCGCACTTTGTTCAAAATAACTTTTTCGAATTCAGGGCGCAGAAGATTCATCGGGTTATTGACCGGAAGATGCGGGTGGAATTTTTTTAGATAATTATCAATTTCCATACCAAGCAGCGAATAAAATTCTTTTTCGCTCAATATATTTTGCACTTCTAATATTGGTGAAATAAACCTCAGCACCGTGATAAAATGCCCGGTGATAAGATCATGAATCAAATAATTACCAGGCAAGGCCTTTAATTGTTTGAAATTTTCCGGAAAATGATGAATGAAGTCCTGATTGATTCTAAGATCTCCCTGGAAATCCTTGATGAACATCCCCGCTGGTAAATTGCTCTTAAGTTTTAAAACAATATTTTGTCCGTGCGATACAATGCCGATCCCTTTAGTAAGTTGAAGATGATAAAGAGGAATAACGACATGAGCGAAATAACTTTTGATCCATTCTTGTGCGGAGACTCCTGAGCGTTTGATGTATTCGCCGATAAGCGACTGGCCGTCGTTGTCCACATAAAACAGAGCTCCTGTCATGATGGCCTTCTCATCTGCTTTTAATTTTGAGCTTGCACTCTCTCTGACGACACAACCTAAAAGTTCCTTGTAGCGGTAAGGTGCTTCTTTAATAGCGCCGAATCCCTGATGGATCAGACCTGAAGCATAAACCTCCTTTAAGACATCAGTGTTGGCCGCTTTTAGCAGAGGATCCGCCTGGCACATTTCCGCCATGTATTCAGATAACTCTGGCCCGACAGAAATGCTTTCTGAAGATATGCCTCTGTAAGCTGAGGTATTGAGAATCGTCAGCGACAATTTTAAGTCAAACTCTTTTATATCGCTGGCATTTGAAAGGGTCCTGATTGAAATTTGGGGAGTGTAAAAAGGGCCCATCTCGGTAAGTGGAATGATGGTTTTTTGAGCGATCTCTTTTTGAAACTGCACTTCGATAAAGCGGGTGTACTGCCATGGATGCACCGGCATTAAAGAATAGTCTTCCATTGAAAAATCGAAAGAGATCTTAAGTAGCTTATCTTGAAAATAATCCTTTAATCCTTTAGAGCAAGCTTCGATCAAGGCATTCTTTTTTACGGCAATCCACATTAGCTGAAATTTGTCTTTGTGTTCAGGAGCGTATTTCTCCAGGTCTCTTGTCGAAAATCCAATCCTTCCTTTATTCAGAAGAATTTTAGGATGTCCTGACAGATAGGGCTGAAGTTCTTCCCCTGATAAGAGGGCCAGGTCTGATGACTTAACATTCTCTCGGTTTTCCAGCACTTTCATTTCGCTAAATAGTGTATTGTTCATTTCCTCATTGAAGTGGGTGAGAGTGATTTCACTCATGCCGAGGTCATCGTTAGCATCTTGAAAAAATACTGCAGCATCAATGTTCTCAATTTCTGGCGAACGCTTGATTGAAGATGGATTAATCTGCAAAAAATCCCATGCACCTCTTTTGGCCTCGAATTTATATTTAACACCACTTTTTAATGTGACGGTAAAGTACCCGCCAGACTCCTGGGCGGAGAGGACCTCTTCATAGATAAGCTCGGCCAGACTTTTGGCGACAAGCTGAATGTTGACCGCATTCCAGTTCTCGAGAATCATAGATAGTGCCCTTGAAAGAAAAGTTCGCGGTTGCACTCTAGTAAAGCGGCCCTTTTATGAGGGAAATCAAATTCCTTAATCTTTCTCCAGGATTTAAAATGCAAAAGGTATTTAAGAAGTTTCTGGTTGTCGTGTCTTGGTTCACCCATAATTCTTCTTGTTCTCGGGTCATCAAGAAAAACAAAATGACTTGCTGACTTTAAAAGGGCATCGGTGTTTTTGAATCCAAGGTATTTTTTGTTGCCGACTAAAAGGTGAAAACCGCGGTCAAAGGCTTCGCTTTCATAATAAGGCCCAAGGCGATCCTCTTTTGTCCAATAAAACTCGAAGTAACCTGCAGCTTCGCCACCGATTTCCGCAATGACCGGCATTTGATGAGGATCATTCAGGCCTTTTGCGATGTAGTCTTTTAATTCCTCTTTTGATTGTCCTAGCTCCCAAAAGTTTGAAACGCGGGCCTGGTTATGCCATTGATGAAAGGTGTCCAGGTCATCTTCTTTGATAACACGAAAACTCACGTGGGCATCGAGGGCCAGTACATAACGAGAGTATAAGGCCTGACCTGCTTTAAAGGCCGGTCTTTTTGGATGAGTAACATTATTGCTTGTAACCCAGTTCTCAAGGGGAAAAGATGGGTTGGTGGGGGCATTCCAGATGCCTGGTTGCTGAAAAAAAGTCTCTCTCAAAAAAGACTGATGATTGTTTAAATGGATCTCACTTGTCTTATTATATTCGGTAAAGAGAACTTCTGCCGCTATTGATAGAGTGCCATTGCTCACGGTGCCTACTGCTTCGGCCTTGATGACCTTGTCTTCAGTCTGATAGTGAAAAGTGATAGTCTGATCCTCGATTTTTAAGGTGAGTTTTTTTTCAGACACATCTACCGAATAATGTTCGTCTGTATTGATTCTTTTTATTGTATATTTTTTCATAGATTTTCCTGCAGAAAAGGATTGTTGAACACCTTGTAAATATCCAGAGGATTGCTCATAGTGTTTTCGTTGATGTTTTTCAGGCAACATTCAAAATTGTCTTTAATGAGAAATGATTCTGATTCAAGGACATATTTAATAAACGAATCATCATGAAGTCCTTTGAGTGATTTTATTTTTATGACAAAAGCTTTTATCAATGATCTTTCCAAAATCAAATTGCCATTGGCGATTGTTTTGATTGTAAAGAGGGTCGAGTTAATAAAGAGATAGTATCCCATCAGGGAATTGGCGAAATCCACGGGAAGGACGTTGCCATTGGGAGTTTGAAGCGATAGCGCCTCGGCCTTGAATTTTTCGTAACCATACTCGCTATATCCAGTGCCCTGGCAGTCACGGTAATAAACTTTCGAAGGGAAATAGTTTTCATCTAATGCAATGATGAGATTTTGTTGATGAGCACCCAGGTAAATCCCATGTCTCGCCTGCAGAATGATAAAAGGGCAGATGATTTTATCCATGAAAGCATCAAACCATTTCAGAGACACGTGAGCGAGATCACTATCTAGTGAAATTGACTCAAGGATTTTCACCAGAAGCGAATTCTGGTTTAATGTAGCAAGGCAAATTGTCCTCTCTGAGTTTTTGTAGAAAACATTCTCTCTCAGGACGACAATCGTACTTTTTAGAATGCTGCCGGTTGCATCTTTTAAGGCCAAAAAGATCGGCTCATGAATAATTTGTAGTGAGCGAAGATCCTCTTCATTTAGAAGGCCTTGAGTTTTGGCCGCTGCCAGGACCTCGTGCATTTGCATTCCTCTTTTCACCTCATTTTCCTGAAGCGTGCGAATGGAGTTAGTTAGGCGGACGCCAAGTGAAAATTTCAACATCCATTCAGCATTTTCATTATAAATGGTTCGAAGAGAAGTCGTTGGGATCCAGCTGCTGAGAGAGCTTTTGGACGCTAAGGGCTTGATTAACCCTTGTTCAAAATAGGACTTAACACAAGCGTCGCTCATTAGAGTTTCGTACTGCAAAGGATGAATAGGGAACGGGAAATAGTCATCAGCATGCGCTTCATTTGAATCGATTTCGCACTTATAAATTTTTTTCAGGTGAGAGCGGATGGATTCAATTGAGAAATGTTTTGAGCTTTCGATATGCAAAATGCTTTTATGAGCAAGGTGCCATTTCAAATTCAGTTCATTTTCCAGGTGAGATTCAGATGATTCATGTTCTTGAAGTTTTGGATAGGGATGAGCAAAGTGCCCGTGAATTAGCGCCTGCTCTGTCGTCTTGAAGGAGAGGTCTTTTAAAGTGATGATATTCTCAAGTAGATCTTTTTTTGTTTTAGCGAGATCAATCATCACTTTTTGACCGGCAAGAACTCTTTGCAGAAAAATTTTGGAGTCTTCCTGATTGGCATCTTCGCAAATGCAGATTTCCTCAATAAATTCCTGAAAGGATAGCTCATTGAAATTGGCAGTACGCTTAAAAATGCTCTCGCCGAAAGTATGAAACCCGGTTAGAGATTTAGCAAGAACGGGAATGTAAAAAATGTCGTGCAGAACCAGCATGTAGGGCGCAGAAGAAAAAGTGAGTGAGTTCGCCAGAATTCTCTGATTCTTGCATCCAATCAGGTACGAGGTTAAAAAACTCTGCAGTCCAGTCTTCACTAGTAAACCTCTTTGGTCCAAGAGATCTTCAGCGTGATGAGCAGTGTGAAGATGCTGACTAAAATAATGGCGAAAGTAATAGAGATGAGATTCATCTTAAGGGACAGCGCCATAATCCCGGCGCCCAGAGCGTAACCAAGTGAGTGAGCAATACTGGCCAGACCAACTTGTTTTCCGTAAACATTTTCATTCGTGTTTTTCTTACTGATAAGGGCAAGATACACAGGAGGAATCAGAGCTAATCCTACCCCCAGGATACAGACAGCAACCCAGACGCTGTTAATTGTGTTGGCGGCATTTAATAAAAAAGCTCCAGTCAAAAGTGTTAGGGCGCCGATATTCAGCGTCCACTTCCATTTGGTCTTAGGAAGCCTCTGGCTTATTAATTGAGCAGAGAGGCCAATGAGGCTGATAGCGATAACAATCTTCGCCATGAAAATTGTCGCCACTTCGCCTCTGATGTTGAAGATAACTTTCAAGTGATGGCCGAGTGTTGAGTGAAGGATCCCGATAAAGCTGGTGAAAATAAGAGCGAGGAAAATAGGAAGAACAGAGGCCTTGATAAGTTTTTTATAACTGGCGATACTGAATGAATGTTGCCCTTTTAAGCTTTCATTATTTTCTTTAGTGCTAAAAATTTCAAAAACTGCAAGTGTGAGGATAAGACCGGTTGATACATAAATGAGTTGATCAAAGTTAACTTTCTTGAATAGGACAATGATTGGCCCGAGCAAGCGGCCCAGGTTTAAGCACATTGAGTTTCTGGTCAGTACTTTAATTCTTTCTGTGTTTGGTGAAAGGTCCAACTGCCACGCTTGAGAGACGGGCACTATCGCAGAAGCAAGTAGCCCATACGACATGCGACTTATATAGATGAGTAAAATTTTTGTAGAGAGGTCAAGATGAGGGTTGAGTGCAAAGATAGAAGTGAGAAGAATGAACGAAATCCCAAGGCCTGTCATTCCAATTCCCAATACTTTTTTTCTTCCCCATTTATCGCTTAAACTCGCCCAAAAAGGCCCGGTGAAAGCAAACAATAACGAGCCAATACTTATGGATCCTGCGATATGGGCAATAGAGATAGAGGAGACTTCCGATATATAAGGAATGGTTACGTACAGGATCATCTGCACACAGCTGAAAATGAATGTGTTCACATAAGCTATTGAAATATTTAATTTATTTTTCATGAAAGGCCCAAAAACAATCTACTTGTATGCTGTACCATTCGTTGGTTTTTTCTGTCAATTAAAAGTTTGAGATGTGAAACAACTTAAAAAAGGAGGGTGTAAAAGCCTTGGGCGCAATGCGTAGTGATGGGTTTAGTTGGTATGTGCCAGTGATTGGATTTTCTTTTTAATTCTTTCCTTTGCTGCTTTTATGATTTGGCCCTCACGGGCCTGTACACATGTGAAAGCAGAATTATAACTTTCGGCGACTTCAATAAATTTTTGTACATAGTAAGAGTTATCCGGACATCTCATATCTTTGGTATTTTCATACGCATAGACTAACAATTAATAAATTCCGGTTCTTGTCACCTTTTCAGTAGAAGGATGAATATTTCTTGATCATTTCAGATGAAGGGTGAATCGGAAATTGGAATTGCCGAAAAAGGTACTTGTGGTAAAATGAGTTTATGTGTTTCTATAAAACGCTCATATTCCCGATTTCTTCAAGAAAAACTATCGCAGTCTAGTTAGGCCGGATTTCGTCCGGTCTATATATTTCCCTAATATTCATTTTTTATCAATTCCATTTGAGATGAGGAGTCCTTATGAAAGAAGACGTTATTTTAATGACGGAAAGAGATTATTTAAGAATCAGGCATATCCTGAGTTTTCAAAATTCAAACGAATTTGAAAACCTGGAAGTAGAACTGGACCGGGCGAAGATTGTCGATGACAACGAAGTGCCAAAAGGTTTGGTGAGGATGAACACCAAGTTCAAATTTGAGGTGATGACAGAAGAGAAGGTGATGACGATCACGATTGTATATCCCGAAGAATCTAACTTTGCAGAGGGAAAAATATCAGTGCTGGCACCTTTGGGGTCGGCCTTGATTGGCCTGCAGGTGAATCAGGAAATTAACTGGATGTTCCCTGATGGAAAGGTGAAGAGACTTAAAATTCTTGAGGTTTACTAAAAACAAAAAAGGCCCGATTTTCCGGGCCTTGATTTAAAAAATTAATCGTTATTCCATTGGGCGGCCAGGTCTGTGGCCGATCCGTAGAAAACATTCACGTCCATGTCGGACTTCGTTCCAGGGACATTGTAAAGGCATGAGCCGGTTGTCGTGCAGTTGATCTCACTTGAGAATTGCCATAGAAAATAATCTGACCAGATCCCCACCGGGAAGTCGGTCACGTTAGATTTGAATCTTGCATACCATAGTTTTGATTTCTGAAAGATGACCTGATTCTTCACTTTTGAATTCAAGAGTGCAGTTGTCGAGTGGTTTGCATAAACGACCGGCACCCTTCCAGTTTTTTCATAGACGTAGTTCATGAATACGACAGCTTCATCAATGCTCATGAAGTTTCCGGCATTGGTGTCCTCAAGATCGAGAATCATAAGTGTATCCGGCTCATCTCCCACCAGAGAAAGGAAAAAATCTGCTTGAGCGATAGTGTTTCCTCTTGAGCCCAAGTGATAAGCTCCCCAAAGATAACCGCGCTCCAGCGCGATTTTTTTGCGGGCCTTGTATTGGTTATCAAGCCTCATCCCAATACTTGAGCGATGGATAACAGCGGCCACTTTTGAGTCAGTCGCCATTTTATTCCAGTCGATGGAATTTCCTTCATACGCATCGATAACAATTGATGTCTCACTTTGTTTCCACGGGCTATTGAAAGCAGAAGCTGGTGCTGTTGGTGGTGTTGTCGGTGGCTTTGGTGTTGTCGGAGTGCTTGGTTGCGATGGTCTTCTCGAGCCCATTGCATGGGAATCGGAAAGAGCAAAAATATTTATAACTAAAAACAGTACTAGGAATGCTTGCTTCATCTTGAAGCTCCTTTTGTTTAAGGTTGAAAACCGTTTTCGATTTATGAAATCGAATGCAAAGGAGGCGTGCCAACTTATGACTACTAAACGGCAAAATGTTCCATGAACTTTAAACAAATAAGAGGAAAACTGGAGTTGAATTGGTCTGCAGAATGAAACTGGGGAAAGAGCTCAGGGATAAAAAATCACTGGCGGAAATGATCTGCTATTGTGTATTCAGGAGAGATTCAAGTTTTAAGCAAGTAGTGATTACAGGCTTTTGAGTAGGTAGTAAGAATACTTTAAAAAGTACAAGAGGACCCCATTATTAAAGAAATTTGGTAGATACTAAAAGTAATTTTAGCCTTGGTGTGTGCATTTTCGATAAAAGAGACAACTCTAGCAGCGACAGCAGTTGAAGAAATTAATATTTATTTCTGCTTTAGAATATCACTAAAGGCATTAACCGCTTTTTTTGTATCAACTAGTTTTTTTGTTACTGCAATCTTAGATATACCACTGACGAAGCACTCGATTTTGAAGAGAATCCTTTGTGGTTGCACGACTCCGCGTACGTCGAGTCCACCTTCATCATTTTTTGCACGAATATTAAGAACAGTAACACCATTAGCTCGAAAGGTTTCAGTGCGGTAAACGTCACTCGTTGAGCTTGTGATTATTAGTTTAGATCCAGCTTCAAAATCTTCCGCCACTCCAACAGCATTGTATGAACCTAAGTAACATGAATTTCCATCAATAGTTCTGTATTCAAGGTTTCTTCCTTCAGAAGAAATTCTCCCTGAACTCGAAACAGAAATGCTCTTTAAAAGTGTGATCTCATTGGCAGAAGCTCCAAAAGAAATAAAGGCAAGAATTGCGATTAATGTCGTTTTCATGTGTTCTCCTTGAGTGAATGAAAATCTTTTAACATATTCCCTAGTAAAGAGACTCGGGCGTGAATAATTTATATAAGTTACGACCAAGGTATTGATATTAAAGGAATTATTGAATAGTTAAGAAATTGCATTTTTTTAACTATTAAGTTAAAAGTTTCGCCTCTACTTTGTTTTCAGGCCTTAACGGTTAGGGCCTATCAAATGAGAGGGGATGAATATGAAGACAATGTTTAACTTAGTTACAGCGACGATTTTATTAGCTTCTAGCACGCAACTTTTTGCTGCTGAACAAACAACTCTAGTGACTCTCTATAATTCGGAAACAACACAAGAAGGTGGAGCATCAACGATTGCCGTTTTAAGACAAATTCCTCGAAAAGCTGAATTATTCGTGTGCGGGAAAAGATACAAAGGGCATTTCAAAGATTTTGCAGCCGCTGAAGCTTTTTTCAACGAAGGGCTAGAGACCGTTTTTAAGAAAAGAAATAACTGCACTCCTTACTCAATACTTTCGAACAAAGATTTTCCGGTTCGTAAAAACTCAATCAATTCAAACGATGGCACTCCTGTAAGGTATGTTGTGACAGGTTCGGGCGCCAATGTTGCTTTGGCAGAGATTATGTCTGACGTCACAACTTGGACTATAGATGTAACAGATGGTCTGGGAATTAATCCAGAAGATGAAGTTATGCTTGTAGGAGCGAGAGTTCTTCATTCGAAGCTTGATAATCCTACAATTTCTACATACAGAGACTCATACAAGCTCTCAGGAATGGCGCAAATTCAATACGCTGAGATTGGAAAATAAAATGATTAATATCTATAGTTACAACAATTATAGAGAGTATCTAAAAGACTTTTATAGCTTTAAAAAAGGTCAGAAAAGCGGGTTTACTTACGCCCGCTTTTCTACTGATGCCAAGCTTGGATCTCCAAATTATTTCAAGCTTGTGGCCGACGGAGACAAAAACCTCACTCCGGTCAATATCATCAAATTCACGGCCGCTCTGGAATTATCGGATGACCAGGCCGATTATTTTGAGACACTGGTTAATTTCAATCAGGCAAAAGACACTCTAGAGAAGGAGTATTATCAGAAACGACTGGAAAGAATTAAAAACTCCATGAATGCAGAAGCCCTCAATCAAAAGATGCTAGAAGAGTATGAATTCGAAAGCATTAGTAATTGGACTTATCATGCTGTGATGATTCTTACGAATTTATCTGATTTTCGAGAGAGCCCAAAGTGGATTTCTAAAAAAATGTACGGACTGATTTCAGAAGAAGAAGCGGCAAATATCATTGCCAGACTTCTCACGCTTGGGCTTTTGAAGCACGATGAGAATGGAAAGTTAACTCAAAGTTTTAAACAATTAAAAACATCTCCTGAACTAAAGAAAATTGGAGCTCGCATGTTTTATGAAGGCATGTTTAAACGAGCGATCGAATCATTTAGTTTGGATTCTCCTGGGGAGCGCGAACTAGGTGCCTATATGGTAGGTATTTCAGAGGATCAGCTGCCGGAAATTCGAAGAAGAGTGCGCGAGTTTTTATCGGAGTTAAATAACTACGCACTTGAGAATCCAAAACCAGAACGAGTTTACTCTTTCATGTTTGCGGGTGTGCCACTAAGTTCAAATGAAGACATTAGAGGTGAGCGTTTATGGCATTAAAATCAGCTGCACTTTTAATATTCCTCACATGCATCTCTGGCAACGGGGCCTGGGCCGGTAATGGCTCATCCGGTGTTGGTACGGCAAGTATTGCAAAAGGTTTCGGTGCAAGTAATCTCGAAGGTAGTGTTGAGCGTATTGGAGATGAAGTTGTCGATGTCAGTACAAAAGAAAAAATCCTTGATGTTGTTGTGGTTAAGAAAGAAGAAGTTAGCCTAATGAATTTAGTAAAGGCCAAATTCGGAAGAGTTAATGGTTTTGAGTATGTCCCTGAGTCTCTCAAAGAGAAAAACTACTGGGTTTTATGCAAAGATGGAGAGAAAGTTTGCTCAAAACTAATTCCGGCCTCTAAGACTAATAAAAAAATACCTTCAATCTTAGGTTCATTGGTTGAGATACAAGAAGAGTAAATAAAACCCTATAGGAAGCTCAGAAAGCCCCATTCTTTAAGTGAGTTAGCGCACACTAGCTTAGCTTGATCAATAATTACCAGCAATTCGGACTAATTTATTTGGTACCTGGCTTGCTTATAATCTCGTCGAGAGGTTTTATGCGCTTATCAATTATTCTTCCAATCATTTTTTTGCTCACCATTTCATGCAATAGCTCAAATAGGAATGCGGGAGCAGTTTCAAGCTCTATTGAATGGCAGGAATTGAAACCATTAAAGCTAGGAAATTCAAAGTATCAGGTGAGTGCCATTAATGGTGTGAGCGGTGTTTTTGATGTAATTAAAGGCAACGATAAGCTTCTTTACTTGATGCAGTTTAAACCGCAAAAGATCATCTCATATCATTTGACGAATGGAGTAACTGGATGGGTTGGGACTCAAAAAAATGGAGAGCTTTCAACAAAGTGGAATTCCGGTGCAGATTATTTTCAGGGTTTTTTAGCTGATGATTCTACCGCTTCGGGACCGCACGCTTTCTTATTAGATCCCAGAGACTCAAATAGCTTCTTTGCAGTTTATTATCCTTACAATGTTAAGAATATTCATTTTAGTAATACGATCAAGCGATTTGATATTGTAACTGGCGAGTCAGATTCGAGTTTTGGTATGGAAGGCTCGGCGCAATTTTCAAGAGGCTTCACTAATTCTACTAAACTTAAAAGTGGAGAGCATTTTTTCAAAGGAATAGTCGCTGCCACTTATGATAAGGATTTCAATCTTTATGTTTTCGATTATACCGCATGTGCCGTCTATAAATTTGATGTCAATTACAACTTCTTAGGCTGGATCGGAGGAAGTGAAAACAAAGGTTGGAAAATGGAAGGAGCTCCTGTTTGTGGAAATGCACCAGGACAATTTAATAAACCTGGCGGTGGAGCTGTCGATTCTTCCGGTAATCTATATGTGGCAGATACCTGGAATAACCGTATCCAAAAATTCGGAAAGGATGGAGTTTTTAAAGAGTCATTTGGAGGGGCAGATAACTTTAACACGCCTATTAGTATCAAAATTCATTCAGACGAGATTTATGTTTTAGAATGGCAAGGTTCTCGTCTGCAAAAATTAGATCTAAATGGGAAAAGTATTTGGAAAATAGAAGGATTGAATCATCCGTTTGGTGTGCAGGTTTATGAGAAAGAAATCATTATAGCAGATTCTGGAAATGCGCGAGTTTTGATTTATAAACTATCAAGCGCTGTGCATGAATAAAATTTACATACTCCCAAGTTAGACTTTCTCAGTTACGCTTTAATAAATTTTAACAGGAAGAACTTTATGAGTGAAACAGAAGTCACTAAACCCCATCTAATCCAGCCCTCGAATGCCGTCGATCGTTTTGCTTTTGAATCCAGAAGCATTTTTATTAATGGGACAGTTGATAATGAGCTTGCCTTAAGAATCAACAGAGAACTCCTGGCCCTTGAAAAAGCAGACCCGAATGCACCGATCATTGCGTGGATCAATTCACCTGGAGGAGAGGTTTATTCGGGATTCTCCATTTATGATACGATCCAATTTATCAGACCAAGAGTTATCACGGTAGTTTCAGGCATGGCCGCCAGTATGGGTCTGTGATTTCATTGGCCGCTGAAAAAAAGGATCGATTCATTTTTCCACGATCCAAAATACTTTTGCATCAGCCTTTGATCGGGGGGACTATTACCGGGCCTGCCTCTGATATTGCAATTCATGCCAGAGATATTATTGATCTAAAAAATAAGATGCATGTTTTATATGCGGAGAGAACAGGAACCAAGGTGGAGCGATTTGTAGAGTTGATGGACCGGGATCGTTGGGTTTCTCCGGAAGAGGCGATTGAGTTGGGGCTAGTTTCTAAAATTATACGTAAGAGGGAAGAGTTGGATTTAGCAAGTGTGTAAGGCCATTTCGGGCGGTCGTTGACGGGCGATAGCCAACAATGAATCGCCTGTATGAACTTCAGCCCCTATATTGGTAGAGGCCAAAGCGCTCTTATTAACCATTAAGGAAGATCTCGAGATAATTCAGACAGCCTGGAAGGGCCGTTGAAATTCCTTCGATCGCAACAGTAAAAAGCCATCCACATCCTAGTTCCTCTTAACCATATGAGTTTACAGATGCTTTTGTTCTGTACATCCATATAACTTAATTACAGAGCTACTTCGATAAAAGCAATCATCAGTTAAACTCCAATTAATAGCTATCAGCTTGCCTAACCGAAGGAGTTACTATGAAGAATGTTATTTTTACTTTGGCCCTAACAATGATTTCTACAACTGCATTTTCTTATGAACCGTCAAAAGAATCAGATATTAGAACGATCACTTGTGATTCAACAAAAAATCTCCCGGTAAAAGCGGTTATCTCAATCAACCAATACAATGTTATTGAAAATATCAAAGCTGGCACAGTGGACGTTTATACTATCAATGACAACGACATCCAAAATGTTGTTCAGGGTAGAAAAGCGATGAGGTTAGTTGATTTAAGTCCATATATGCGAGAGTTAAGAAAAGAGTCAGGAGTAACATTATACTCTAAAGCAACAATTAATTTGATCACGACAAAAGATGAAGATGAAACTAAGAATAGGCCTGAAGCTCAATTGCTAACTTTGACGGAAAATAGAATGGGTGGATTAGCTTTTGTTGAGTTCCGTGATAGCGATAACTATGTAACAGGAAATGCTCTTATTACGGGATTTGCTGGAACCTTTAATAATTGTAGAAGCAACTAGGATCGTCACCCTATAAGCCGCTGCCTTTAACCGGGGAGCGGCATTTCCCCCCTTTATTCTTTAAGAATGCCTCTCTAAGCTCTGTCTAATTGTTATTTCCTAAGATTTAATCAATATTAATGTCATGAGTGATGTTGCAAAAAAATTTGAAGTTGAATCTATTGGTCTTTCTGGAATTGAGTCAAGCTGGGTAAATAGGCTCACCGATAAAGAGTGTGATGATCTTTTAATGAGTATCCCTGTAGAGTTTGGCGGCCCAGGAGGGACTTATTCACCTGAAGACCTTTATGCTTTGAGTTTAATGAACTGCTACCTGGCAACTTTTAAGTACATAGCGGAGAAATCGAAGCTGCAATATGACTCTATCCTTGGGAGCGCCATTTTGAATGTCGATAAAGGGGAGCGCAAAACATTGTGGATGGAGAGCATTGTCATCAAAATCAAACTGGTTGGGTGTACTAACCGAGACCGGGCCCTGGTTTTGATGGAAAAAACAAAGACTCAGTGTATGATTATTAATTCCGTAAATACTCGGGTTGAATTTGATTTTTCAGCTGAGTAGGTTGAAAAGAATAATGGCCCTCAAGGTCCACGCAACAGTGCGGCCCCAGTTGGTACTAATTAATGTATTTACTGCCAGTTCATTAAATCCTTTTGCAAGGACATTATGTCTGGGAACGCTGACAAAAAATGTGATGAACCATATGAACACTAAAAGAATGTAGGCAGACAAGAAGATAAAATTATTTCTGTAGTTGCTATCGCTTGCGATTAGATAGAGGCCAGAGAGCATTTCAAGAATCATTGGGATAGCAATAACCACTGATGTTTTTTGTATGTGATATTTATGATAGTCGCAAAACTTATCCTCGTTCACTAGTTTAAAAAGAGGGTAGTGTATCATCTGAACAAGCCAGATAATACCTGTCATATAAAGTGCTAGTGAAAAATGAAATTTAAAGAGAAAGTGGCTGTCCATGTACGTTTAGTAACATTAATTTTTTTGGGTGTAAAAAAATATGAGTAAAAATTTTATTGTTATCGGGGCGGGATTAAGTGGATTAAATACAGCCAGAAAGTTGCAAGACCTAGGTCTTGGCAGTGTTCAGGTTCTTGAAAAGTCACGAGGAGTCGGTGGACGGATGGCCACTAGAAGAACTATGGATACCCGGTTTGATCATGGGGCCCAGTTTTACAAATTAAAAAGTGATGTTGCTGATCTTCACCGTCACTGGAAAGAACAAAAAATTGCACATCAGTGGTTTGTCTCAGTGAAAGGGGATCATTGGTGTTCGCACACAGGCATGACTGCTTTTGCTAAAGATATGGCAAAAGATTTGGACATTGGCCTGGAGAAAGAAATTCGAACAGTGCGCTTCGAAAAAAATCAATGGAAGTTGATATCAAAAAAAAATGAAGAATGGTTTTGCCAGAATCTTATCATAACAGCACCAACTCCCCAGGCCATAAAATTACTCGAGGAAGTGGCAAATGAACAAATTATAGAAGCAAGTATTCTGTCTGAAGTAAAAAAAATCACCTACACTAAGGCCCTGATCGGGTTGGTGACACTTGAAGAAGATGTTCCGATAGGGACAGATGGCTATCTGGAGTTTATAGAAGGGGATTTTTTTTCAATCAGTGATCAACGAAAGAAGGGCGTAAGTGAGATTCCCGCCCTGACTGTTACGATGTCTCCGTCATTTTCTGAAAACCAATTCGATCATTCAGATGAAGTCTCGTTGGAGAAAATCAAGCAGCTTCTTATTGAGAAATATCCTCAAATCAAGATCAAGAATGCAGAATTGAAGAAGTGGCGTTATTGTCAGCCTTTAGTTCACTCGAAAGACCTTTTTGTCAAATTAGCTCCTCATTTATATCTTATTGGTGACGCTTTTGGCGGCAGCAGTTTGCTTGGAGCGATCAGATCTTCAGAAGCACTTTGTAATTTTTTAATAGAGGATCACCGATGAAAATAGTTGTCGCTGGAGCATCCGGCTTTGTTGGAAAGCAGCTATTAAATGTTCTGACTAAAGATCATGAAGTTGTTGGACTCTCGAGAAGATCCCGAAAATCGGAAGATGGAGTGCAGTGGATCCAGTGTGATTTATTTTCTCTGCTAGACATCGAGAAAACATTAAGCGGGGCGGATGTAGCAGTCTATTTAATACACTCCATGCTTCCCTCGGCGCGCTTAACTCAAGGGAGTTTTCGTGATTTTGATATGATTCTCGCCGATAATTTTGCGAGAGCTGCAAAACTTGCAAATATCAAGCACATTGTTTATTTGAGCGGGATTATTCCGCCAGATGCTATACTGAGTGAGCATTTACAAAGTCGTTTAGAAGTTGAAAACATCTTAAAATCCTCCGGGGTTCCGACGACTAGCTTGCGCGCAGGATTGATCATTGGGCCAGGCGGCTCATCTTTTGAGATGATGTTTAGATTAATTCAGCGGCTGCCTGTGATGATTTGTCCTTATTGGACATCTACATTATCTTATCCAATAGCTGTTTGGGATGTTGTCGCTATTATAAAACATTGTATTGAGACTGGGCCATTGGCAACGACAAATTGCCTGGATATTTGTGGGCCGGAACCATTATCTTATGAAGAAATGATGAAGCATTTATCTGAAAAACTTCATCGCAAGCATATTTCAATCCCCGTGCCTTTTGTCTCTCCAAGGCTTTCAAAACTGTGGGTGAGGCTAATTACAGGGGCACCAAAAGACCTGGTTTACCCTTTGGTTGATAGTTTAAAAACTCACATGATTCCTCTTTCACCAAAACCTCAGGAATTGAACTTCATTCAGCCCATGAGTTTTGACAGTGCGGTTGATCGCTCGTTGAGCGAAAGAAAATCAGGAGAAAATCCACAGGCCTATAAATACCACGGGCCGGATAATGATTCTTCAGTCAGGTCAGTGCAGAGAGTGACAACTCTTTTTAGGTCGGATGTAAAGGATGTATCAGGCCTGTACTTTAATTGGTTGGATGGTTTTTTAAGGCCACTCATTAGAGTAGAGGAAGATGGCGCATTTTATAACGTAAAATTTATCGGTCTCAAGCGGCCGCTATTGGTTTTCGAGGTTTCTAACTCCAGAAGTTTTCCTGGCAGAGAGCTCTTTTACATTCGTTCAGGGTTACTGGTTGGAAAAAATACCAGAGCGCGATTGGAGTTTCGCAATATTTATCAAGGCCTTTATAAGATCATAGCAATCCATGACTATATCCCTAGCTTGCCTTGGTACATCTATAAGTACACCCAGGCCCTTTTTCATCTTTTTGTCATGCGCTCGTTTGGAAAATTTCTCATTCAGAAAAAGTTGTAAGGATTTATGGACAACGATGTTTTAAAATTACTTCCCAAAAAGGCCTTTAAACTTTTATCAGTAAAAGAGACATTTAGAATTGCAACTGCTGCTACTAAGTCTGTCTTTGATAAAGATTCCTATGAATACAGTTTTAGTAATAGGGCCGAGAAATGGAAGTTTGATGACATTGTCTTGATTAGAGATCATCAACCCAAAGCAGAGACATCTCTTAATAAGGAGGCCGGTGAGAAAATCCTAAAAATCTATTTTTCTCAGTTTTTTGAAAAAGATCTGCCCATCCATATTGATTTAAGAAAATCTTCTTTTGTCTTAGCGGAATCATTTTATTGGATACCTTCAAAGCTTCACTACAAATTCTCCCAGGATTTTTTAGACGGTGTTTGCTCTCTTTATTCTGGTTTTTATTCCAATAATGCCCATATGTTTGAAGAGGGGCTGCTCAAACTGGGAATGATAAGGGAGTCAATGAATAATGAGCAGAAGAATGAGATGAGAGAGCTCTTTTTCAAGCATTTTGGTGAAGGAAGAGAAGCTCCCGTTAAGTTCTCTCTTGGTAAAATACAAGATTCATTCAATGCTATTTTTTCTCATTTTCTAAAAAACGATATTCCACTTAACCCTGAATTTGCATTACTTGGCATTTACCTCGTCACTCTCTATCTAACTTTGCAAGAAATTCCAGATGAACTGAATGTAAATGCCGTTTTTAATGAAGTTATTCAAAAATATAAAAGCTAAAAAGGACATAATTATGACAATAAATATTTCAAAGAGACTTCACCATCGCCCGCCTTATTTGTTGCTCGACAAAGTGATCGAGCATTCACCTCTAATGATTCATGTTGAGAAGTCCTCATTGAAAAGTGATTATTATCTGAGCGGTCACTTTCCAGGTGCACCAGTAGTTCCTGGCGCAATGATGCAAGAGATGACATCTCAGGCTGCGGGATTATTAATTGCAGAATACTATTCACCAGTCCCTGATTATGACTCGGAAAAAACGATCGGGCATGCCTTGGGTGTTTTGCGTACAGTTCATCATGCTAAATACAAGAGCTTTGCGCGCCCTGATGATGTACTTCATATTAAAGTTGAATTGCTCCAGCGTGTTGAGAATTCTTTTCGCTTCAAGGCCCATATTGAAGTAGATGGAGTTAAAATAATGTTCAATGAATTTACTTTGATAAATATTTCAGATGAGAAGCTAAAGGGAGTTTAACTCCGTGAGGTCGCATGAAAAACAGAATAGAAGCAATTTTAGATTCACTTTCAATCGCAGAGAAAGACCGCTTCACCCGCATGTGCTGGGAAGATAGGACTCCATTTGAGGCGATTAAAGAGCAGTACGGCCTTAATCCCAACGAAGCGGTGAAATGTATGAGGATGGTCCTGGGATTAAAAGATTTTCAACGCTGGAGAAAAAGGGCGAACAATCAGGGGCATCTCAAGCATTATCAGACCAGGCCAGAGGGGATTACGAGATTTAAGTGTTCAAGGCAAAATTTAATTAGTGGAAGTACAAAAGGGTATAAGTAGTTCAAGCATGGCCTTATGTTTGGCCTTGTGTTAATCTATGCCTATGAATCTTAAAAATTTTTGCGTATTTCAAATTTCATCAAGAAAAACAATCACAGTCTAGTTAGGGCTTTTTAGCCATTCCTCACATCTATTTTAAATTCGAATAAATTTATTTATTTTTTCAGGACTACTTATGAAGAAGTTTTTTTACATTTACCTGGTGTTGGTATTTTTTACTGCGCTATTGATGAGCGTCTACTTTCCTTACGGACTATTTTTTTTAGTCTTTGCAATACCATTATCACTTTTGGGGATTAGGGATATTTTACAGAATTCTCATGCGATAAGAAAAAATTATCCTATCGTCGGAAATTTAAGATACTTATTTGAGACAATTAGACCCGAGATCAATCAATATTTTGTAGAGTCAAATACTGATGGGAAGCCGTTTAGTAGAGAACAGCGTTCGATCGTTTATCAGAGAGCAAAAAAGCAATTAGATACGATTCCCTTCGGTACTCAGCAGGATTTTTATAATGAAGGTTACGAGTTTGTTAAGCACTCGATCTATCCAACAGTTATTGATCCGTTGAAAATGAGGGTTCGAGTTGGAAGTCGCTTGTGTTTGCAGCCGTATTCAGCATCCATTTTGAATATCTCAGCAATGAGTTATGGGGCATTATCTAAAAACGCAATATTATCCCTTAATGCCGGAGCAAAACTTGGAGGTTTCGCCCACAACACCGGAGAGGGAGGAATTTCACCGTATCACATCGAGCATGGTGGTGATCTTATCTGGCAGATAGGAACCGGGTATTTTGGGTGCCGTGATTCAGAAGGTAAATTTGATTTTGACTATTTTAAACTGAATGCTTTAAGGCCCGAAGTTAAAATGATTGAAATTAAACTTTCTCAGGGAGCAAAACCAGGTCATGGTGGAATGCTTCCGGCAGCAAAGGTGACAAAGGAAATTTCACAAATCAGAAATGTTCCTATGAATAAAGATGTCAATTCTCCTCCTGGGCATAGTGCATTTCATGATGCAGATTCGATGATACTTTTTATTCATCGGCTTCGAGGCATATGCGGCGGTAAGCCTATAGGTATTAAATTATGCCTTGGACACAATTTTGAATTCGAGGATTTAATTAAGAGCATGATAAAACTTCAACTCTACCCAGATTTTGTAGTTGTTGACTGTGCCGAAGGTGGAACAGGAGCTGCCCCTTTGGAATTTTCAAATTATATAGGCACTCCTGGAAAAGATGCCCTTATTTATGTTTCTGATCAGCTAAAAGCAGCTGGACTGAAAGATCAAATTACAATTATTGCCAGTGGAAAAATTGCATCGGCCTTCGATGTGATCCGTTTAATGAGTCTCGGTGCTGATATCGTTTATTCAGCGAGATCAATGCTGTTGGCACTTGGATGTATACAGGCCTTGAGGTGCAATACCAATTCCTGCCCTACAGGAATAGCGACTCAGGACCCATCGCTGAGTAAGGGATTGCATGTGCCGACAAAAAGTGTGCGAGTCAAAAATTATCATAATGAAACAGTTAAGGTTGTCTCTGAAATGCTTGGAGCGATGGGATTAAGGGACCATCGGGAGCTAAATCGCTCTCATCTTTTTAAGCGGGTCCATGATTCAAGTATTAAATCGTATGCAGAAATATCTGGTAACTCTTAATGGGGCTAAACTTATATTTTAATTAAATTATCATGCTTCATAAGAAGGATGATAATTCAGAAATTGTTGATGTCATTTTTCACCGGCCGAAGGAATTTAGTTTTCAGGTCGGGTGGGCTAAGAATTTGAAGTTTTATTCTTTGAAAAAATAGTACTTAACTTTAGGCAAAAGGCCCTGGGGGGTTAACCTGGGGCTAATTGTTAAACTCAAGTACAGAGTTTGGTAAAGTTGAAATCATTAATTTGCACTGTGAGCAGGATTAAGTGTTGAAGTAGGACTTAAAGAACATCGAGAACAACTTGTCCGCTTATTTCAATACAGAATTTCCCACGGCCATTTGGCTTAAGTACCAGTCCGTGATTTTTTGCTTCGAGACGCTTGCGCAGAAGAATTAGTCTAGTTTCAAGATTGTCCTTGAAATCCGGTAGCTGAAGGGTTTTATCCATACGCAATTCACGATTGCTGAATTCTGTTTTCCCTTCATTTAGATAGGCCTGAATTAGTTTCCACAGAATTTTCGCAGGAACACTTCGGATGAGATATTCACCGTCAATGAATATACATTCGTCTTCAAGGTAGTAAGTAATATTGATTTTCTTCTGATTACTTTCTTCTCTTATTGCTGCTGGAAATGACCTTGGTGCAAACACTTCTGGTTCATTTTGCAGTTGCAGATTTTCAATGGCCATGGCGATATAGCTTCCAAATGTCATCATGAAATCTTCATCGGACTCTTTGAATTCTACAGAGGCGAGACTTTGTATTTCCAGTACTCCGGATAGTTTTCCACGATTGATCAGTGGAACGGCAATGATACTTGCTGCATCTGTCAGCTTGGGTAATGCAATTGCTTGTGAAAAACAAGTCTCTTTGTTCTCCTCAGAATAGTTTCTCAGTGAAGTCTGGGCATAGATGTATTCACGCTTTAGCCCCATAAAGGCCAGTGGTTTCTGAGTTTGCGCCACCTTGCCGATAATGCCTTCTCCAATTTTAACTTCTGAGCCTACGCCGTTTAAATTGTAGCCTCTTGTATTGATGGTGATTAATTTATCTGTGGATGAATCTGGAATGAGCAAGAGAGTGTGCTTGAATCCAAAAGACTTTTCGAGCGATTCAAGAATTAAATCATAGAGACCCTCTAGATTATTTGCAGCTTGGATGTGCTCAATCGCGCTTTGCAGATTGCTGAGAGAAAATAGACTTTTACTTTCTTTTTGATTGAGCAGGTACTGAAACTCCTCTGGGACTTTTATGTCTACGACTTCAAAAATCTCCACAGATTGGAGCGCGAATTTTCCTTCGCCTCCAACCTGCGAATCGATGGCATTAATTCGTTCTGAAATGAGTGAAAAAATGGCCCCTGAATTTTGCGACTCTTTCCAATGCATGATTAATTCAACATGACAGACGTTGACTGGATCGAGGACCATGGCGGTCGCGAGAGGATTGACCATAATGTTTTTTCTTGTTTTATTTAAAAACTGGCCCGAAATGGCGACATGATTTTGATCTACATAATACACGTGACTGATGTAATTCACATTGGGCGTTCCATCGGCAGCACACGTAAAAAGTGTTGAAGGGTAGACTCCTTGAAGACAAGGTTTAAAATCATCTAGTCTCATACAATGCTCTCCCCAGATGATGATCCCGGAGTCTGACTAAAGACGGCCTTTATTTTCATGTTAATCGCAATGGCCGGTAATGCTGGCAATAATTTATAAGGTCTTGAATCACCGCCGAGCTTTTCTATGATTTCCGCAAAAAGACAGAGATATCTATTGATTATCAATTGATCCCGGCCATCAGCAGGCCGATGAGAAAGATAACTTCCCTTCACTTGAATTGCCCTATAATCAGTCGGCCTTCCAAAAGCTAGCGCTAGCTCTTGATTGTCTATTAAGTGAGCGTGCAAATTTTCAAAGGCGGTTGCATTGATATAAAAAGTAATTTCATCCCTATTGTCATTGACAATGGCACCATACGCTCTCGTTCCATGGGCAATCATTCGCTCATCGCGAGTGGCAACCATGATGGCCACTACTTCCTGGATAAAATCTTTCAAATCGTCATTCAACATAGAGGAAATTGTATCCCAATAGTGAAAATTTCAGAATAGCTTAGGAAACTTTTAGGAAATCATTTTTCTCAAATTGCATTAGATTTACTTTAACAGGAGGAATCAAATGAGCGTGCTAGTTACATCAGGCACCGGAAAGGTCGCCAACGAACTTATTAAATTGCTAAAGGAGAAAGGGGAAGATCCTATTATAATGAGTCATTCAAAGAACAATCTTCAGGACTTGCCCTCAGGAAAAAAGGGAGTCTACGGCGATTTCAATAATCCTCAAACCTGGGAAGAGGCATTGAAGGGAGTTGAGAAACTATGCCTGATTACGCCACCCTTGGAACATGAAGCAGACATTGCATGTGCTTTTATAAAGAAGGCCTATGCATCTGGGGTTAAGCAAATCGCCTTTCTAGGAGTCCACAATGCCGAAAAAGCTCCTCAGATTCCTCACATTGGAGCAAAGGTTGTAATAAAGCAGGCCTTAATAGATTCAGGTAAACCATTCACGGTGGTTGAGCCGAATAATTTTTTTCAAAATGACCTTTGGTTCTTAGAGCATGCACGCGAAAAAGGGGAATACCTACAGCCGATCGGGCAGATAGGCTTAAGTAGAGTTGACTTGCGTGATATTGCAGAGGCCATGGCCAATGCAATTGTGGATGAGAAGCATCAGTACAAAGTTTATCCACTCGTTGGCCCAGAGCCTTTGACAGGAGATAAAACAGCAAAAATTTTATCAGATATTTTGGGAAGAAAAGTTATCTATCCAATGGACTGCATGGAGAAGTGGGAAATCATGCTAAGGCCGATGATTCCTGCCTGGCTTCTTGCCGATTGGAAACAAATGTATTCATTTTTCATTGCCGAGGGACTTTGTGCCTCTCCAGTCCAGCTGATTCAGCAAGAAAAAATTTTAAAGAGAGTTCCAAGAAAATACGAGGATTTTATAAAGGAGAATTTATGAAAAAAATTATATGGATCGCTTTATCATTCGTGATGCTGGCAGAAAATGCCAGCTCTAGTGATGTCGTTCAGGTAAAAAATCGAATTGAGGAGGGGAGACGCCTTGTGAGAATCGCAGGATGTAACGACTGTCATACGCCAATGTATTCTCAGCTAGAAGGAAAAGTTCCTGAAAAAGATTGGCTTGTGGGAAGCGAGGTTGGATTCAAGGGGCCTTGGGGCACTTCTTACGCTACAAATTTAAGATTAACGGCTGAACAATATTCAGAAGCCGCTTTCATTTCTTATCTTCGACAGAAAAAGTATCTGCCTCCTATGCCAGGATTTATATTTAAATATTTAACAGATGAAGAAATTGCATCCGTTCATGCTTTTATTAAACATTTAGGAGCGGCAGGAAAGCGCATGCCTGGAAATCTTTCTCCATCTCAAAAACCAAAAGGGCCTTATATTTATTTTGTTCCTCAGGTTGATAA
>JBEIPI010000084.1:0-13266 GCA_040377165.1 Bacteriovorax sp.
AGTTTTGTGTTGACCTGATCTTCGTAGTTTTCCGCAACAATCTGAAGCATCGGCTCCAGTTCTCCCGACTTTTCTCCTAGCTTAATCATGTGGGTTACCATTGGAGGAAAAAGCTCGGAGCGCACGAGTGGACCGGTAAGAGAAGCTCCTTCGGAGACGCTTTGACGTGACTCTTCAATCGCTTTTTTCATGTGCACGTTTGAAATAAGATTTGAAACAATTTTCATTGAGACCAGAATCGGAACACCTGACTGAAGTAGTGTGGCAAGTGTTGAGCAAAACCGACTGACGTTAACCATGGTGACAATTTCGCTGATTACCGGAAGCTTCAAAACGAAAGAGTCATACTTCGCTTTTCCCTGCTCAGTGGCCACGTATTTTTTGAAAGCGAGCCATCCGCCGATAGCGCCGGCAATGACCAGCCACCAGTAATTGATCAGAAAGTTTGAAATCCAGATACAAATTTTAGTCTGAAGAGGGAGTTCTCTTTTCATCGAGATGAAAATTTTTGTCAGCTTCGGAATAACGAAAATAAAAATAATCCCGATCATCGCGCCGCCGGCGCACATCATGATCACTGGATAAGTCATCGCCCCTTTGATTTTGTTTCTGAGTTTTACCTGGCCCTCGGTGAAGTCGGCAAGTTTTAAAAGAACAACTTCCAACGTACCTGATGCCTCTCCGGCATCAACCATGTTGACATAGACAGTATCGAAGATTTTAGGGTAGTCACTTAAAGCTTTGGCCAGCGAAGAACCTTCGTTAACTTTTTGTCTGATTTCAGAAAGAGTGATTTTAAGATTTGGGTTATCTGTCTGGTCAACCAGCGCAGTGAAAGCTTCTACGACCTGAATTTTGGCGCGCAAAAGAGTCGCCAGCTGTCTGGTCATGAGCGAGAGGTCGTTGATAGAAACACTGCTGCCCAGGTTGAGCCCGGAGCTTTTTTTCATCGAGCCGGAAGTCTGCTCTTTGATTTCGGTGAGCATGATGCCCATGCCGCGCACACGGGTTTTGGCCGCGGCCAATCCTTCCACGTTAATGGTTCCTTTAACTTCAGCACCGGTTTTATCTAAACCTTTATAGTTGTAAATCGCCATTAGTGTTGTGATTCCTCATCTTCTTCATTGATCGCGCGGACCATTTCTTCCACAGAAGTGATTCCTTTGAAAACTTTCTCCAGCGCATCCTGGCGCAGGGATTTCATCCCGTTTTTCATCGCCATCTTTTTTACAGTGTTGGCATCTGATTTTTTCAAAATAAGCGGGCGAATATCATCTGTGATAACTAAAAGTTCAGAAACAACGGTCAAGTTTCCATACCCAAGATAATTACATTTCGGGCATCCCTTAGCTTTATAAAAAGTTGCTTCAGGAGGAGTCGAATGCACGTCGAGCATTTGAAAATCATATTCAGTAGGAGTGTAAGGCTCTTTGCATTCATTACAAAGAGTACGGATAAGTCTTTGGGCCAAAACAGCGGCCAGTGAAGACGCAATTAAGAATGGCTGAACTCCCATATCAATCAAACGGTTTGGTGCGGATGAGGCATCGTTGGTGTGAATGGTAGAGAGAACAAAGTGACCTGTTAACGAGGCCTGAATCGCCATTTCCGCTGTTTCCAAGTCGCGGGTTTCCCCGACCATGATAACGTCCGGGTTTTGACGAAGAATAGAGCGGAGTGCTTTGGCGAAGGTTAGTTCAATCTTGTGATTAACCTGGATTTGCGAAATACCCTGAAGCTCAATTTCCACCGGGTCTTCAACTGTGATGATCATTTTATCAGGTGTATTGATACGGTCGAGCATCGCAAAGAGTGTCGTCGTCTTTCCGTGACCGGTAGGTCCCGAAACGTAAACGACACCGTGTTTTCTCTGTGAAAGTTCATCAAGCAGTTTTAAGTTTCTGCCGTGGAAGCCAAGGGCCTCAAGTGAGAGTGTATTGTTGGACTTCTCTAAAATCCTCATTACGATACGCTCACCGTTTTGAATAGGGACGACACTCACACGAATATCGATGTCCTTTCCGGCCATTTTAATTTTAATACGACCGTCCTGAGGAAGACGCTTTTCAGCGATGTCCATGGATTTAGTCATAACTTTTAGACGTGAAGTTACTGAGGCCTGAGTTTTGATCGGCTGGCGCAGAATCTCTCTCATCACTCGGTTGATACGGAAGCGGTAAACAACTTCCTTCTCGTAAGGCTCGATGTGAATATCTGAGGCGCGCTCTTTGATGGCGCGGAAGATAATCGAGTTTACGAAACGGATAACCGGCGCTTCATCGGCCCCGGCCTCAAGAATGTCAATCGGGCCGTCGAGGTCAAGGTTCTCATCGAAGTCACCTTCGATAGAGTCGACCACGTTTCTGTTGGCGCGTTCATAAACGCGGTTGATGGCATCCTGAACTTTAAGCGGAGATGAAACAACAAGCTTCACTTCCTTCTTGAAGATTTCCTGGATGTCATTGATCGCATCGAAGTTGAAAGGGTCAGTCACCATCAAAGTCACCGAGTATTCTGTCTCCAGGATCGGCAGGACTTCGTGGGTTTTAGCATAGTTGATGGAGATGTTCATCGTGAGATTCGGGTCGATCTCCTCAAGCTTAAGCTCGGTCATGTAGGGGATATCAACCTGGTGGCAGATCACTTTGATAATGTCGTGCGGGTGGATGTAATTCTTCTTTAAAAGAATCTCACCCAGAAGCATTCCGGATTCCTGTTGGATGTCCAGCGCCTCTTCCAGTTGTGAATCAGTCAATGATGTGTGCTTTAAAAGAAGCTGGCCGATTTTCTCTTTCTGGCCTTCGACTTTCTCTAGCATATGATCAGTTATTTTCACTATCCATTCCTTTTCGTTTTTTACTGTACTGAACTTACTGTTTCACTGGCAGAGTCTTTATTCTCGGCCTTCTTAATAATGTCCTGATAGTCCGGGGTACTGTCGACAGCGTCTACCGATGGGATATCACTACCGATTGCTTCGTTGCGGGTCTTGTACTTTTCAGTTTCAGTCGTATCGTAAAGCGGTCCTTCACTTTGCTTTTTAGCTTTGTCGTAAAGCCCTTTTACCGTTGTCGCAAAAGCATCGTCTTCTCCCACCACGTTCTTTAAGTGAGATTGGCGGCGGTTAAGCAGGTCTTTTACGTTTTCCGGGTTTGTTTTTTCATACGACGCCAGGATTTTTGGTGTCATGAAGAAGAGTAGGTTCACTTTTTCTACGCTCTTTCTTGAGTTCTTAAATAACCATCCAAGCACCGGGATATCTCCCAATAGTGGAACTTTGTTGATAGTGTGACTTTCTTTATCGCGCATTAAACCACCCATGGCGATGGTATCTTTGTCGCGGACAACAACTGTTGTCGCAAGTGCGCGTTCCGCGATCCCAACCCCGCCAGTGACGTTGGTTGGAAGAGGGCGGTCAGAGAAGTCCTGGATCTTTTGGTCGATTTTAAGTTTAACAAAACGAGTGACCTTATTGATTTGCGGAGTGATCTTTAAAGAAAGCTTCACGTTCTGCATTTTTGTCGTCGTTTGAGTTGTACCGTTTGAAGCGTTAGTGATTTCAGAAGTAGGAACCTGCTCACCACTTTCGAAAACCCCTTCCACGTTATCCATCGTTAAGATTTGTGGAGTCGCCAGAACGTTGGTGGTCCCGTGGTTGGCGATCGCTGTGATGAGACCGTTGACTGAGTTTACTTGTTTCGTTGATCCATCAGGCATCTTCAGGTCGACTTTTCTTCCCACTCCGGCACCCACAAACAACCCTGAAAGATTGGTGATGTTGTTGGTCATTAAAGAGAGAAGATCGCTGGTGTTACCGTATCCAACTTTTTGTGTTTCACCTGAACCGTAAGCTCCGATTAAGCTGATCCCGAAACCGTTTCCTTTGTTGACCTGAGTTTCCATCATCAGACCTTCAACATAAACCTGGTCGCGAGGGATATCGAGCTGGGCGATAACAGTCTTTACAGTTTCATAGTCGGTAGGGGAAGCCGTGACAACCAGGGCGTTGTTCTCTTTATCGGAAGTGATCTTCACTTCGCTGTTAAAAAGTGTAGCAGTTGTTGCAGTTCCACTAGTTGGTGAAGTGAAGCGGGTTAAGCCTCCAGCTGCTCCTGACCTTGGAGCGTTTCCAACCAGGGATGAAAGTGTTTTCGAAAGGGCTTCAGAGTCGCCGTAGTTCAGGTAATAAACGTGGATTTGTCCTGAGCCGGCAGCGACAACTTTTACATCCAGCTTTTCTACTAAACCTCTAAGCTCGCGCGCACCTTCAGAGTTGGCCATCGCGATAATCGAATTGGTTCTAGGCTCTGCGATAATGCGTGAGATGTTCGACTGGGAAGTTCCGCTTGAAGAAGAAACACCAGTGTTTGCTCTTGGTGCTCCGGCCTGGGCTCCACCTTTAAGGATTTTATCCAGAAGGTTGGCGATTTCCTGTGCTGAAGAGTTTCTCACTTTTATAATTTGAAGAGACTCTTCGTGGCCTGGGATATCGATAAACTTAATGAGTTTCATCAAACGGTTGATGTGTGTTCCAGTTTCCTGAACAATGACCGTGTTGGTTTGTTTAATCTCGATGATTCTTCCATAGCGAGACATAAAAGGACGGAAAGAGTTCGCAACTTCTCTTGAGTTAACGTGCTTAAGCGGGATAATCTGCATAACATAGTTTTCAGTGTTAGGCGTGTAGGTCCCAGTGTACATCGTTGTTGGGGAGTAGCGGATATCGCGGTTGTTGACGATAGTATAAAAAGCGCCTGACTTAACCAGCGAGTAACCATTGATTGAAAGCGCCTGAAGGTAAGCCTTCCATGCATCTCCGATAGTGATCGGAGTAGGTGATGAAATAGAGATCTTTCCTTTAATGTCCTTATCAAGGATCAGGTTAAGGCCAGTGAGTTTCTGCATGTGTTTAGTTAAATCAAGGATGCTTACGTTCGGGAAGTCAAAGCTGGTTACAACTTCAGGCCCGAAAGCAGTCTCAGGATTTAAGTTTACATATTTTTTATCGGTTTTTGTTGGGCTTGCAGAACCGGTTCTCTTTCTTCCGAATGTATCAGACCCGCCAGAGCTGCCACCTGAGCTTTCTTCAAACGAGTCCGTTCCCTCATCGGCCACATCATCTCCGCCTTCATCATCACCTGGAGCGAAGTTGGTGGTGTCGCCTTCTAAAAGTGAGCTTGCCGATTTTCCGGTGTCAGGGACTGAAATGTCCGAAGGAGTATTTACACCTTTGGCAGATCCGCTTCCTGGTCTGTTGAATTTCGTCCTGCTTTTAAATTTATCAAATTGCGCCCATACTTCTGGCGACAATCCAACGCTTGAAAGAAGGAGAGAGGCAGTCAAAGCTTTTGTCAGATAAACATTTTTTTTCATCATTTGTTTCCGATTAAATATTTTTTAGTCAAATCCGTATTCTTTATTTTCATTCATCCCGTTTCTTCTAAGCCCGATCTGGAATTGGTCAATTTCCTTGATTCTTCCAAGTAGTCCCATCAGTTCGTTCAGGTTCTCGATCTTCTTGCCATTGATATTGCAGATAATGTCATCATTCTGGATGTCTAGTTGTGAGTAGACGCTTCCCGGAACAACTTCTGTCATTTTAAAACATAAAGAGCCATCCGGATTGGTGATCTGCACTGCTTTGGCCTGTGTCAGGACTTCGCTCATGTTGCTGATCATTTTGTCGCGGAATTGACGCTTAATTTTGAAGCTGTTTCCAACATTTTTAATGCTTGGGTTAGAGCTCTTAAATAACTTTTGACCGGCCTTCGGAGAGAGGATTTGCATCGGCGGCATTGACGGAGCTTCTTCTCCTTCACTTGCCACGTATTCACAGTCTCCGGTAGTCAGGTTTTTAAGAATGACCTTCATGCGGTTGATCTTCGCCACTTCAACAGCATTGTTTAGCTGTTCACCTTCTCTGACATTAACCAGGTCACTGCTGCCTCGAACCTGCACAGAGGCCACGGATTTCACAGAGTCCTGAAGCACGATGGTGTCGAGAAGTTTAAGTGGTTCAGAGGTCGGTTTCTCTGCATCCACGCAAACGATACTGGCGATATCAATCTGGACTTTTTTCGTGTCGACTTTGTCGCTTTCTTTGATGTTGAAGAGGTTAGTCGATGAAATGCGGTTGATGTCCTGAACGGTAGTGTCCGCTTTTTCAATCGGTGTCGAGATATTGCTTTTTACACTTGAAACCATCGGAGTGCTACGGCCCATGAATAAGGCAATGCTTTTTCCGATCAGGTAAGTGAATGTCACGACCAAAAGAATTACAAAGGCCCCGTGGATTTTTCCACGAGTGTAGGGAGAAAAGAGCTTCAGGATGAAATCGTTCCAGCTGAATTTATCAATGGATTTCATTGGAGAGGCATTTGAGAAGCGCTCTTTTAAATTTCTATCGCTGCTGAACTTCTTTAAGTTAGGGAATTTGAACCTGAATTTGCTGGCCACTTCAGGTTTTCCTGGAGGGTCAAGTTCCTCGTATGAGATGTTGTGATCGGTTTTATCTTCACCAATGTTGTCATTGACGAGATGCTGATTTTCTTCCCTGAATTTACTAAGGTTAAAGTTACTTAGAGTTTTCTCGGCAAATTCCTCAGGATTGTCGTCAGAGTAGGAGTCTTCATTGTGGGATTCAGAGTAAACGTGACTGGAGGTAGAGGTCGCATTGTCGTCATCAGTTTCAACTTCATGCGCGTTTTCTTCAATCTCCGATTCCGGTTCGTGGTGGGATTTTTTGAAGCGATCCAGAAATTTAAAATTGAAATTAAACTTTTTCATTTTTATAAAACGTCCGTGTTAACTTTGAGAGACTTAAATAGAGCTTTCAAATTCACCATCCATGGTGGATCAAAATAATAGTTATTCTTCTATTCTAAGAAGTTACGAGACGAGTAGCAATAAAATTCTAATTCCGATCAAAAAGATTGGTTGTTTGTTTTCATTTCTCTTTTTAAAAAGATTGAGTATCCTAGTAAGCGTATTACATTCAAAACGCTCTTCATATTTACTAAAAAGGTGATCAAAAATGGCAAGTAATCCGCAGTTCGAATCAGTAGTAGGCTCTTTTTTCTTTGGTGAAATCAACGAAAACCTGGTTTTTCCATACCCGCATTTTTCAGACGCTCAAGTTGAGATGTCGAAGGAAATGACCGCAGCTGTAGACCAGTTCGCTAAAGACAATATTAACGGTGAGAAATTTGATAAAGAAGCTCACCTTCCAAAAGAAGTGATCCAGGGATTGGCAGAGATGGGTCTTTTAGGCCTTGGTGTTCCTGAGGATTTAGGGGGGCTGGGTCTTGATTACTCACTTTATTGTCGCGTGTTCGCACAAGTGGCAAGTCATGATGGATCAGTTGCGACTATGATCGGGGCCCACCAGTCAATTGGTTACCGAGCGCTTTTAAACGAAGGGACGCCTGAACAAAAGAAAAAATGGCTTCCGCGCCTGGCCTCAGGTGAAGTGATTGCCGCTTTCTGTTTGACTGAGCCGGGATCGGGATCGGACGCTTACTCAATTAAGACAAAAGCCGTCGACAATAAGGACGGAACATACACTATTAGCGGTCAAAAATTGTGGATCACCAACGGTGGTTTAGCGGGATTCTATTCTGTTTTCTGTAAAACCGACCATGTGATTGACGGCAAAACTGTGGAAAAAATTTCCTGTTTCATCGTAGAAGGCGGCAGTGCCGGGCTTTCATTCGGTGAAAAAGAAAACAAAATGGGGATCCGTGCAAGTGAAACTCGCGCAGTTTATTTCGATAAAGTTATTGTGCCGAAAGAAAATATTCTTGGTGAGTTAGGAAAAGGATTCAAGATCGCCATGAACGTGCTTAACTCGGGAAGACTTTCACTGGGAGCAGGGTGTGTTTCCGGAATGAAGATGATTCTTGAAATGGCGACAAACCACGCGACTAACAGAAAGCAGTTCGATCGTCCGATCGCAGAGTTCGGATTGATCCAGGATAAATTGACAAAAATGGCGGCGATGACTTACGCAGCTGAGAGCATGGTTTATCTGACAACAGGAAACATGATCAAAGGAATGAATGATTACTATATGGAGACAGCGGTCTGTAAAGTTTACGGATCAGAGTCTCTTTGGGCGACAATCGATATGGCGATGCAAATCGCGGCCGGAAACGGTTACATGAAAGAGTATCCATATGAAAGAATCATGCGTGATTCAAGAATCAACATGATCTTCGAAGGAACCAATGAAATCCTGAGAGCACTTCTTGCTTTATCTGGAGTGAGAGGACCGTCAGAGGAAATGAAAGAGCTGGGAAAAATCACAGATGTTTCTAAAGCGCTTCAGGACCCGATCAAGTCATTGGGAGTTTTCACTAAGTTTGCCAGAAAGAGAATGTCGCACATGATGGGATCAAAAACTCTTCAAAAAGCTCACCCTGAGCTAAAAGAGCAGGCGGAGAAATTCTCTTCAATGCTCGGCAAGTTCGCTATCGCGGTTGAAGACACACTTATTAAATACGGAAAGAAAATCATCGACAACGAACTTCCACAAGGAAGACTGGCCGATATGGTTATCGATCTTTATATCATCCTGGCCACGATCTCAAGAACGACGGCCATCCTGAATAGCTCAAAGGCCACTCAGGAGCAGAAGGATTATGTTCTTCGTTTAACGAAATACATTTGCAATGATTCAGGAAGAAAAATCAAAAGAAACCTGAAGGCGATGGCCAAGAACAACGACAAGAACGTTATCAAGATTTCTGAATCAGTAGTGAAGAATGGCGGTTACGGACTTGATATCATCGACTTCTAATTCAAAACTTTTATTAGCGCTGCTGGCGGTAACTCTCGCCAGCTGTGCCGAAAAAAAGATTCAGGCGATTAAGGATCTTGGTCCGCGTGAGCAGTCCATTCCTTACGATATTACCCCGGAGAGATCGGGGGCGATATTCGTCGACAAGGCCGAAGAATATGGGCTTAAGGATGTTTCAGCGGTTCACCTATATGCGGTGGACGTCAATCACGACGGTGCGACCGATCTGGTGGTTCTTGATGATTTCTACACTTCTCCCAAGTTCTACTTGTTTAACAAAAGAGAAATGAAGTTCAAACTCAGTGAAAACCCTTTCAATGAAATTGTCCGCGCCAGTTATTTGAACTTTGTCGATATGGACCGCGATGGTGTCTATGATGTGATTGTAGGGAATCTCAACCAAAAAAGTGAGATGACCCAATACCCAGGGCGGGTGTACAAGGGAGTCATCGAAAAAGGTGAGCTTCGTTACCAGGCCCGAACAATGCTCCCAACCGGAGTTCTTCCTACGGCGAGCATTGTCCCTTTCGACTATAATCTCGATGGAGAAATCGACCTTTATCTCGCCAATTGGTTTTCGCAAAAAGACAACAATCCAAAACCTGTGACAGATTACCTTCTTCAGGGAAAGGCCTTTGAGTTCACTGATGTCAGTGGACAACTAAAAGGTGAGTACGACTACAGCAAGAGTGAGAAGAATTACCCGAATGCGACACCGACATTCGGTGCAAGTATTTGTGATGTTGATAGAAACGGGCTTCCAGATGTGATGACCAACAATTCTAACGGTTATTATAATAAACTTTGGCTCAATATTGACGGGAAAAATTTCGTTAATTACGCCAACGAGACCGGTTATGCCGCCGACAATGAAGGCACAGCGGACTCGAGAGGAGGAGGTAACTCTTTTTTCAGCCTCTGCGGCGACTACAACAACGATGGCCTGGTAGATATTATTCTCGGCAACCTCTCAAAAGACAGCGACCCTGAAGCGCGCGATAAATCGGCGATGTTGACTGGCTCTTCCAAGACCTTTCCGCCAAAATTTTTCAGGTCTGAGTTCTATCAGCTCGATCAAAAAGAAAACTGGTCAGAAGGCAATAGAAGAGGGCTATGGATAGATTACAATCTCGACGGGCTGGCGGATTTAATCATTGGCAACTCCGGTTTTCCTCCATCATCACGACTGGTTTTCTTTGAGCAACAGCGCGATCACGCCTATGAAGATAAAGCGCGCGAGTTAGGAATTAACCTGATGAATCCCTCGGGGATGATTACGATTGATTTGAACGGTGATGGTGTGATGGATTTTATTTCCGGCCAAAGCAAAGTCCGCGCAGGGGATATCAACACCAGGATTTATGTTTTTGAAAATCAGACAAAGCGTGAGGGAAAAAATTCGATGCGCTTTCATTTGCAGGGAAAAAAATCCAACTACCACGGGATTTCTTCAACATTTGTTTTAAAAACTTCCAAGAACACTTATTTTGGTGAGGCCAATTACGCTTACGGTTCACTTCCTTCACAGAATGAAGAAGGGGTTTATTTTGCTTTCGGTGAAGAGAGTCCAAAGCAGCTGGAAGTGAGATGGAGCATTGGAACCGAAGACAGGCTTGGAAGAATCAGTCCAAAGACAGTAAAATATAACCTACAGTCCTACTCGGGAAAGGGTAAGCATTCGGAATTAAATCTCTGCGAAGACGGAAGAGTGCTGCCAAGATCAAAGAATTGTTATTAAAGCTCTCGACACCTTAACCGATGAAGTAGCTATGAAAATACTATTTCTTATTCTGGTCACCCTATCATTTATTAGCTGCTCAGTTGCACCGGTAAAGACGGTTGAGGCAGATGGCCGTGGGCCGGCGAGCTTTCAAACTTGTTTTGAGGCCATGACGAATATTATGAACTATAAGACTCACACCGGCCCTGCGGCCTGGGAGTATTCGAAGGCAAAAAATCTAAGTGAGCTCGAAGCTCTTTATGGCGGTACTAACTTAATTCATATCCAACAGCAGATTAAAAACGAAGAGATTTTAAAGAATAATGAAAACATCAAAAAGCTGATGAAAGATCAGTACGTCGTCAAAAAGATAGCGGGAAAAATCGAGAAAATCACTGAGGACGACGCGGATTTGATTTATCTGGCAATGGAGAATTCAGGCGTTCATAAAAACCACCATTGTTATGACACTAAAGGAACTATTGGTTTCTGCTTTGGCCGCGCGACAATCGCCCACATGGAAGCGATCGCCAGAGACATTCACCCAGACCTGGTAAAAAAGATCTGGATCGCAGGAGACATGGGGGTTTGGGGTCACCATGTGGCCACGATGGTTTACACGGAAAAAGGATGGATGGTTTTAGACACTAACCTTGGAAGAAAGGTAGATGTGGATACATGGATTAAAACTTATATGCCTTATAAAAAAGGCCAAAAAGACATCATGGTATTTATCACACAGGCCGGAAGATTCGGGCCTTATGATGCCAGTCCATACAGCGCAATCAACCTGTTCAACACTCAAAGTGAAGACTTTAAAAAGGCCAATGACTATTTTAACGGCTATTTCCATGACTACTTCGAGAGCCTGGACAACGTGAAGATGAAGCCTTTGCACGAACTGAAGAAAGCGAATTAAACTACTTCTTGCGGACGATATCTGAAAGCGCTTTGATTCTCTCAGGCATCTTCTTATAATTCAGCGTACTCATGTAAATTTGAGATGAAGGCAGCCCCGGAACTTCCTGAACCTCAAGCTTGTCCTCTTTTCTAATTAAGTGATCCGGCACAACCGCTATACCCACATCATTTTTTACCAATGAGATGATGGCAGTGAATGAATCAACCATAATGATAGAGTCACTTTTTGCTTTTGAGATTTTGAAAAGGTGATCGTTATTTGAGAAAACGACCCAGCGGTTTTCGTTGAGTTTTTTTCTGTTGAGTTCATTCTTGGAAATAAGCACCAGTTTTTCTTCAAAAAGTTTTAGTGAAGTCACCAGTTCAGACTGGATATTTTCCACACCGAAGATCACATCAAATTTGCTCTCTTCAATTCCGGCCTTAAGTTCGGGCATATCTGCCACGTGAACAGTGACGTCGCGTTTTTGCCCTTTAAGGTACTCCGTCAAAAGTGGAGTGAACCAATTTTTTAGAAGTCCTTCCAGAATCCCGATTGAGAGCGGAAGCTGGTCTTCGCGCTGAAAAATCTGAAGTGATGTTTTCTCAAAGCTTTGTGAAGCCTGGTAGAGCTCCTTTCCTTTTTCAGAAAGAATAACTTTTTTACTTGAACGAATAATCAGTTCTTCCTGAAGTGAGTCCTCCAGGAGTTTAATCTGACGGGAAACCGCTGACTGAGCGATATTTAACTCTTCGGCCGCCTTGGAGAAGCTGGCGTACTTGGCAGTAAGCATGAATGCTTTTAAATAACGGAAGTCGAGCATCTTAAACTCCTTCTTTTACTGGTGGAGTTTTTTCCGGACTTGCTCTCCAGAATTTTCCCTTGAACTCACTTTGAGAATGATTCGTGATCACGAAGCCTTCAGCGTCCTGTTTAAAATCCTGGATGAAATCCACACAAGCTTCCTGCAAATAGAAAGCTGCAAATGGATCGATGATAACTAAAATATCGTCTTCTGAGTTCGCAATACGAACCTGAAAATCATCTTCCTGAAGGTCGGTAAAACCCGCAGCATAGGTAAAGCCTTCGCAGCCTTTACCACTTACGACGATACGAAAGTATTTACCCGCCAAGGTAAAATCGTTGTCGATGATTAATTTTAATTGACTTAGGGCACGCTCAGTAAACATGATTACAGGTGGAAGGACCAAGTCCTTGTTAACCTTATTTTGTTTAAAACCCATGTGAAAATCCCATGCGGAAATTAGTTGTTAGTGTTATTGTATGTGACATCAGTAACTATCCAACCAAAAAAGAATTTACAAGTCAAAAAAGGAAATTTTTTATGAAGCTTGCGTATAAATTAGTCATTGAAACACCTTCGACGCACCAAGTTCGAGTTGTTATTCAAGGAAAAAAGGATTCTAGTGAAAAATCGCTGGACTTTTTTCTCCCGCGCTGGTCTCCCGGTTCATATTTAATTCGTGAATATTCTCGTCATTTATCAAACTTAAAAGCAGAAACGCTAACTGGTGAAAGACTTTTTTTAGAACAGACTGATGTTTCTGTTTTTAATATCGATTGGTCAAAAAGTGATTTAAAAAGCACTAATAAAGATGCTGATTCTTTCACTCTTTCATACAGCGTCTATTGCCATGAGCTAACCGTAAGAACGTCACATGTTGATGACTCACATGCTTTTTTGCATCTGCCGACTCTATTAATGGGAGTCTTGGGAAAAAATATTATTGATCCTACGCTTGAACTTTCTTTTCCCGCGGCCTGGTCAAAAGTGACAACTGGTCTCAAAGACATCTCACCTAAGAGAGAGATCTTTTTATATAGCGC
>JBEIPI010000067.1:0-16326 GCA_040377165.1 Bacteriovorax sp.
CTGAAGTTGCCGATTGCGGCTCCCGGGCGCTGGAAATCTGCAAGGCCAACAGCAATGTCCAGGTGATTATTTCTGACTCGAACATGGGAGAGATGTCGGGGATGGAGCTTCTCTCAAATCTAAGAAGCTATTATCAAACCATGCCAGTCTTCTATCTTTTCACTGGAGCTTTTGATGTGACAGAGGAAGAGATTCGCGCAGCAGGAGGACACGGACTTATTTTAAAACCATTTGACCTCGATGAAATTTTAGAGAGAATTAAAAAGGACATTAAACTCTAAAATCAAGATGAAGGTTCATGGAAGACACATCAAAAGAAAAGGACGCTCTTACCAAACAGGGCGCCGAAGAATTCTTAAAAATTTGCGGGCAATTCAAACTTGGAAAACTTCCGACAGAGTCCCCGCATCCGAAAACGATTCATCTTTCAGACGACGCTAAAAATAATATCGCTCAGGCGATCAGTACCATCAAAGAAATTGATGTCGATGTCTTTTTGAAAGTCAAAGAAAGCCTGCCGCATTTAAAAATGCTCAAAGAAAAAGTGGCCAGCACCATTTCCCGTGGAGGAAATATTTTTCTTTGCGGCTGCGGGGCCACCGGAAGACTTTCGCTGGCGCTTGAAACGATCTGGAGACACAAGCACGAAAATCATGGCGGGCTAAAAGAGCGCGTGGTGAGCTTCATGGCCGGCGGAGACGTGGCCTTGATTCATTCAGTGGAAAAATTTGAGGATTTTCCTGAATTTGGAGAGCGCCAATTAATGGAGCTGGGATTTAAGGAAGGGGACCTTCTGATTTCGACCACAGAAGGTGGAGAGACTCCGTTTGTGATCGGAGCGACGGAAGCGGCGGCAAGAGTGAGTTCAAATTCGCCTTTTTTTCTCTACTGCAACCCTGATGATATTTTGATGGCCACGGCCGAGAGATCAAAAAAGGTTATCGAAAATCCGAAAATTAACAAGATCAATTTAACGGTGGGCCCCATGGCCTTAACCGGTAGCACTCGCATGCAGGCGACGACTATTTTAATGTACGCAGTCGGGCTTGCGATGTGGTTTTACAATGAGGACGATTCTCAGATGGATAAGGAAGCGGACTCAATGCTCGCTTTTTTAAAGGCCACTGATTTCGGTTTCCTGAAACCATTCATTGAAAGAGAGAGCGAAATTTATCAGAAAGGGGATTACCTTCTTTATGAGACGGACTCTTACCTGGGCATCAGCATTTTGACAGACACAACGGAGAGATCACCGACTTTTAGTTTGTACCCGTTTGAGAATCAGCATGAATCGCACAAGAACCCTTCTCTTTCATACTTGTATTTCTCTCGTGCCAAAACCAATCAGGAAGCATGGAGAGAGTTGTTAAAGCGCGACCCTCGCACATTTTACTGGCCGGAAGTGACAGCTCAAACCACTGGCGAGCGACTAATGGGATTTGATATCAGTCAGAATTTCCCGCAGATCAGGGCAGAGTACGTAAAAAACAAGCACCATCATTTTAAGGTGTATTTTTATCATGAATTAAACGAGATTCGCTTTGAGCTGGATCATTTGAAACATACAATCACATTGGGGAATTTGAATTTCCTTTCAGCACACATGATTCTAAAAATCCTTTTAAACAATCTCTCCACCACCATCATGGGCAGGATCGGCAGGTATGAATCAAACCTGATGACCTGGGTTCGCGCCAGCAACAATAAGCTGGTTGACCGCGCAGTCAGATATGCGACGACACTGCTCTTGAAGAAAGGCATCACTGTGGCCTATGAGGATTTAGTTCACACTTGTTTTAAATTAAAAGACCAGATCCCGCGGGATCAGGCGCTAGTGCTGAAAATGGTTGAAGAGCATTCAAAAAAATAAGGGGCCATCTATGCGTGCGATCATCGCTGTTTTACTTCTTTCAAGTTCACCTGCTTTTTCAGCTTGCCCTGACTTAAGTAGTATCACTAAAATCTGCCGCTCTACCACCGGGCAGATTTCAGGAAATGAGAATCAAGTCATTACTCAAGAAACGGTGGACTTCGTTACAACTTATCATTTCGTCGCTGATTACAATGAAGGTGAGGTGGTTAAAAAATTTATCGCTGATGGGAAATCCCGCAGAGAGATGATCGTGGATCAAAATTCCGGGATCACATTACTGAATGCCACTACAGTCACGTGCAAAGATGGTGCTTTAATGGAGCACACAACTTCATTCATCGATGGGCAGTTCTTAGGTGTAATGGATGTGAAGACGACGAAGGTTGGTGAGGACATTGTTCGTGTCTTCGAGGGGCTTCGCTGGGGAAGGGACGTCGACGACACGATTGTATGCAAATAAATTAAGAGTCTTTTTTATCTTTTTTTTCTTCTAAAACTTCATTGGATTTAGGTTCATTTTTCATTCCTTCCTTAAATCCTTTGATCGATTCACCTAATGTGCGTCCTAGTTGAGGAATTTTCTTTCCGCCAAAAAGTAAAAGTGCGATGGCCGCAATCAATAATCCTTCTGTTAATCCAATACCCATAAGCTTTCCTTAGTATAATTTTGAAAGGTCCATGGAATATTTTCCAGGAGCATAATTTAATAAACGCTCGTCGCGGATAGCGGTGAACTTTTTATCGTTTGATGAATAACTTGCGTAAGGGAAAATAGCGATCCCGCCGCGTGGAGTGAATTCGCCGATGACTTCAATATACTGAGGCTTCATCAGTTTCACCAGGTCGTCACAGATTTTCTGAACACAGTCTTCATGGAAGTCACCGTGGTTTCTGAAGCTGAATAAATAAAGCTTCAGTGATTTTGACTCGACCATTTTTTTATCAGCAATGTAGTTGATGAAAATTTTGGCGAAATCTGGCTGACTAGTTTTCGGGCATAAAGAAGTGAACTCTGTGCATACAAAAGTTGTCCAGGCGATCTTTCCAGGGTTCTTGTTGTCGAAGGCCTCCAGAACATGAGGCGCGTAAGTTGTAGGGTAGTCCGTGTGAGTCTCTCCTAACGCAAAGTTCTTAAGCTCTTTCTGTCTAGTGGATTTCGAAGCAGTATTCTTGCTCTTTTTCATAGGGTTTCCATGGTCTAATAGTTCATCATCTGATATTACTTTTATACCATTTTAAGCCCGAGGAATAAAGCCCGTGAGTGAAGGAAAAACAAAAGTTGTTTTTGTCCAATTAGGTTCCCCAAAAAGCCCTAAAGTCAGCGATGTCAGGGCGTTTTTAAAGGAGTTTTTAGCCGATCCAAGAGTTGTGGATATCAATCCGCTCCTATGGAAGACGATTTTATACCTCTTTGTGCTGCCTTTTCGCCCTAAGCGCTCGGCCAAGCTTTATTCCCGCATCTGGGACGGGAAGTCTTTCCCGCTTTTGACCATCACTAAACAATTTACCGACCGAGTGCGCACCTTTCTTAAGTCGCCGAAGGTTGAAGTCAACCACGCCTTTTTGCTTTCTGAGCCCCGCGTGAGTGAAGTTTGGGACAACTGGGAGAAGGACCCGAACCCGGCCACCAAACTCAAAGTCATTCCGATGTTCCCTCAGTATTCGGAGTCGACCATCGCTTCAGGATTGGATGGACTGGCCCATGTTTATAAGACCCGCGTGAAGATTCCGGAAATCAGCGTGGTGACAAACTTCCATACGACGAGAGCTTTCATCGACAATAGCGCTAAGCAGATCGATAAGTATCTCTTGAAGTTTAAAGAGCAAGGTGTCTCTGTTGACCGCTTGCTTTTAACTTTTCATGGAATCCAAAAAAGACGAGTGGTGCAAAAAGAGGATGTTTACTACGAACATTGTTACGAAACATTTTTTCTTCTGCGATCAAAGTTAAAGAATATCTCGCCGGATAAAGTCACTATGACTTTCCAGTCCCGTTTTGGCTCAGAAGAATGGTTAACTCCATACACTGAAGACACGGTGGTGAAGCTGGTAAAAGGTGGAGAGAAAAATCTGGCGGTTTATTCGCCGAGTTTTGTTGCTGATTGCCTGGAGACTCTGGATGAATTGGGGCATGAGTTAAAACACACGGCCCAGGAAGAGGGCGGCGATATCCATTTCATTCCATGCTTGAACGATGATGAAGAGTGGTGCAAGGATTTTGCGGGCTTCGTAGAAAACCAGTGTGTGGCCGGTATTGAAACCAGAGAAAAAGATTTTTATACATTAGAAAAAGCAGACTATAGGGAATTTGAAGTTATGAAAAAAGAAGAGCTAAAAATGAAGAGCACGCCGTTGTCAACAGATAGCAAATCTTCTTTAAAAATTGTTTTCTTAACTATCTTCCTTGATCTGGTTGGCTTTTCGATTATCTTTCCGTTATTTCCAAGCCTGGCAAAACATTACTTAACGACTGATGCGGACAACGTGTTTTTGCAGGCGATTTTTGGTTCAATTCAAACGATCTCTCAATACACAGATGGAACGGGAGTCTTTTCAGGGATTGTTTTATTCGGAGGGATTTTAGGGGCCCTTTATTCGCTGCTACAGTTCATTGCCGCTCCAATGTGGGGAAGTCTTTCAGATAGGATCGGTCGAAAACCAGTGTTACTTATTTCGCTTACAGGGCTTGCTATCAGCTATGTCCTTTGGTTTTTCTCCGGATCATTTACTTTGCTTATCATAGCTAGAATCATCGGCGGGATAATGGGAGGAAATATTTCTACTGCGACAGCCGTCGTGGCCGATATTACGACTGCCGAAAACCGCTCTAAAGGAATGGCCACAATCGGAATTGCATTTGCTTTAGGATTTGTAGTGGGACCGGCGATTGGGGGGATTCTCTCCCTGATTGATTTGACCAAAATATATCCTTCGTTAGTTGCTTATGGAATAAATCCATTTTCTATGCCGGCCGCCTTGTCTTTTTTCCTGGCCGCTTTCAACGTGGTTTGGGTTTCAAAAAGATTTAAAGAATCACTTCCGCCAGAAAAACGCGGAACAATTCATACGGAAAGAAGTGCAAATCCATTAAAGATTTTTAAGCCCCTTCCTTTCCCGGGAGTAAACTTAGTCAATTTTGGAAACTTCCTCTTTATTTCTGCCTTTTCAGGAATGGAGTTTACGCTGACGTTCCTAGCGTTTGAAAGACTTGGCTACACCTCAATGCAGAACGCTTACTTGTTTATCTATATCGGATTTATCCTGGCCATGGTTCAAGGTGGATTTGTTCGTCGTCGCGCTCATTTGATTGGTGAAAAGAAAATGACTTTGATTGGTCTGTTCTCACTTATCCCTGGATTAATTCTTATTGCTCTGGCCTATTCACAGTGGATGCTTTATGCGGGACTTTTCTTCTTGTCTGTAGGGTCTTCGATGGTCATTCCATGCTTAACAACACTTGTGACGTTTTACACTCCAGCAGAAAAGCAGGGGCACAGTGTGGGGATCTTCCGTTCTTTGGGAGCTCTCGGCAGAGTGGTGGGACCAATTGCCGCTTCAATTATTTATTATAAGGAAGGTTCGGCCGCTCCTTATTTTGTCGGGGCTGCCTTCTTATTGATCCCGATTCTGATGGTGATGAAACTTCCGGAAGTAAAGGAGCACGCCTAATGAAATTAGGGTATGTGATTTATTATGTTCAGAGTGTTGAGGAAACAATCAAGTTTTACGAAGAGGCCTTTGGTTTAGTCCGCAAGTTCTTGCACGAATCAAATGAGTACGGAGAGCTTGAGACGGGATCGACCACATTGTCGTTTGCCAGTCTAAATATGGCCGTCTCCAATGATATTGGATTTGAGGGAAGACGAGCGGGATTTAAATCGTCTGATATGGAGATCGGGTTAGTCACACCAAATGTTGATGAGGCCCATGCAAAGGCGGTTAGTGCTGGAGCGATCGAAGTGAAAAAACCGGTGCAAAAGCCTTGGGGACAAACAGTAAGTTACGTGCGCGACTTGAATGGGTTTCTGGTTGAGATCTGTTCGCCGATTGGTTAAAAAGTTTGTAGTGTTGTTATTCAACAGGACGGCAGACAAGGACGGTTAAATCCTCTCCACGGCCCGTTTCTTTTTCTGTTTCACGGACCAGGACTTTGTCGCCTAGTTTTTCGAATGATAGTGTGGTCGTCAGGGTCATATTTTTATACCCCTGTTCCACTTTTGTAAGCACGATTTTATCTTTATATGAATCGCACGCACCTTTGATGTCGGATTGATTCAGAACCTTACAGTCTTGTGAAATTTTAAAATCAGCGTCGTTCATATAGATATGCATGCTTCCGCTTTTTGCTGTCTGAATTGAAAGAGAGTCCACCACCGTAAACCCAAGAAAACCTTTTTTACAAAGATAGTTTCCTTCCAGCACCGATGCCATTGAAGTAGTAGAGTATAAAGCGATGAATACAATAATTAACTTTTTCATGAGACCATTTTATGTCGGTTCATGAATCGGATAAAGCTCTCGATGACATTTTTACAAGGCCGTCAAAATTTTAGTCAATGCTAACAAAGAAACGGATTGTACTTCTTCTCTTCATAGATGCGGGTTGAATCGCCGTGGCCCGCGATGACCGCTGTTTCATCCGGTAGCGTGAGCAGGCGGTTTTTGATCGACTTAATAATGAGCTGCCCATCACCGCCGGGAAGATCACTTCTGCCGATTGAGCGCTGAAATAGTGTATCGCCGGCAAAAAGCACGGGCCCATCAAAATACTCGGTATAAAATGAGCACGATCCCGGAGTGTGCCCGGGCGTGTGAATCGTCTTCAGGAAAGTTTTGATTTCCGGGTCTTCAAAGCTGAATTCTTCATTGTCTTCCAGGTAGGAGTCGATGGCCTTTGGTGTGCCGACAATCTGCCTGAAGAACATCCCTTGCTGGGGAAGGGCATCGTAGAGAAACTGATCGCCCTTATGCAGATGCAGAGTCGCTCCTGTGGCGTTGGCAACTTCGGTGCTTCTGCCGATGTGATCGAAGTGAGCATGGGTATGAATGAGTTTTTTGACTTTAATATTGAGGTCGCTGATTTTTTTCAGAATGAATTCGTGGTCATTTCCCGGGTCGATGATGATCGCCTCTCTGGTTTTTTCAGAGTAGAGGATAGAGCAATTACACTGGTAGCTGCCGACAGGAAAACTGATAAGTATGAGTGAATTTTTCTTTAGTGTATTAATAAGTTTCTCCCTTTGATTCAAATTGATTCTACCACCGCCTGCACGAGTAGGCACATATCTAGGTGAAAAATGATGAAAATAGGCGCTAAGTTTTTGAAATGCTTAATTTTTTAAAGCTTTGTTAGAATCATTCGATAAGTTATTTAAACCGCAAAAATTGGGCCTTTGTTTGCAAAAAAAAACGCTAATCCTATTCATTGTTCTTCTGTCAGTTTTTGGATGCAAAAAACCAAAAGCGCTGGAAGTAATTAATGACAATCCACTGACATGTCCAACCAACTTTGTACTCGTTCCTGGCAATACAACTTTTTCCACTGAAGATTTTTGCGTGGCTAAATTCCATGCTAAAAACTCGTCTGACTCCGCGGTTGTAACTGCAGCAGGTGTACCTTGGGACAGTCTTGATGCAACCACTGCTCAGGGAAAATGTGAGGCGATGACTGAAACCGGTTTTACCGGTACTTTCACTCTTATCTCTAACCCGGAATGGATGACGATTGCCAGAAACGCTGAAGCTGTCACTGACAACTGGTCAAGTGGAATTGTGGGGACAGGCCAGTTCGTGCGCGGGCACTCTGACGGAACCCCTAACAATTCTTTGGCCGTGACTGATGAAACCGATTCTTATAATGGCACGGGAAATAGTGCTGCTGACGCTGCTGGATCAGGATGGCAGGAGAGAAGAACACTTAAATTATCCAACGGAAATATAATCTGGGACTTCAGCGGCAACGTCTGGTCATGGGTGGATTGGGATTCATCCGATGTGGGTTTTACTCTGGGGCCAACGGATGCCACAAACGCTGTTAAAGAGCTCAACGTGCTTGAGGGATCAGTGGGCGCACTCGATTTACAATCTGCAGGCGGGTATTTATCAAGTCAGGGGCTAGGTCAATGGCATGGTGGAAATGGTGGAGCAGCGATGCGCGGAGGACGCTGGGCCAACACATTGTTGGCCGGGGTCTATTCACTTTATCTGGATGAGCCTTCATCGCACACTTCGACCCATTTGGGGTTTAGGTGTGTGTACAGAAAGTAGTTTTTAGCTCTTCTCCATTTCAATCTGCGACTGAATATAATTCTGAACACCAACTTGCTTTAATAAACTAAGCTGAGTCTCAAGCCAGTCAACATGCTCTTCTTCACTCTCAAGAATGTGCATGAAAAGGTCGCGAGTGACATAATCGGACTCATTCTCAGCAAGCTTGATGCATTTTTTCAGGTGAGGAACAGCTTCGTTTTCAACTTCTAAATCTGCTTCCATCACTTCCTGAATAGTCTGGCCGATTCTTAGGCGGTCAAGCTTTTGCAGGTTAGGAAGTCCTTCAAGGAAAAGAATGCGCTTGATGATTTCATCAGCGTGTTTCATTTCATCAATAGAGGCCTTATATTCAAGACGCCCAAGCTTATCCAATCCCCAGTTTTGTAACATTCTGGCATGAAGAAAATATTGGTTAATTGCTGTGAGTTCTTTGGTTAAAACAGAGTTGAGGGCATCAATAACGGCCTGGCTTCCTTTCATGAATTGATCTCCAATAAAGATTGACTTAAATTGGATTAATTATGAGTCGGATTTTTTGCTTTTGGAATCTAAATTGTTCTGAGTTTCGAGGATTTTTTTGACGGCATCGACCACGCAGGTTCCACATGAATCGCCAATTCCCAGGTTCTTCAAGATCTGTTCCTCAGAGCGGTTGTATCCACCGATCTGATCTTGCAGCATCTTTTCTGTTATCCCTTTGCAAATACAAATATACATGAAGTTGTCCTCGTAGATTGCATTCTAATATAAAAGTATGAAGAGTCAAACTAATATCTGCACAGGGTAACAAGTGGCTGAAAATACGTCCCTTTATTGGGTAATTCTGACCTGTCAAAACAATTAACAGGGGGTTGAATCTTTTACAAGACCCCCCTTTAGTGCCCAAACGAACTGTATGCTTAGACTAATAAGTTTAATCACTGGCCAGTTTGCCAAGGGAATTATGAAGACTACAATTTTAACATTGTCTCTACTGTCACTATCAATGGGCGCTTTTTCTGCAACGGCACCAGCACAAAATGATGCTTTCAGTGTAAAGAGTACGAAGGCCCATGATGTAGTTCTTCTTAACCATGGCCTTGCTTCACTCGAAGAACGAATTCAGATGATTGAGCGAGCTGAAAAATCAATTGAAGTTGAATACTTTATTTATAGGACAGACAAATCGGCAAAACTTTTTACCCAGGCCTTGGTAAAAAAGGCACGCGAGGGTGTGAAGGTAAAAATCCTTCTGGACTACTTCATGGTCAAGATGGACCTGAGTCCATTTTTCGCTCATGAATTAGAAAAAGAGGGAATTGAAGTTAAGTACTTCAATACGACAGCGACATTGAATCTATTCTCAGGGCAATACAGAAATCATAGAAAAGTTCTAATCGTGGATGGAAAAGAGGCGATCACTGGAGGAAGAAATATCGGTGACGAGTACTTCGATCTGGACAAAGGCTATAACTTCCTTGACCGCGATATTCATATCCAAGGCGAAATCGTCGCTTCAATCGAAAAAACATTTCACGAGACATTCTCAGCAAAACTGAGCAAGAGAGTTGAAAGAGAAAGAAAGCCTGATTTAGGGGATGCAAAATACAATAGAGGCGAAGCCGGTCTGGATACGAACGCTTTTGATTACGACCTAAAGACATGGCAGGCGAAAGTTGATGAGGCGAAGGCCTTCGTTAATGCTCCAATGGCCTCAGCGATGGAGCAAGATATCAGAGCAAAAGGTAAGCAGGAGCTCTCGGAAGAGTTCCGCGGTGAGTGCGCTCAAATGAGTTTTCACTCTGAGTACCCGAATATCGGAAAAGAAAACAGAAAAGAGAACCGCATTCTTAAGCATGATATCTTTAGCCGTATCAAAGCGGCCAGCGAATCAGTGGTTATCGATTCACCTTACTTTATTGTAAACAACGAGCTTGCTGAGGCCCTGGATACGGCCCTGAATAAGAAGGTTGATGTTACACTTTTAACTAACAGTTTAAATTCGACTGACGCTATTTATGTTTACGCCGCTTTTGACAGCATCATCAACAATTGGATGAATAAGGGGCTGACTCCGCATATCTTTAAGGGGGAAAGGCCAAAGTCATACGATGTAATGGATGAGCATGCTGGAAAAGCACGCTTTGGTGTACACGCTAAAACTTTCGTATTTGATGACAAAGACGTTATCATCGGGACGTACAATGTTGACCCGCGCTCAGCCAACTATAATTCTGAGATGATTGTGGCTTGTGAGGGCTCGCCGAAATTCGCAGCAGAAGTGAAGAAGGATATCGACTCGAGAATTGAAGGAAGTATTCACCTTGATTCTGCGAAAGCGGTTAAAGAAGCTGAATTCTATCAGATCAGTTTCGGTAAAAAACTGCTTTACTACATCACAAAGATCCCGGCGAATATTTTTGATTACCTACTTTAATTGAATTAACAACTCTCGGGCGATATTTTTGCCCGAGAGCTCCTCCGCCTGCTCAAAACCCGGAATCGGGTTGACCTCTAAAAGAAGTATCTCACCTTTATCTGAAAGTAGTAAATCGATCCCAGCATAATCAAGACCACTTGCCAAAAAGGCAGAGTTAGCGATTTTTTCTAGCTGTGTGGGAAGTTTTTTTAAGATCTTTCCGGATGATCTTTTGGCGTTTCCACGGAAGTCTTCTTTGGCGATGGTTTTTTCAATACAGGCAATCACTTCACCTTTGACGATGAAGATTCTCCACTCTTTTTTGTGAGGGATGAATGGCTGGATTAAAAAGCGCTGGTCTTTCATCGCATGAAAAGTCTCCAGCACACTTTGAAGTGACTTCTTACTTTCAAGAAAGTTCACTCCGATTCCCTGGTTGCCGCGGTTCATTTTCAGAATATATTTCTGATCCTTACCACCCAGTCTGGAGATCGCTTCTTCCAGATTCTCAGTCATCTCTCCACGGTATAGAATTGTGGGAATAGAAGGCAGGTCGTATTCATTGAAAAAAAGTGACTGCAGGTCTTTAGACCTGAATGTCTTAAGCGCCTCAACCGGGTTGGTGATTTTCATGCCAAGACCCTCATGATGCTTTGTGACCACCAGGTCAAAATCATCGTAGTTGGTTCCTGTGGTTCTATGGAAATACAGGCCCTGAATACTTTTTTCTTTTAATGGCAGGTGTATTTGGTAGGGATTGATGTAGAAAACAGAGTGTTTCAGTTTGGTCGATTCTTCAATCAAACGCTTGGTAGTATAGAGATTCGGACTAAGGCTGGCGATAATAACTGCGTTTTTAGGCATAAACACTCACTAAGTTTTCATTGAATTCCTTAAACTTTCACAGGTATAATAACATTCATTATGAAAGCTCGTCATGTATTAATTCTATTTAGTCTTGTGCTGCCATTGGCGCTAAATGCACAATCGACTCTTCCTCCGGCCGCACCTCCTGCGCCGGCACCAGCGACGGAAAGCGGGATGACTCCTGCGATTAAAAATTACTGCGATAAATTGGAAAAGAGTTTTAAGAAATACGGATGGGATAAAAGTGATTGTGAGAACTACAAGTGGAGTCACTATCGTAACTCTATTTTAGGTGACCCATTGATGTGGACAGTCTTCGGTGACGTCAGCGATGAAGAGCAGCCGAGTTTTAAAGACAAAGATGTCACCATCGTTATGTGCGGAGTGCACGGCGACGAGATCACTCCGATTAAGTTCTGTTTCGATTTGATGAATTATTTGCGTGAAGCTTATAATAACCCGGAAAAAGCAAAAGGTGAGTTCCACAACAAAGTGGTGCTTGTTTCTCCTCTAGTTAACCCGGATTCTTACTTCAGGGCAAAACCTACGCGCGTGAACGCCCGAGGCGTAGACCCAAACCGCAACTTCCCGACAGCAGACTGGCAGAAAGAGGCGAGAAAACTCTGGCTGACAAAACTTAGAAAAGACAAAAGAAAAAACCCAGGTGAGAAACCCAACAGTGAACCGGAAGTTATTTTCCAGGTGAACCTGATTAAGCGCTTTAACCCGGACAAGATTGTATCAGTCCACTCGCCGCTGACCCTGCTTGATTACGATGGCCCGAGTATTGCCGCCAACAACGGTCTTGATGGAGCAAAGGCGCACGATCTTTTAAATCAGATGAGCAAAGATGCCTCTGGATACAATATAAAGGATTACCCGTTTTTTCCGGGCTCGCTTGGAAACTGGGCAGGCAAAGAAAGAAACATTCCCACTTATACATTAGAGCTTCCATCTTCTGACCCAAAAAAGAATGAAGAGTACTGGGCCCTGTTTAAGTCGGCCATGCATAAGGTGATTGTTCACAATCTACGCCAGGATGTGGCCCGTGCCTCTGAAGAACTTCCTATCGCTCCGGTCGGAACTCACTAAATTCAAAAGTTTAAACCTCTTTCTCCCACTGGTTGCAAATTTTTATTGGCATAAATTAAAGATTTGTCCCGATTTCGACGATAAGACTCTTGAGTGAATCTGTATGTTATCTTGAGGAGTCAATCATGCTTGCTAGTTTTTCTGAATTTAAGTTCTACCAATCATTCAGAATTCCGGTTGAAGAGGCGGACGATCTAAGATTTTTAGTTCAGATGTCTAAAGACCGAGGCCCGGAAGAATACATTGATGATGCTAAGTTGATTGATATCTCCTTAACTGGACTTGGTTTCGCTACCAGCGAGAGAATTTCTGTTGGTCAGGAGATCTCCATCTCCCTTCAATATAAAAAACACCACCTGGATTTAACCGGGAAAGTTGTGCGCGCTTTTTCGCAGTCTCTTGATGACCAGAAGATTATTTACGGGATTGAAATTGAAGAGGAAAAAGGAATCGCAAAATTCCTTGAACACTATATTTTAGGTTTTTCATCAGAACGATTAAAGAACTGTCTGATCGATTCAGCGATTAAAGAGCGCTATACAAAAGCGACGGATGGATTTGAGATCTTTTCACTTCTGTTATCACTCTTTAAAGACATCACTCATTTTGGAGACAAAGAGGGCTTCATCGAGTCGATGCTTGATGAGGTTATCAGGATCTTAAACGCACAAAGAGCATCACTCTTTTTGATCAACCCGGAAACAAACGAACTTGAAGCTGTCTGCGCCCTGGGAATCAGAAAAGAGCAATTGAAATTCGACTACCGCGTGGGGATCGCAGGATCTGTTTTCACGACCGGTGTGGCCCTGAACATCGATACAATCCACGACAGTTCACGCTTTAACGGCGCGTTTGATATGAAGTTTGGTTTTGAGACAAAATCAATCATCTGTCACCCGATCCATAACCGCGAAGACAAGATCATCGGTGTTATCGAAGTACTAAACAAGAGAAACGAGGACAGATTTTCAATCGAAGATGAAAAGACGATGAAAGTTCTCTCACTCATCTTCTCGTCAGTGTTCTATAACTTCAACCCGATGTCAGACAAGTCATTGGTCAGAAGATTCTCGAACCCGTTTGATAGAAAGAACGCCCTGATCGGTAAAGTCCCTCACGTCGCTTCATTAAGAAGCACGATTGTGAAATTAAAAGATATCGAAGCACCAGTGCTTATTTTCGGAGAGCGCGGTGTGGGTAAATCACTATACTCAAAAATCCTTCATGTGGAAGGGCAGCGCGGACTGAAGGCCTTTGAGGTCGTTCACTGTGCGGATAAAGACCAGGGGCTGGTTGAGCGTATGCTCTTTGGGCCGGATGAGAAAGAATGTAAACTGATCACCTGTCAGGGGGGAACAGTTCAGCTTCACGAGATCTGGGCGCTTTCACTAAAACACCAGAAACAATTAATGGAAGTGTTTAAATCACGCCATATCCCGAATACAAAATTCAGTCTTGATGTCCGCATTGTGGCGACGACAACCAGAGACCTGGGTTTATTAGTGGCCAACGGAGAGTTTGATAGAGAGCTTTATGAGCATCTTTCAAAAGCGACCGTGTTTATGGAGCCGCTAAGAAGAAGAGGAGATGACATCGAACTTCTATGCGATTATTTCCTGAAAGCTGAGTGTAAAAAAGAAGGACTGCTGCTTAAGTCATTCGCTCCGAAGCTGATGGAGAAATTAAAGAAATACGACTGGCCGGGAAACATCAAAGAGTTAAAACTTTGTGTTGAGCGCGCAGTTATGTACAACCCGAAGGCCCATGTGATCACCGATATTGAAATCGAGGATTCAGCTTCACCGCTGGTGGATCTGTCGGAGAAGAAGAGAATGTTCGGCGATCTGCCGTTTGTGAGCGATCACAATATTTCACTTAAAGACCGTCTCTCTCTGGTTGAGCGCGAGATGATTCACGCGGAAATCAGAAGATGCAACGGGAACAAATCGAAGGCCGCCAAGGCAATGGGAATCAGCCGTGAAGCTTTAAGAAAGAAACTCCTGATGAGTACAGACATCTTAAAGTCGCTGAACCTTTCAGAGGACGAGCGCCTGAAATTTATGAAAGAAGACGATGAATTCGCAAGTGCTGCTTAAGAAGGATAGACAATGTCCTTCTTGAGCCCATTTTTTAATCATCTCAATGTCAAAGACTTCATCGACATCCTGATCGTTGCGATCCTGATTTATCAGCTGCTCTTGATTGTAAGAGGAACGAAGGCCGCGCAGATGATTGTGGGGTTGGGGTTTTTATTCGGGCTTTTCTGGCTTGGGATCACTTTCAAACTCTATTCACTCAACTGGGTTCTGGCCCACTTCTTTGACTCATTTTTTATCATCGTGGTGGTTTTGTTCCAGGATCAGTTCAGAAGCGCACTCGCATCGGTAGGGACCAAACGAAACATCCTGACCGTTTTTTCCAAGGATGAGCACGATTTTGAGATCGATGAGATCGTCGAGGCCTGCGGGGCCCTTTCCCGTGAAAAGATCGGGGCCTTGATTGTTATTGAACGCACACACGGTTTACTCAACTATATCAATACGGGAACCCGTCTTGATTCAAGAATCCATTCGGATATTATTTATTCGATTTTTGAATCGAGCTCCAGCCTTCACGACGGAGCGATCATCATTCAAAACACTAAACTCACCGCCGCAGGATGCTTCCTGCCGCTGTCAAAGAACTTTGATATTGAACGCCACCTCGGGACCCGCCATAGGGCCGCTTTGGGGCTTACTGAAGTTACCGACGCATTAGTTATTACTTGTTCGGAAGAAAGTGGTAAGATTAATTTGTGTGTCGAAGGAATTTTTTATCTGTGTAAAACAGAAAAGGAATTGGGACAGTATCTTCGCCACATCTGGAGCAATGAAAGTTTAGACAGCGCTCTAAGACCGATTAAGACCAAGGATATCGTTCGTTGAAATTAGAAAAGGCCCAAAGACACACGCTGAAAATTATCGCGATCTTTTTTGCAGTATCGCTGTGGTTTTATGTGCTAAATAGCGAGCCGGTCGAAATAGAGAAGAAGGTGCAGATTGATTTTATTCTGCCAAAGGGCTATGCAATTTCCAGTCAGACAGAAAGACAGCTTTCGCTGAAACTCAAAGGCTCAAAGGCCTTCATCGGGAATGTTTTTTCCAATAAAGAGAAATTAGTTGTCGACCTCAACCCGTATTTTAAAAAATTCGGGAAAAATTTTAAAATCCAATACCATCCTTCTCAGATCACGGTTCCTTTCGGGGTGGACATCCTGGAGATGCACCCGAAAGAAGTGAATATGGAGATCGATCGCCTGGTGCAAATGGAACTACCGGTCAAGGTACTATACATTGGTAACATGCCTTACGATAAAAAATTTAAGGAAGTGAGCATTGAGCCACAAAATATCATGGTCAGTGGTCCGATTGATGTGATTCGCAGAATGTCCAAGGTCGAGACTACGCCAGTCAATCTCTCTAACATCGACCAGGAAGAGGGAACGATTACTGTGACCCTAGACGAGCTGGATTCCCGTTTAACTTATGAAGAAAACCCTAGAATACGATTAAAATATAAAGTACAACTGACCGTACCTAAGCGCGAGAAAGTTAAAAAAGAGTAGCGCTCATTTTGTATGGTTTATGTAAGAAGGATGAATATATGTCGGAGAGAAAACTTTTCGGAACGGATGGAATTCGCGGCAAGGCCAATGCCTACCCGATGACTGCGGAAGTGGCAACGGCCTTAGGGCGCGCGGTGACTCATTATTTCCAATCTACGAATCCGAATAATACGAAGCCCATTATCATTGTGGGAAAAGATACGCGTCTGTCTTGTTATATGC
>JBEIPI010000027.1:0-30653 GCA_040377165.1 Bacteriovorax sp.
ATGAGTTCAAAGTTTTCTTTTTTTATAGTCAACTTTCCGGATCTAATGCGGGCAACATCCAGCATATCCTCAATCAATCTGGTCAGGCGTGAGACTTGTTTTTCTGTGTGATCTGAAAACTTTCTGATTCTTGCTTCATCAAAGGCCTTTGGGTTTCCATTGACAATATCACGCTTCAAGAGCTGCGATTGAATTTTCAGCGAAGTGAGCGGAGTGTTCAATTCATGAGAGGATATTGAAAGAAAATCATCTCTGACAATAATGGCTTCATTCAACTTTTGCTCCAACCTCTTACTCTCATTGATGTCGATAAAAGAAAGAGCAATCCCTTGGTTGAAAGGATAGGCCCAAACCTGATACCACCGGTTAAAATCGTTAAAGAAACCAGTGGTTTTAATATTCTCACCTTTATACATCGCTTGTTTAAAAGGAATTTCAAAAGCACTCTCCACCAAGTTCGGGAAAACATCCCAAAGGGTGTAGCCAATCAACTCCTCAATTTCAATTTTTATTAAATCCAAAGCAGCGGGATTGATATAATTGATTACCCAATTTGAATCTACAGAAAGAAAAGGCATAGGTGCCGCTTCAAGCAGAGTCCGGAATTTTTCTTCATTCTGTGAGAGTGCGTTTTTATTCAGAACTTCACTAGTCATATCGAGCACAGTATCCATTATGCCTTCAATCATCCCGCTAGGGCTTCTGATTGGACTAAAATTTATCGTGAAGTATCTCTTTAAAGTTCTGCCATTGCTCTCTATCTCAACCGGATAATTCTCATAGCGGACAGATTCACCATTTTTAATCTGACTCAAAACGCTGTGCAGTTCTTCCCATTTATCCGGCCATGTTTTTATACTGGAAACTCCCAGTGCCCCCGGGTGCTTGTCCCCCAACACTTCCCTGAAAGCATCATTGTAAAATTGAATGTAGTGATCTCCCCAATAAACGTGCATCGGAAATTTACACTCCAAAATGATCCCTAATGTTGTAATAAGGCTTTGAGGCCAGAAGGCGGGGTCCCCAATAATAGTCGATGCCCAATTATATGTAGCGATTCTTCGGCCCATTTCGCCGGAATGGATGAGATGATTAAGACTTTTATTTTCTCTAATAATATCCATTTAGGTTTTTTAACCTAAAAATAAGCTGTCTACAAACATAGATTGGCTAAAGATTTTGTAAATTTATTTGCGTCATAATCAAGTATCAACGGCGAAAGAGTTGCATCTTTTTTAAGTAGTTATTAAAAAAGGAGTTCGTCATGGTAGACAAAACTGATTCAACATTAATTAAAGAAAACAATAAGTCCCCCAATCAATTTACAAAGAGAAATCTCATTTCGCATCAACTGCTTTTTGATGATGAAAACCTCAACCAACTTGAAGAAACTCTCAAGACAATAGTAACACAAAATAAATTCATTGATGACGAAGACACTCTCGAAGACTGTGAAGAGCATGAGATCAACCTTGAGGTCTCCCCGAGTGATGAAGATGTCACATCATCAAGCGAGTAAGATCTGCTTTCTCCACCATTCCTGAAATATGTCCGTTGAGATCAACCACCGGGATGCGATTCATATGATTGGCCCTCATGACATTGAGGCATTCCTCAAATGTGGAGTTCTCATAAATCACCGCAGGCATCCCCCTCATGCATTCAATCGCACTCATGTCTGATGGTATTGCACTTTCTTCAATAGAAGGTGCTGACACATCATCCATGCTGACAAAACCAATGGGATGTTTTTCTTTTTCGTTATCAACCACCAGGATCTCTTCATAGTCATACTTTTTCAGCAAATGCTTAATTTCCGCGATCCGGGTTTCAGGCGTGCAAAACATCGGATCATGATTCATAATTTCGTTCACCATATTCATAGATACTCCTATACGTTTTTTTTCTTCCAATTAAATGAGTCTTTCTGTGAGGCAGGATTTTTTGGATTGTCTGTAATAGTATCCTTGCGTTTTAAATCTCCGCCATATTCTGCAATTTCTTTGGATGTGGAGTTTTGACTTCTCTGCTGGTCAGGAAGCCAGTCATCCTGCAGGTTCTTATCAAGACTTCTATCGCGGTTATTTTCCTTTATAATGCTCATGAAACCCCCTTTGGTTTGATAATATTTTTTTCGGTCACAATTCCACACAAGTATCCTTGTTTATCCAGAACTGGAACTTGTTCAATATTATTCATAATCATTACTCTCAAGCATTCATCCACAGTTGTATCCATTTCTACTGCCCTTAGCTCTCTGGACATGCAATGGATAACATTAACGCCATTTTCATTGAGAGCAGATTTATCTATCATTCCAATCACTCTCTTATCTTTTAAAGTGTTCACGACAGGGATCTTTGAACACTCATATTTCTCCATCAGTATTTTTGAATCTTCGATCTTAGAATGAGGAGTGCAACACACCAAATCCCTGATCATAATTTCGCTAACTTTATCCATACTCTCTCCTTTTTTCGGACCTACCCAATGGTTGCAATCCCAATACCACGTCCATAAGCATTGAATGCACGCTCTTTGCCATGCCAAAAAGTGGCACCATGAATGCATAGTATTTTGTGGGCGATGGTGATTAAGCATTGAACATTAATCACTCAGGTACGAATTTCATTATGTTCTGGACAAGGTTGACGTCATAGTCACTTTAAGGCCGGATCCAGACAAAAAGGAGACGATATCAAAATCGAGACTCAAGAAATTCCTGAAAAATACCTGATCCCAATTCAATAGAAGCCACCTCAAGAAGGTGGCTTTTTTGTACAAGCTGAGGTTTAATCTACCTATTATGACAGATATTAATAATTTAAAAAAAGAACTAGACTTAAAAATTCACGCTCTCTTCAAAGATAACAAAGCTTATCTGGATTATCTTTTGCAGACGAAGCAAAACTTTCTGTATCGTTATCTGGAGACTTCTTCAGATAAAAACATAAAGATTGAGTCACCCGATGAGAAAACACTACTGGCCAGAAGCTTTGAGGGTAACATGGGAGAGGCGTTTAAAATCACCGATCCCGACATCAAGGAAGGCATCAAACATTTGGCAAAATCAGTACCCAGAGAAGAGAAGCCGAAAGTCCAATACTCTATTAAAACAACTTTAGATGATCTGCGCGGTGATCAGGGCACCATCACGATTGAAGCAAAGGTGAACTGGGGATTCCCGGATTTTAGCGACAGACCCGGCATGTACAAAAATAAAAAAACAGTCTTTACCTACAATGACCCGAATATTTTCAGGAAAGAGCTCGCATTGAGATTCGAAGAAGTCTGTGAGCTTTTTAACTAACGGAAGAAAAATGAAAGCATTTTTAATGTTAACTTGCTTGCTCCCTATTCTCTCTTTCGCCCAAATAAAAAATGCCCCCCGCAATTTCAAAACTCCAGATGGTCTGGCAATTTTTGTCGACTTCAAGAGCGCCCAGTATTTTATCAGCTACGACTCCAAAACTAAAACAGCTTCAGTAAAATCCAGGATTACCTTTGAGTCAGAGCTCGAGGGTTCCCCGGTTTTTGACCTGGTCGAAGCTCCGACTAAAGTGATTCTTGACGGGGAGATCATTCAAACTCAAGTCATCAACTCTCCCGATAAAGACACCTGGTTCAGAATGATGGCAAAAAAAATCCCGGCCGGCACACACGTGCTGGAAGTGGAATCACCAATCAGAGAGAATGTTGAATTTGTCAGCAACGGTGTTTCATCGGCCTTCTGGTTTACTGACTTAGGCGACCGCTCTTTTCTTGAAGCCTACCTTCCTTCAAATTTTGAATACGATCAATACAGCATGATCTTTCATATTGATTTTAAAAATTTATCCAAACAAAAATTCTACACTAATGGCAAAGTCGAAGCTCTGGAGAGCAATCAATTCAGGATTTCATTTCCGGACACCTACACATCATCTTCCGTCTACTTTCATACTGCGCCGGAAGGAAGGTTCTCTGAGAGAAATTTCAATTTCAGGTCAATTGACGGCCGCGATATCCCAATTGTTGCTTATTCCAATAGCGGCACTGACATGGACAACCTTAAAAAGAAAATTCTACAAAATCTTGAAGTGCTCGAATCAAAATACGGACCTTTCCTGCATCCCAAGCTGACAGTTTTCCTCTACGGGCATGGAGGAGGAATGGAGTATTGCGGTGCCACTGCCACTGATATCTGGGCACTCAATCATGAATTAACTCATTCTTATTTTGCACGTGGAGGCTTTATGCCGGCCAACGGAAATGCCGGCTGGATCGACGAGGCCATTACTTCATGGAGTGACAGTGGCTCTCCCAGTAAAGAAGATATGAACGGACTCTCATCGAACATGGCGGGCAATTCAGAATACAGGCGCTACACTCATATGGATGCTTATAGCGTTGGAAAAAACTTCATGTCCCACTTGAATTACAGACTGCAATCAAGAGGCGGACTCACTCCTTTTTTAAATCAGTTCATTCAGACGAGTGCTTTCACACCGACGACGACCGAAGATTTCATCAAGAAAATGTCCATGTATTACGCTGAAGACCTGACTGAGCTTTTCAAAAAGCACACATACACCCCGCGAAAGATTGATGGCACTGAACAATTACCTCATCAGCACATGAAGCTCACAATCGGACAAATGAGACAGTTTTTATAATTATCTTCGGTGAATAGTGGCACGAACCGGGCGATCGGTTTTTAAGGTCACAAAACCTTTAACGCCTACATGCTCCTGAGTGGTGCTGATTCTGTAGTTCTTGAAAAAATCAAGACACAGAATCGTGATTTCAAGCAAAGAGAACCTGGAGCCAATGCAGTTTCTTTTTCCAATGCTAAATGGAACATAGGCCCCACGAGGAAGATTCTTAATTTTTTCCTCGTCTAAAAATCGCTCCGGATAAAACTCGTCGGCCTTCTCCCACCAGCGGGGGTCGCGATGACTGACAAAAGGACAGACTGCAACGACTCGGTTTTTTTCAACCTTCCATTCTCCCACACTATCTTCTTTTACGCTATTTCTGGCGATAACCCATCCTGCGGGGTAAAGTCTCATAGTCTCGCTGATGACTGCATTTAGAAAAGGGTATTTATTCAAGTCACTCGAAGATTCAAATTGATAGTTACCCGCTTCAAGTTCCGCGATAATTCTGTCTTGATAGTGAGGATTCTTCGCCAGCATATAAAACAGCCAGCTCATTGTGAGCGCCGTTGTTTCGTGTCCTGCGATTAAAAAAGACATAACCTGGTCAAAGACTTCGCTCTTGCTCAGTTTCCACTTATCCTCATCCTGAGCAGTGATCAAAAGATCCAACAGGTCTTTTGACTGCTCTGATGGGGACTTTGTCCTTTCATCATAAATTCTTTCGATTTCATTCTTAATATTGTGAAGAGATTTTTTAAACTTGCGGTGCTCTTTAGTGGGTATATAAAGCGGAAGGTTTATCAGCGTGGTCATTCTTTTAGAAACAAAGCGCATGCAATTGTGCGTGTCTTCGGCCATTAGATCCATTTTTTCAGGAGTCATATTAGAACCAAAAAAAGAAGCCACGGCCACATCCAGTGCGTAGTCAAACATCTTTCTCGACCAATCAAGCTCTTCTTCTATGGGGATCTGCTGAACAAAAGCAGCTGAGCTTTTTTTAATGTGCCCAAGCAAAATGTCCAGCCCACTTTTTCCAAAAACAGGATTTAATAAGCGGCGCTGCTTCTGCCACTCATCACCCTCGCTGGTCAAAAGACCTGTGCCCATGAGGTATCTTAGCTGATTATATTGCTCACCTTTTATATAGACTTCATCTTTCTCCTGAAGCACTTCTCTAATGTGATCAGGGTGAAAGAACAGATAAAACCTCTTCCAGCCAATGCGTGCGACAACCGCATCACCGTGCTCTTTTGCCACTCTGGTGTAAAAAGCGACCCCTTCATTTTTCATCTGAAATAAGCTGCCAAAAAGCGAGTGTTTGTCGATTTCCGGCGGTGAGTTCAATCTTGTTCTGTTCATAGTGAAATGTTAAGCTTAGATATCACTATCGTCAATCAAAGGAACTCATGAAACAGGCACGGCTTTCATTTCAGGACAGATTCTTGCTCGCTTTTGAACGAGAAGACCTTCCTTTCAACTCCTATTTCTATTTTGAGTCGGATACTCCTTTTGATCTGCCGAAAGTAAAAGATGCTTTTGTGAAGTATCTGGAACTTGAGCCCCAGTTAAGCATCACGAGTTGCTACAAAACCGGCAATTGTGTTTATGGTGAGTTTTCAAAGCATGATTTTGAAAATGCCTTCATGGAAATCAATGAGAGCAGCGAGAGTGATTTTCTGGAGAGGTCATTTCCCTTTAAGGAAGTCCCACCAGTAAGAGTCGCTTCATTAAAAAAAGGTGGCAAATATCTTTTAATCTTCTCTTTTCACCACCCGCTTTTTGATGGTCACGCGCAGATGAATTTCCTTAAGGATTATTTTGACATTTATCACGGGAAAAATTATATCCCTAGAAAAGAAAATGACCTGGTCCACTTCAGGAGTTACTTCTACTCCGCTCCTCTGCGCTGGTATTTCAAATTGCTGAAAGACTGGATAATACCTGAAAAAAAATCAGCGCAAAAAATCCGCATTTCCCGCCTTGCAGACCAGGAACCGGCCAGCAGGAAAATGGGCTATTCTCTAATGGAGTACGATCGTAAAGCAATCGACTTATCTCTTAGAAAAACTCGCCTGTCATCGACGGCTTTTTTCTCCATCTGTGCCATCAGGGCTTTTGATAAAATTCAGAAAGAAAGAAATGAGATAGAGAATCCCATCGTCGTTTATATTCCAAAGAGTCTCAGGGCCGAATTAAAAAACATGCGCGCTTATCAGAATCTTATCGGATTCATCTGGATGAAGTTCTCCAGGAAAACGATCGAGCAGAATAATTTCACGGCCTACTTCAGGGACTTTTACAAATTCCGCTCTTCGCCCGACGAAATAAGAAAAGTTCTTTTTGTGGCATCTCTGATAACCAGGCTTACACCTTATCAAAAACTGCGCGGACTGCTTAAAAAGAAAGAACTCAAAGTCCATGACAGTTCTATTTTAATCAGCAGCGGCAGAACTCCAAAAGAGGTCGAGTTTCCGCCCATTTTTAAAGAGGCCAAATTTTATGCCAGAGGTGTCATGCACCGCTCTCCTGGAATCGGCATGCTTGTCACCAGTAATGATGAAAAGGATTTTGTCTGTGTGGAATTTTTAAGGGACGCTTTCCATACAGAGACGATCAGCAGGTTTTGCGAGATACTGGATCAGGAAATCAATCATTATAAATTTGATTCATAATCGCCGCAACTTTGTCTTCGAGTTCATCCTGTGTGATTTGTTCCGTCTCAATTCTCGGATGCATTGTCATGCTGATTTTGAAAGGAAAAATGATCGTCAGTGACGTAAGTGCAAAAGTGACAACACTGAGTGGAGCAATAATCCACCAGCTCACATTAAAACTCTTCAGGAAATAAATTAAAAGAGCTGTTACCAGGATCTGGGCCACGGAAACCGAAAGCCATTTGAGTCCCACCAACCATGGAAAAATAAGGATTTTTGAGAGCAGCTTGCTTTGAAATAAAACCGGGTTGACGAAATGGCTTCCCCTAAAAGTTACAGGAACAACATCGACCTTATTTTCTTTGGCGATTTTCGCCCAACCATGACTGTCTCTGAATGAATTTTTTTTATAATCAAAAACACTTCTTAGTGCCTGCTGATTTCCCCCCGGAAAAATAAGCAAGGAGTCCCCTGAAGAAAAAACCTCGCGGGCGACATCATAAGTAGCGGGTACGGCCCCTACCCACTCATAATACTGCCTGATCCCCCACACCTTAAAAATCGACGGGTGAGTGAAACCCCAGATCACGTGTTTGCCCTGAAACTTGTTTTCGGCCTCAAATAAAAGGCCGTGGCTTTCAATTAAGGCCCCAATATTGTGGTTGGATACATAGAGCGTAGGGCGAGGCTGAAGCTGATCAAGTCCCTTGATTTCCATGCGGAAAATCAGCTGTATAAGAGACCAGAGGAGGCCTTTAAGCCCTTTGATCATAAAAGGGAGCCTGCGGTTCCATGGGTAGTTTTTCATGTCTAAAATTATGACATAGTCCCTGTTTTTTTTACAGGATAATCCCTAATTTTCCAGGTTCATCCTATTATTGAGGGATATGAGCTTTAAACAGAAACTTCCATTCAACAGTCTTGAAAAATTCATGATGGCCCATCAGACGGACCAGCTCGCTTATAACAGCCAGATCGTTGTGGAATTCACGGGCCAGATTGAGCCGGAGAAATTCAAGCAGATTATCAAAACTGCTGTGGCCGAAATCCCGTGGCTTAGAACTTCTGTAAAAGAAAAAATGTTCCAATTCGAGCGCACTGTTTTAGAGGCCGACAAAATCGACCTCGATAAAACTCTGGTTATCCAGGAATCTCCTTTAACTCAAGACCAACTGGACGCTTTTTGTGCCACCAGATTCGACCTTGAAAAAGGCTTCAATTTCAAATTCATGATTGCTCCATTGTCTGCTGATAAAACTCAGCTGATCTTCAATATCCACCACACTCTTTGTGATGCCGCAGGACACTTCCTTTTAATGGAGGAGTTCTTCAGGCTTATGAATAACCAGCCTGTTCGTCCTGAAGCTAAAAAGACAGAGACATTCCGTTACCGTGACCTGATAAAGATCATGGGAGCTAAATGGGTGGCCATTAATTTCTGGAAAAACAAAAAGCCGCTAAAAAATCAGCGCCAGTATAAGATGGCCGGATTGATCGACCATCCAAATAATCCAGGTCGCACCGTCTCTTCGATGACTTTTCACTTGTCGGAGGAAGAGAAGGCCCACATTAAAAGCATCTGTAAAGAACAGCAGGCCAGCTGTATGGAATACCTCACTTTCAGCGCTTTTCAGGCCTATGACTTAACGTTGAGAGAACGCGGTGATTTTAAGACTCCAATTATGGCCTACGTTCCAAAAACATTAAGACCTTATTTAAAAATCAGGTACTCGTTCCAGAATATTCTTTCAACTGTATTGGTTGTTGGAAAACGCGATGAGATTCACAACCTGAAATTCCTGGGCAAAGTAAAACACGTGATCCAGTCACATAAAATGGACCAGGCCGCGAAATTTATCTTCAGCACACTTTTACCTGGTGCGCTTGCCACTACAAAAAAATTGAAAAAAATCTTCAGAGACCTGGATAATGATCCGGAAAGCATCACCAGTTCAATGCTTGTGAGCGCTGGAAAGGTCCCTCGTTCATACACTTTTCCAAATGACTGGAGGGACATCAGTATTTGGGCGAGAGGAACAATGCTTAAGTCTCCTGGGGTCGGAGTGATCTACACCGGCAACGTTGAAAATGAAACAATCACGCTGGAGTTCGTGAAAGAACTCACTGATAGAGCGACTGTAGAGTCTCTAAAGAAGAATTTATTAATGATTCTTTCTCCGAACAAGGCTGCCTTTGAAAAGAGACAAGAAAACAGCAGTGCGGATGAGACACTTCCTGAGAACAGGCCACAGCAAAAGAGCACTACTTCTGAAATTCGTTTACACTAATTTTAAAAATCCTATATAATGTGCAGGTCATGAGAAAAGTATTAGTGTTTCAACACGTGGCCCATAAAATCTTAGGCACCCTCAATCCCACCTTAAAAGGGCGCGGACTCAACATGCGCTATGTAAACTTTGAACGAACCCCAGAAGAGCATCCTTCTGTACAAAAGTACAATGGCCTTATCATCCTAGGCGGCCATATGGGCGTTTACGAAGCCGACAAGTATCGCCACATTAAAGTTGAAATGCAGTTAATTGAAGAGGCCTTAAAGAAGGATATTCCGATCCTGGGCATCTGCCTGGGCGCCCAGCTGCTTGCTCACGTACTTGGATCAGACGTCAAGAAGAGCCCTGAAAAAGAAATCGGTTGGTGCGACATTCAAATGACCGATGAAGGACTAAAAGATCCACTCTTTTCACACTTTAAGCCTACTGAAAAAATCTTTCAGCTCCATGGTGATACGTTTGATATTCCGGCGAGTGCCACTCATCTTGCAAGCTCAGCGATCTGCCAAGGCCAGGCATTTCGTTATAACAAGGCCTATGGAATTCAATTCCACCTTGAAGTCGATCATCCGATGATTATGAGATGGCTGGACAATCCCCGCAACCAAGAAGAAATGTTCAATACTCACGCTGGTTTTTCTATGGAGAAAATCAAAGAGGATACCGATAAATATATCGATCACTCAGCGCAGTTGAGTCACCAAACGTTCACTAAATTTATCGATCTTTTCTCATTAAAAGATCGACCTATACGCTTGGGTTCCCGCTAGCCTTTCCTGCCCCATATTTTTTTATTCGCGCGTACAACTTCCTATTTTTTTGTATCCAGCAATTGGCATTAATAATGCTTCATAATAATCGATGAGCTGTGTCTCACCAAAATGGTTAACTACTTTGGAGTGATTTATGAAAACAGTCGCAAAAAATTTAATGAAAGATGCACACTGGCAAAATTGGTTTAACTTTTTTCTGGGTCTTTGGGTAATGGTATTACCATGGACTATGTGGAGGGGTTTTATCCCTAATGCTGTTAATGTCATCTCATGGAACTTTTTATTGATCGGTCTGTCTGTCGCTGTTCTTTCAATTATTACTATACGCCAGCTAAAACCCTGGCCGGAGTGGCTGATCTTCCTTTCGGGTGCATGGCTTTTTTTCTCACCATGGTTTCTGGTCTACTCCGATCACACCATCCTCTTTTGGAATTCGCTGGTGCCTGGCCTTCTGATCGCTTTATCATCGGGGATTGCGCTGCCGCTTGCGGAAAAAAGAATCTACCACAAAGTCTCGCATAAAATGTCGAAGGATCATTTTCTTTTAAAACATTAACGAATAATTTCTTCAGGAGGAAAGGAAAAGGTTTCATTAAAACTTAATCCTTTCCTTCTTTCATACTCTTTTACAAAGGAAATAAAATCTGACTGCTCTATTTGAGAATGTTGCTGACTCTCCCGGAAAAAACGTAGGTTTCTTTCGAGATGCTGAATCTCAAAATTTGAAAAACCATGAGGTATGGCCTTGGACAGGCGATTTTCTCTCATAAAGTTAAGATTATTCAAAATCGCGTCCTCATGGGATTTTTTCATCACCTGAAGAGAAAGAAACGCCGGATAATGAAGCACGGAAATCCCTATCTTAATTTTTGCTAATGGATGCCTCTTTCTCAAATCCAGGATAAATTCCAACAGCTGATTAAAATTAAAAGGCGACAAGGCCTGATAGGTCACCATAAAGGTCAGATCAAGCGACGGGTCGACTTCTAATGCTGTTTCAATATTTTTGACGAATCTCTCAAGGCGAAGACCATAGCGAAGAAACTCTGCCTGCTTTCCCCACGTATCAATGCTGGTGTAAAGAAAAAAAGACTTTATCTTCCTCTGCTCCCTCAACTCTCTGCCCGCTCTTACCACCTGTTCAACACTTTCACGGGAGACCATCAGGTTGGAATTGACCGCTAAATCAAAATCCAGCTTCTCATTCTGAGCTGAGAGTTTATCCAGTAGTTTGAAAAAATCTTTAGACAGAAGCGGCTCACCGCCTGTAATTCTTAAAACTTTCAGGTCCTCTTTCAATCCTTCATCCCACCATTTCCAGAAAGCATTAACATAAACTTCCGGGCCAGTGGTGCGAGGCTCTACTGACTGAAAAGACTCTGAAGTAGGGTAAGGCCCGTCTTTTAAGATCTCACCGCGAATTGCAGAGCTTATTTGAGGATCACAATAAGCACATTTTAAATTGCAATCAGAGCTAAAGCTGACTTCAAGATAACTTGGATTGACGTTATTTATTTTTTCTTCTGTGCAGAGCTCTTTAAAATTGACCTTGGCCCAGTCGTAGGAAGACTTGTAAATTCGATCGCTGAACTCGCCTCTCTCTTCAATTTTCCAGCAGTACTGGCATTCATCGGGAAACTCCCCTTTAACCATCTGGCGACGGGCCTCTGCCTTAACTTCTGTATTATGTAGTCTCGATGGGTTTTTCTCCAACGAGTCGATTTCTATTTTGTGCCTGGCCGGGTGATGACAGGAGTGAGTTTCTCCGATCTCAAGATGTATCGTACTTTGCATCCACTTGGCCGCACAAAAACTTGGACTCACGTCCTCTAATTTTTTTTTAGTTTCCGCCAAATATCCAATTGAGAGATAATTCGCCAATGGCGTTATCAGCCTGCGGCCCCAGAAGCTCCGGATACTAAACTCGTAGGCCTTTTTTGCGTAGGAAGAATACAGCAGTTTCTTAATCATCCAATCTCCATTTGCCTGCGGCCTTTCTAAGCCTTGAAATAATTTCAGGAGATGTATGTTGAGAGCAGCCTATCCCATGTGTCATCTTCTTCACCACCAGGCCTGGAACAATTCTCTTGTCTCTAAAATCCTTCATTCTCTCCACGGCCAGATTAGAACCGACAAAAAGATCAATACGTTTAATCATCAGCATATTAATGATTGAATCAATGTTAAAAAGCAATTCAGCCGAAATCTTCTTCTCGGCCAGTGCCTCAATTGCTACAGAGGTATTAGTGATAATTTTTACTTCCTTGTTTGTCTCCAATTCTTTAAAGGTCCATTTGCGGGTATCATCTGCACGCTGATAGGTTTTAAAGATGGTTTTAACCGGATGATCGTAGATGAAACGAATATTCTTATCCATCCTCGTCTTGGTTTTAAGCAAGGTTAAATTGCATCCAGGGCGGTTGGAAGACAATAAAAGTTCCATGCGCGGAATGGAAACAAAATGATATTTAAAATCGATATTTGAAAGCGCAGACAGCTTCTGAAAACTCTGAAACCAATATCCCATCGGCTCCTTATTTTCACTCTGATAAATTAAAGGAGTGATCTCAAAAACATAAATAGGTAAAGTGAGTTTCCTCTGCTCTTCTTTGGCAAAAATGTCTTGGGAAAACAAAATGAGGGAAAGCAGCCACCACTTCATTGACATAGGATTCCATAATTCGATTATTCAAATAGTGTATTATGGAACCCTGAGGGAAGAAATAAAAAAGCTCCATCTAGTGGAGCTTTTTTGCTATTCGCAGCCAGGAATGCTGTATTTTTTGGTAAATACCGGGGTTACTCCTCCCTCTGAGTAGTATCCAAAAGGGATTTTGTAAGTTAATGGAATGGAAAATTCCACCATCTCAAAGCCTCCTTCACCGCGAGGAACTTCTTTTGAGTAATGTATAGGGGTACTTAAGATCCTCTTAATTTCCTTTGAGCAGTAGGATGTCTCACCTCTTCCCCATTCCACACACACCGGCACAGGCGCCTGTGTTTCAATGCGCTCGCCACTCACGCAAACATGCTCAACTGAAACAAACACACTTCCAAATTGAATCTTCGGGAAATCTCCCACCATTGAACTTGTGGCCAATGCCGATGTAGAAACTAGAGATAGAACGAAAAAAAACAATTTCATAAAACCCTCCTCTTTAAGCACCTATTGAAAGCCCAAAAAAAGCTACAATAGAAAACTAGTGAAAAGAAGGGTTCTTTTGAATCTTTAGGTAAAATTGAAATTCACTTCACAGGAAGTGAATACAAGCGCCGCAACTAAGAAGTTGCGGCATTCGCTTAATGTTTAGGCTCTTTCTGTGAACTTCTCTCACTGATTTGGATGCGCTTACTCTTTACGCTATCTCCCTTTGGTATGCGAACAGTAAGGACTCCGCCATCATACTCTGCAGCGATTTTTTCTGTATCAACTCCCGCAGGAAGGGTGAAGCTTCTTTGATAAGTTCCAAAAAAACGCTCACGCCGCCCATGTTTACGCTCATCAGAAGTCTCGCTTTTTCTTTCAGCCGTAATCGTTAGCTGGTTGCCTGAACAGTCGATTGAGATGTTATTCAGGAGCACCCCGGGAAGATCTGTACTAACCAGGTACTCATCCGAAGTCTCATCGACATCCATCGCTAATGAAAGGAAACGATTGTCTGAAGGAAAAACAGATAGGTCTGAATTAAAAAAATTGTCCATCCAGCGGCTTGGTTCCCAATAATCATTGGCCCATGGAGAGAAAAATCCTCCTCGACGATTATTGGATAACTCACCACCTTTATGAGAAGAATTTGTGACATCTTTGCGCATATAAAGCTCCTTGTTTGATAAACTCACAAACATTTAGGAAGCATAAATAGTGCCAAAAAGATCAGCGAAAAAATTTCGGCACCAAATAATAGAGTCTGGCCTTTTGCTTCATTACTCCCGCCTTCTGGGACGCGATATCCCCTTGTCCAAAATAGAGGTCAACACGCCCTCCGCCCTTGATGGCTCCCCCAGTATCCTGGTCAAACACAAGACGGGGAACTTTGACCCATTTGACCGGGACCATTGAATCAGTTGAGTCAAATACTGGCTCTTCTATGTCCAGAAAGGCCATTGCCCCTTTGGGGAATAAATGAAGATCTGTAGCAATCGTACGCCCGGGGCTGACCTCCATTCCGGCATAAGTCAGTGCGTCCGATTCAAGTTTTTTGAAAAAAACATAACTTGGATTCTTATTGAGAATCAGCTGCTGTTCATCTTTATTCAACGTCAAAAGATGGGCCTTGATTTTCTGCATGCTCATTTCGCTTAAAGGAATGTGGTCTGTTAAAAATTTTCCAATGGCCACATAAGAATGACCGTTCTGCCCATCATATCCGACTCTCATTACTGAACCATCGGAAAACTCCACAACACCTGACCCTTGAATTTGAATAAAAAAAGCATCTATGGGACGAACCCATGCGATCTCCAGGCCACGGTCCTTAAGTTTCCAATCAACATCAATCGCTTTGCGGTCGTAATAGGGAAGGAAATTTTGGTTTTCAACTCTCCCCTGCAGTTGTCCGAGCCTGTCCTCTTTAGAAAATTTGTGGGCAAACTTCCTCAAGTCCAAGGTCACTAAATCTAACGGGGCCGAATACAGCGGCTGAGAGAATTCTTCTGATCGAATCAATGCTCCCTGAACTTTAGGTTCATAATAGCCAGTGGCCAGGACTTCTCCCCATTCATCTTTCCCATAAACTTCGTGGGCGTCAAAATTTTCAGCAATCCAGGTAAGCCAGTTGGCCTCGTTGACAAAAATGCTCTCCAGTGACTTGATATAGGCATCTTTAGAAATTTTAGTTTTGCCGAACACCAGAGGATCTTTCACCATTCTTGAAGTTTTCATCACATCAATATGTTTTCTTAAGGCAATAAAAAAACTCTCTTTAGTCAAAGCATCCTGAAGCGCCGGAAATGAGCTGGCCCGCATAGAGTCCTCTCTATTTTCCAAAGGGGCGCGCGCGCATGAACACAAAATAATGATTACTAATAAATATTTCATGAACCTATAATCTCCAATCAATCCACTCCTGTAAAGTTTCTTCTGGCCGGCTTCATTCTTGCCTTCAAAAAAGAGGAGCTATTAAATCTTAATTCAGGGAGGAAATATGGAAATGCACACCCCAGAACTTGAGCAAAAAAAAGTGACATCATCAAATTATGAGGCCGAGAAAGAAATCAGAAAAATTATCAATGATTTTCACGCTGCCGTTCTCGCTCGCAATGTAGATAAAATCATGAGCTTTTACTCTACGGATATTGTCGCCTTTGACATGATCCCACCACTGCAATACACCGGCAAGGCCGCTTACAGAAAATCATGGGAGAAGGCCTTTGAAGATTCTAAGGAAGACAAAAATCCCGGTTATGATTTGCACAACCTGAACATCACTGTAGGAGATGATGTGGCCTTTTGTTATGAACTCAATCACTGTTTCGGCACTCATAACGGCGAACAGATGGATATGTGGATGCGCGGCACCCACTGTTTTAAAAAGATTAACGGGAAATGGCTGATCGTTCACGAGCAATTTTCTATCCCGGTTGACTTTGAAAGTGGGACTGGTCTGATGGACTTAAAACCGGAAAATAATTTGCATTAATCATGGAGGTTATTATGTCTTTTTCAGCATGGTCACCCTCGTTCAAAGCAGGAGAAAAGATCCCTGATAATTATGTGTTTGATGGATTCGGGTGCAGTGGAAAGAATATCTCTCCGGCCCTCTCCTGGAAGGATGCTCCACCTGAAACAAAAAGTTTTGCGGTAACGATGTTTGATCCAGACGCCCCACAAATCGGAGGATGGTGGCACTGGGCCGTTGTCAACATTCCATCGACTGTCACATTGCTGGAGGAAGGAGCTTCAAATAAAAATAGACTTCCCAAAGAAGCGATAGAAATTGAATCTGATTACGGCAACACTCATTACGGCGGGCCATGTCCGCCAAAGGGAGATAGTCCTCACCACTATATTTTTACTGTGTATGCATTGAAACATGGCTCGGTTCATTTGAGTCCGAACTCAACTCCTGCAAGTGTAAAAAACGAACTGGAACACGATTGCCTGGCCAAAGCGAGCTTCACTGTTGAATATGGCAGATGATTATTTTCTTTCCAGAAGAACACCGCACTCCATATGGTCGGTGTATGGAAATTGATCAAAAAGCGCCAGACGCTTGATCTCATGTGTCTCTGAAATTGTTTTAAGATTATCAATGAGCGTGTTTGGGTTGCATGAAATATAAAGAATGCGGTTATAGTTTTGAACAAGCGCCACGGTATTGTTATCAAGACCCGCTCTTGGCGGGTCTACGAAAATTGTCTGACACTCGTAGCTTTTCAGGTCAATCCCCTTTAATCGATAAAACTCTCTTTTGCCTGCCATTGCCTCAGTGAAATCCTCCGCAGACATACGAATGATCTGAAGATTTTCCACTTTATTGGCCTCGATATTATACTGAGCTGCCTCGACCGAAGGGCCGGCAAGCTCTGTGGCAAGAACCTTCCTGAAATTTGGAGCAAGGGCGATGGAGAAATTCCCGTTACCGCAGTAAAGCTCCAGCAGGTCTCCTGAGCTGTTTTTAGTGACATCAATAGACCACTCAAGCATCTTGATTGCGACACTGGCATTGGGCTGTGTAAAACTGTTTTCAATCTGTTTATAGATCAGGTTTCTGCCGTTAACCGGAAGAATCTCGACAACGTAATCCTGGTGCAAATCAATTTTCTGCTTTCTGGCGCGCCCGACGATGTTAACTTTAAATTTATGCGAAAGACGTTCTTTCAAATTCTGGGCGTCGATAATCCATTGATCGTTTAACTGGCGATGATATAGAAGAGTCACCAGAATCTCTCCGCTCATAGTTGAGAGAAAGTCGACCTGGAAAAGTTTATGGCGAAGAGAGTGATTCGGCCTTAATTCCGAAATTAAAGCGGCCATAATCTCGTTGATCAGAACAGTGGCCACCGGAAATTGATCAGTGCGGACTTTTTCATCCGCAACTTTATCGAACATGTAATAAAAAAGATCCTCGCCTTCATGCCATACACGAAACTCAGCACGCATGCGGTAGTGAAGCTCAGGTGAGGCAAAGACTTCAGGTGCAATAGAAGTAAAAGGACTGAAAAGATCTATCAGCTTAAGGCGCTTAGCCTCAAGCATTGTTGCATATTGAGCAGTGTCGATTGAGTTTAAATTCATGAGGCCGAATATAACCTAAAAACCTACTGCATGGCCAGAAGTCTTGGCTTAATGGTCTTGGGAAAGGCCATTACATCAGCTTTTTCCAATTTTTTCATGCGCTCTTCAAGCTTTGCCAGATAAAGCTCTTTGTATTTTTTAGTTTTTGAGTGATAGCGCGCGTACCATCTGCGGTCAGTTTTCTCATAGTTTGTCTTTAACAACTGAAGAATTTGCGCCATTGTCTCCAGTGCGTAGACCTCATCGTTTCTCAGTCTTTCGCTATCGATAGGTTCTTTATTTAGTCGAACGAATTCTTTATTCCACACCTCTACGTTTACCTGTGCCATCGAAAGGTCACCAGTCGACGAGACCGCTGCCTGATTAAAATTACTTTCAGTATCAATAATGGAAAGAATAATCTGAGGCGCGATATCGTACTTTGAAAAAACCTGATGAATTTTTAGTGATAGATCATTCTTCTGCAGCTGACTCATTGAAGGCTTTAAAGTCTTCATCATCTTCGCCAGCACCACAGGCTTGTTAGGCACGTAGGCCTTATCGAAATCACCGAACTGGTCGCTGTAAACATTGTCGAGCTTCATCGGCACATGTTTAGAGTTTTTGGTGTTTCTTACGTTTGAATAAACACCAATGGCCAAGGTTGAAAGAAGAACCATCTTAACGAAGAGTTTCTTCTCATGTCCGTTTGTCACATATGTTGTTATTGTTTTCATAACTCTATTATAAAATGCGACCAGATGTGGAAATAGTCCTAAATATGGCCTTTCCCAACATACCGGCTAGTTAAAAAATGCCAGTGTTTTATAAGTCATGAAAATAAGAGGAAGTGAACTTAGCTCTTTTTTGATCAAGGTGGCACGAAATAATGGCGGCTTTTTGAGTCGTCTTCAAAAAGCCGATATTTAGCAATATTATTCAATACAGTTAGAAGCTGAAACTTTAGACAACACTAACTTATTAGTTGTGATCTTGGCCCCACCTGGAATAGAGACAACCACTGCCGCCGACTTAACTTTTACAACTGTCTCACAACGCCAGTCGAGTTTTGCGGTCTCTACAGTTACATCAAAATCGTTCATCTTTTCTGATTCAACAGAGATCTTAAGAAATGTATCTGTGTTTGATTTTTTGTAGATATTAGTAAGAGCTTCTTCATCATTTAAAACAGCTTTAGCTGCATCTACACTTTTAAAAACAGTCATTTTTGCAAAAGATGGTGCCGAGAATACGACAAGAAATGCGATTAATAGTGATTTCATAAAAGCCTCCAAATTTAAATTGCTTGAGACTTTTAAAATAATATTGAATTTTAATATAGGGGTTTTGTATTTTTTACCGTTAAGAAAGCAGCTTATTGATGGCATTGGCGAACCTTTCGGCATCCTTGGCGCCATAAGCGCTGGGTCCGGAAGTGACTGTTCCGCCATCCCGAAGCTCCTTCATAAAGTCCCGCATGGATAGCGCTTCACCAATATTTTCCTCAGTGTAGATCTCCCCCCTCGGATTAATGGCGATGGCCCCCTTTTCAACGACTTTAGCTGCCAATGGAATGTCGGCGGTCACCACCAACTCGGAAGCTTCAACATGGTCAATGATGTATTGATCGGCAACGTCTGAGCCTTTATCCACGATCACTAAACGGATCAAATCACTATGAGGAATCGCCTGATAACTGTTTGCCACCAACACCAAGTCAATTTTCAAACGGTAACTGGTTTTAAAAACCAACTCCTTAACAGCTTTGGGGCAAGCATCCGCATCGATCCATATTTTCTTAGGTTTTATCTTCATAAGCTGATTATAGCCTGAATTTTTTACATCAAAAACAGTTATTCTACATATCCGTGTTATGGATGCTCACATTCAAAAAGTGAGGAATAAAATGAAAAGCGCATTATTAGCATTATCTCTTCTTGCCAGCTCCGCTGTATTTGCAGACCAGGCAGCAACTCTTACATGTACAGGAGAGAATATTGTTCTTTCTGTTAAGAGCCCTTACTTGGGAGAGGATTCGGAAGCGTCTCAAAAACTTTATGTCTTGAAATATATAGGTTCAGACGAAACTTCTTATACTGCTTTTTTCCTGGATACTTCTTATGATGTGGGCCCTGGCGGAACAATTTATATCTCGGGAAAAAATGAAGTCGGTGGGACATTTGATCTTGTGACAAATTTTCCAAAAGACGTAAGCGACGGAACGATCATCCGCGAAATTTCAAAAGGAACCCTGGAGTTCAACCACGGACCATTAAAAGGCAAAGAATCAGTTGAGTGTGTGACTGAATAATTAACTGGAGTTTATATGAAAAAATTAGTTCTTGTTTTAGCTCTTTCACTATCAACGACATTTGCATCTGCTGGCGAATTTTCTGCCCAGACATTAGCTGACTCGACAGTTCAAACTGTCGCAAGAGTCGTAGCAGGAATGATCCTGGCCTCAAGCCAGGCGTCGACTGTCGCAACAGTTGAGCAGAGAAAAATCGAAGCGCAAATGGTACAAAATGACATTCAGGATTATGCACAAACTGGCGCAATCAGTGTTTACCTTGCTTCTAAAATCGAAATCGTACGCTCCGTAAATGCTGAACTTTCAGTTGATGAATCGATTGATGTTTTAGTTGCTGCGACTGAATCAATTCTTAACTAATTAAAAGAACCACCGGGCTGAGAAGAACCCGGTGGTTTTTATTCTACTCGCGCAGCTCTCGCCTTGCGATCAAGTGATAACTTCCAATTTGCCAGGCCATGATCAATAAAAGTAAAAATGGTTTTGAGAGAGGTATAGACTTATAGTTGTAACTCTCCTCACCATCTTTTTTCTCGTGAGTAAAACCTGTCTCATCATAGGCTTTCATCCCAAATCCAACAGTAACCATTCCGTTTTTTCCGGTAGTCGGATTAGGTTTTTTAATCACTGAAAGATTTGTCACAGAAAACACTAATAAAAATAACAGCAAAGCAAAAGTTGAGAGAAAAGAAAATTTGGCGGCATTCCCGGCCACGACCCCCTCTCTTTCATCGCGCTCTTTAATTCCTGCAAGCCTTGCCATGGTTGTATCGCGGAATTTTTTACTGAATAACATCTTACTAACGGTATAAAGCAAGATGGCGACCCATGCGATAAAAAAGATTCCAAAATAATCCCACATGCCTCCGGATAAAGTTGTTTTATCAGCGACACCACTAAACTCAACGCTCGCCCAAATCATAAAAATAATAAATATCGGACTGGTGTAAACAAAATATTTCAATGCATACCGATCGAAACGATTTAACTCTCTCATTGCTCTTCCCCTAACTTAAAAATGTCGTGAATGTTTTTTTCAAAATACAAGCTCAGTCGAAACGCAAGTTCGAGCGACGGATTGTAATTACCTTTCTCAAGTGCGTTAACTGTGGCCCTCGTCACACCGATAGCATCCGCTAATTCTTGCTGAGTGATTTTCTTCTCTGCACGAAGCACGTGAAGCTCATTGATGAGCGTGAGTTTTGCTTTTAAATTCCCCATGGGTTTTTGACTCCTTCAATGTAAAGTAAACTATACATTGAAGGATTTGATGTCAACTTTACTTTACATCATGTCGAGTTTTTTTGACATTTCTAAGTAGTTTTAGGTGGTTATGTGCGATGTCGAGGGGCCACTGGTGAGCCTTCATTAACCATTACATCCCTTGCTTCTTTGTCTTCTTTTTTCTGAATGATCTTTTCTTTAATGCCCTTTATCGGATTCACCCAGTCATAGGAACCAGTCAAATGACCTTCTTCATCAATCACAGGCAAATGTTTTAAGTGATTATCATCAAGAATGCGCTGACACTCTTCCAGCGAAATACTATTTTCTGCGCTAGCACAAACGGAACGCATGCACCTTTCTGCATTCAAGCTTTCAGGGACAACTCCATCTTCAGCTGCGATTGCATCGATATCTTCTTTGTAAATAACTCCAAGCAGATGGCGCTCTTCCATTGTATCAACAACAAAAACTTCATCAGCATCATTTTCCGCCATGAACTTTATAATATTCTCAATGCTGGTTAGTGGTGTGCACATTGGTGCTTTATCCAATAGAAAATCTTTTACTATATCCATCTAGTACTCCTTTTTGCGAGAGCGCACAGTCTCCCGCCTAGAAATATTGCAATCATGAGGCCAATGGCATGTGGAATGCATCTCAACTTTTCATGAAAACTTAGTAACAAATTTAAGGAGGAATTATGAATCGAGAAACATCAGTTCTAAAAGACAGCGGGAAACCTGCCCCACTTATCCAAGAAGGGGAAGGAACTAAAATGATCGAGCATCAGACAGCAAAAATTCCATCGACTTATTTTCTTATTGCTGCGGCAGGGGCTGTTGCTCTATCACTGGGACTGGCAGTAGCACAAAAAAGAAAAGGATGGGCCAACCTTGTAGGTCAATGGGTTCCAAGTCTTCTTCTATTGGGGATTTACAACAAGATTGTAAAAAACCACGGGTCAGACAAAGAAGAAGCACGACAACTTCATTAATTTAAACTGCCCCGCTAACCCTGTTGGCAGGGCAGTTTATTCTCATTATTACGGCAACGTAGTGCCCCTTTGTTTTTTGTCAAAGGTCTTGCTATAATCAATTAACGAGTAAAGCGCCTCTAAAACAAATCACTGCACATTGTTCTTCTGACTTCTTTCACTCCAAAAAATTATTGTGGCATATGTAATGCAACACCGTCGATCAGGGGGTCGATTTCCATGACATCTATTAATGAAATAACCAACATTGCTCTTTTCTGCGATTTCGAAAACATCGTTCTCGGAGTCAAAGACACCAAGTACCCGCAATTCAACATTCAACTTATTCTTGAGCGATTGCTCTTAAAAGGAAGCATCGTCGTTAAAAAGGCCTATTGCGACTGGGATCGCTACAAGGACTTTAAGCGCTCCATGCACGAAGCGTCTTTCGAACTCATTGAGATTCCTCACGTCAGACAATCAGGAAAAAACTCGGCGGACATCCGCATGGTCGTAGACGCTCTCGATCTTTGCTACACAAAGGCCCATGTCGACACATTTGTCATCCTAAGTGGCGACTCAGATTTCTCTCCATTAGTTTCAAAGCTAAGAGAGAACAACAAACATGTCATCGGCATCGGAGTTAAGGATGCCACCTCAACACTTCTAAGCGCTAACTGTGATGAATTTATTTTTTATGACGATCTCGTAAGAACACTATCGCAGTCAAAAAATGTTGAAGTTAAAAAATCTCAGGAAAAACCTGCGAGCAAAAAACAGGATGCCCTCAACTTTATCGTCGAAACAATCGAGGCCCTAGGTGAAGAACGCGACGAAGAGGAATTCTGGGGATCAATGGTTAAATTGACCATGAAACGCAGACGCCCGGGCTTTACTGAATCCGCTTACGGTTACAATTCATTTCGTGAGTTAGTGGAAGATGCCCAAAGAAAAAATTTACTGATAATGAACAGACAGGAGAAATCCGGTCAATATACGATCCGCCTGGCCGGAGGAAACGAAAACTAAATCTATGGAGGTATGTTATGTCACGCAAACCGGACACGATTGGATACAAGGAGTTCAACAAACTTGTTATCGACGAGAACGAAGCGCCAAAAAAAAACATCCGCGATGAAATTTTGTTTGATGATGAAAATACGGACCAGTATAAAGAAACTCTTATAGGAATGGAATACAGTGCAGAAGACCTGGATGAACTTCAGGACGAAGATGAGCTAAATGATGCCTATGAGATGTCGGAAGAGGAATTGGAAGAAGACGAAAAAAATGATATTAATGCCGACAGTGCGGACGAAGAAGACGAGAGTATTAACTTTCACACAAGACAGCCATAGGTATTTTTTTATGCCTTGTAAGATGTGAAAAAAGCAATATACTTGTGGCATGTTTACCCTGCTTTTTTCCCTGTTTGCTGCTTTGATTTCATCATCCAATGCTGAGGATCTTTGCAACTATTTTAAATACTGTGGAGGGGCTTCACAATCCGCTACCAGATCAATGCCTTCGGCCTCTTCCTCAATTTCTTTTAATCCAAGCAGCATTGCCCGCGTGAAAGGCCTGGGAGTTGAAGTCCTGTATCAACCGAATAATCCACTCGGTTTTAGCTTAGTCACTGGTACAGGAAAAATTGGAGCAGCCCTTGTCTCTTCCAGCGTAGAAAACAGTTTTTTTGGAAACAGGCCGATTGAAATCGATGATGTCTACTTACAGAGGCGCATTGATAAAAAACGCTACAAAAGCAAGAAAATCAATCTCGCTGTAGGAACCAGGCTAGTCAATAAAAAGGACTACGCCTTTGATATCGGAATGACCTTAAAAAGAAATCCGGATATCAAAAAGATCAATCCTGGATTCGGTTTTTCTGGAAATGTTTCTTACCTGAATTTCGGGATGTCGATTTATAAAGACGATGTGAAAATTGCTCTGGGAAACTACTATCACCCCCAGTTTGGAATTCCTTATAACTCAATCTACAATGACTTCCACTATCAGGAAGACTTCACTGTCATCTCCTACAGTATCGGAACCAAAATCAAAAACTTCACATTTGATATCGGCATGATTAGAACAAAGTATATGTTTTATCCTGAAGAGACGGGCATCCTGATTTATTCGGCCGCTTATACATACTCACGGATGTTGTTTAACCTGGCCTTCAGGCATGAGCAATCTTCGAACCTAAAAGAAGAGAATAAAGGATTAGTCTTTTCGAGGGATAAGAAGGAAATTTACGGTGGCGTTCAGTATTTTTTCAACAAACACATAACCTTCGGCGTCGCTTATAACAATTTCCTGGTGAAGGATATCTCTACAACTTTAACTTTATTTTTTTAAAATCACTAACAAGCACCTGTTTACACTTAGCAATCTGAAAATTGTATGAATGATTATTTTTTCTTCTCAATTTTATTTTTAATTTCACTACAGTAATAAATCCAGATACCGAACTATGCGCTCGTCAGGAAGAAATTATCAATGAGCATGGAAAATTTAATCACATTATTTTTTAAAGCAACGCTTACAGCGCTGGCAGGATTTTGTATAAAAGTCCTGATGTTTTCCTGATTTTTATTGAATCACTTTTACAGTTAATTCATTTTCAACATCATCGACTCCGGGAAGTTCGCGCACTGCTGATTCAATGAACTCCAAAGACTCTTCCGTATCCACTACACCTGTCAGACGAACGATGCCTTCATTGACATGGACATCAATGCCGCTTTCCTTTCCTAATGCCTTATAGATCTCTTCACGTACTTCTTGGTTAGTTTTCATGTTATTTCCTCCTAAAACCCTCATTTTTTAAGAAGCAAAGCTCTTGCCACACTCAAGACTTTGTAGACTTTTGACGAAGAGCAATTGATGAATTTACTTGCTAAATACACTGCTATTCTATTGACCATTGTGGTGATTTCCTGCCAGACAGCACCGTCCAGGAATCTCGCTTCTCAATTTCACATCTCCAACAACGCCCAACAACTCGTAAATTGGGAGACTGAAGCCAATGCCGTGTCTTTGCGCTCTAATGACATTATCCGACTGGAACACTATGAGATTCCACTTCGTTTACTAAAACAGGACATTGACGATGGGCTAAGCGAGGACATTAAAAGCTCGCTCATATTTACCAAGAATGGGGAGAAGTATATCCGTTGGATGATTAATCCTGAGGATTCTAAGTGGCACCTGGAAGTTCAGGAATTTCTGAATAAACACAATGTCGATAGCACTCCTAAAAAGTTCTTTGATGGTTATTTAACTGCTTCAAGATCAATGATTGTGGTCAACCCACAAAATGGCGCGACTTTTTCACTGAAAGTTTCAACCAACAAGACAGGCGGAAACTGGACTGATAAAAAACAAACGTGGACAGATGCCCAGCAAGTCCGTCGCATGAATCGCTATGTAAAAAGCGCTGTTCCTCAAATGAAAACCGAATCTCTCGTGATTATGGATGAACCTCTGGCCCTGGGAATTGCCGAACTCGATCATGGAATGATCGCTCGCTCACTTAATGATCTTCCGACAGACGGTCACTACTATCTTCCGGCATTCTCTGTTTTGCATGAAACAGAGGGTGCAAGAATCGCCAAACTCAACGGAGCCACTGACCCTGCCGTTTACTGGGAAAAACACCTGATCCAGCCATTGGCCAATGCTATGGCAGAATATTTTGCGATCACTGGTGCCTGGTATGATTCACCTCACGCTCAAAACTTTCTGGTGGAACTCGACAGAGATATGAAACCTACTGGAAGAATTGTTCTAAGAGACCTTGGTGATTCATATGTTCTTGATGACTTTGTAAAAAACACAAAGTTTGCATGGATCACAAAAAACTGGGAAGAAAAAAAAGTTCAAACCGGAAAGATCAGCACCGGACTTGGCCTATTACATGGAAACACTCCACCTAAATGGCTCACAGGGCTTGAGTATAAAGAATACCACTGGAGTTTTTATCGCGCCTTTGAAAAACGTTTCTCAGAGATCACCAATATCCCTCTTCAGGATTTGACAAAAGTGGACTCCAAAGATGTTCTCTTCTCATACATCAGAAAAACATATACCACGACTTCTGAAGGCTGGCAGAAATTCATCCGCTATGCTAACTGCATGAATGGAGAGCCCACAACTTTAAGTGGGGAAAAGTGTCCTGAGTTCTTTCTCAAAAAGCAGCTTAAAGTTAATTGCTTCCAAAGCGTCAACGCTATAATTAATCACTAAACTCTGTTACAATCTTTTCATTCTCAATCCATGGAGTCACTATGTTCTATGTAACTAAGTTTCTTTTTGGTGTCCTGCTCGTGCATTCAACAATCGCAGGCGCTAAAACTTTTGTAAATTGTTCTGAAGCCTCACCTGCTTCATTCAACCCACAAGTCGTCACTGATGCTCCCTCATATAATGCCAGTGCGATCACTCTTTACAGCAAACTCTTAAGGTTCGAACTAGGGACGACAAAAATGATCCCTGGCCTTGCTGAATCTTACACTATCTCTAAAGACGAAAAGACATACACTTTCAAATTGAGAAAGGGTGTTAAGTTTCATTCAACCAGCTATTTTAAACCAACCAGAGACTTTAATGCGGAAGATGTTCTTTTCTCCATCAATCGCCAGCGAGTGAAGGATCACCCCTTTCACAACGTGAGCGGTGGAGTCTACACTCAATACGAAAACAACATCAAAGATAATATCAAAGACGTTGTGGCTATTGATCCCTACACTGTTCAGATTACACTGAATGAAGTCCAGGCCCCTTTCCTCGCTTACATGGCGGGAAATTACATGAGTATTCTTTCTGCCGAGTATGGACAGAAGCTCGCCAGCGAAAACCGCAAGCAGGACATGGACCAGTTTCCAATCGGCACTGGGCCTTTTGTTTTTGTCTCTTATGTTAAAGATAGTGTGATCCGTTATGTGGCCCATGAAAATTACTGGGATATAAAAAGCTATAAAGGCAAAAAAGAAAACAAAATCGACAAACTTATTTTTGCGATCACTCCTGATCAAACTGTCCGTTACCAAAAACTAAAAGCAAAAGAATGCCAGTTTGTCACACTTCCTTCGATCGTAGACCTGGATGATATGCGTGCAAACAAAGAAGTCACTCTTCTTGGACAGGAAGGACTGAACGTTGGCTATCTCGCCATGAACGTAACCAAGAAGCCTTTTGACAATGTTTTGGTGAGAAAAGCGGTTAATCACGCACTCAATAGAAAACTTTATCTGGATGCCATCTATCACGGCACAGGAATCATCGCGAGCAATCCGGTTCCTCCTGCCCTTTGGTCTTATGATAAAACTTTAGTCGACTACGATTACAACGTGGAAAAGGCCAAGGCACTTCTAAAAAAGGCAGGGCTGGAAAATGGGTTTGAAACTGAAATGATCACTCTTCCAGTGACCCGTCCCTACAACCCGGACGGAAAAAAGATGGGAGAACTTATGCAGGCCGACCTGGAAAAAATTGGCATCAAGGTTAAACTCGTCACCTTCGACTGGCCGACATTTTTAAAGAAGGCCCGCTCAGGGGATCAGCAAATGATTCAATTCGGCTGGACTGGAAACAACGACCCGGACACATTCTTAAATGATCTCCTGAGTTGCTCGAGCGTAGAGACGGGAAATAATACGGCCAGATGGTGTAACGAGAAATTTAATGAACTAGTGCTTTCTGCCCGCAGAGTGACTGATCAGAAAAAGCGCGCAGACCTTTACAAAAAGGCCCAAAAGATATTCAAAGAGGAAGCTCCATGGGTGACGCTTGCCCATGCCAAGGTCTTCAGAGTCATGGACAAGAAAGTGAAGAACTTTAGAATTGACCCTTTTGGATACGATTATTTCGACCAAGTGGAAATGGAGTAAGGCCCAAGGCCTTACTCCATTTTTTTACATGCAATATTTTTTGAACCAATCAGTGATTTTGAGAGATAAATTGTGTCGTCAATGATGCCGTAATAAAAACGAACCTTTTCTTTTTTATTCTGGCAATTAAAGACAGAGAGCCCCATCTCCGATCCCGGAAAATCCTCATAACCTTTTAAGCAGTCATAAGCTTTATAGCTATTCTTTAGCGTGATTGACTCATCATCGTGAAAAGTTAAAAAGTAATTTGGTCCTGTGAAGTTACATTCATAAACTTCATCCGCAAAGGCCTGGACGCTTCCAAAAAGCAGACATACAAGCATTAAGTGTTTCATCATTTTCCCCTTTAAAATCATTTATCTTAAAATCTCATCAATGTTTTTCTTTAACAGGTCAAAGTCACCATAAACGGAAGCTTCTCCTGTTTTTTCACGCGCCAATTGAGCAATAATGCCATTGCCAGCATAACCGTTAACCGGCAACTCCAGGTAAAGTGGGTCAGTGTAGGCCTCTTTAGCGCTGATAATTTTCCAGCCGCGCTTTTTAAACTCTGCTGCAAGTTTCTCCAGATACATAACAGTAGCATCTCTCTCATGAAGGAGCAGCACGTGCTTAGGCGAACGTCCCATTACCTTGAGGGCCAGGTCATTATAAAAAACGGCCCCTTCAACCACATGCTTAACAAACAACTTTGAAAGTTTCTCATGATTGACTTTTACGCCATTTTTCTGCGCTTTTTCCATCTTAAATGTGAAAATGTAATCATCGTTGTCTGCACTTACCATGCCGTTGCGATAATTATTTTTTTTAAGCCAATCCCGGACCTGGTCGCGGTTATTATTTTTGTTACCTTCGTTCAGATACGGGAATCTGAAAAACTTCTGTCCTGTCATAAACGCCGCTAGTTTTTCATCGCCCTTTTTAATGTCTTCAATATAGGCCAGAGCTCCGACATCATCAAGGCGAGGATGAGAGCAACTATGGTTTTGTATTGAATGCCCGGCCTTCATATAAAGGTCAAGGTGCTTCTGAGTTTCTGAAGCATCTCCTTTGCAAGGATTGGCAAAAATCATCACAGGTGGAATTTTTAATGCCGCCAGTTTTTTGATAAGAAGCTTGGCGCGGTCTGCGGATTTGAAATTGACTGTGTCCTCTGCGGGAACATCATCAAAAGTAAAGGCGATCTCCTGAGCCCCTATATTGGCGCTGACCAAAAGGAAAATCAGAAAAAAAATTTTGTAATTCATACAATTACAATGATAAACAAATATCATTTTCGCAAGATTTTTCTGCTCTTTTAATTTCATTATTTTGTCAGATGTCAGACATTTTATAAAAAATCTTCCTGACAATGATTGTATGCTTTGGCACTCTCTTTCAACACACACAGCACTATTTGGAGACATTCGTGGAAACAAGAAGACTTAATGATCTTAAGGCGACGAACGCATATTTACGTCTTGGAACTGACGTTTCAGAATTAGAAAAATCTATCCAGACTCTGGGACTAATCGCTCCCTTGGTCATCTCCCCTGACAATGTTATTCTCGCAGGAGCAAGACGCTTTCAGGCGCTTTTAAACTTAGGCTACACAGAAGCACCGGTCATGGTCGTGGACAAAGGAATTCTTGAAAGAGAGCTTGTCTCAATCGACGAAAACCTGGTCCGCAAAGATCTTTCAAAAATTGAAATCGAAGGCCATCTGAGACGCGCTAAAGAAATTTACCAGGAACTAAACCCAACTCCAGAAGTTGTAGTGATTGAAAATGAAGTTCAGGACGCGGAAAAAGTTGAAGTGCTTCCTGCTGAGAAGTTCCTGAATATGGTTTCAGAAAAAACCGGTCTTTCTCCAAAGCAGATTCATGAAGCTATTAACCGTGACGAAATGGCCTCTCCTGTCGTCAAAGAGGCCAGAAAAAATGGTGAACTTTCATTGAGCCAAACCAATGAAATCGTCAAACTGAAAAAAGAAGAGCAACAAAAATCACTTTCACATATCAAAACGCTTCCGGTCCGCGAGATTAAAAAATTCGTTAAAATCGCCAAGACAAAAGGCGTGGAAGCTGCAATCACTGAAACACCAACACTACCTCACGCCAGAGAGTTTCAGGAAATTGATATGGCCTTAAAAAAGATCCTGAAGAAGTTTAAGCAACTTGAACTTGAAGGAATCACGCTCGAAGAATTCCCGCTGGAGACGCAAAAACTTTTTGAAAAGGTGGCCGCTTTCTCAAGCAAGGAAAACGACTATCTTCCTTCGAGGAATGAAGATTTTGAAGGCGACGCTCTTCACCAATAAAGCACTCTCCCCCTTGATCCTTGACTCTTAAAACTTTAGATAATAGAGTTCTGACTCAATTTATTTTTACAGTGATTTTCATTGGGAGAAAGGGGTTTTATGAACACTCAAACTTTACCTAAACATGCACGCGTCGTCGTTGTTGGCGGTGGTATCATCGGAACATCAGTAGCTTATCACTTAGCTAAAATGGGATGGAATGAAATCGTTCTCATTGAGCGTGACAAGTTAACATCAGGCACAACCTGGCACGCGGCGGGTCTAATGGTGACTTTCGGGTCTACCTCTGAAACTTCCACTGAAATGAGAAAATACACCCGTGACCTCTATAACAAACTAGAGGCCGAAACAGGACTCGCAACAGGATTTAAGCCAGTA
>JBEIPI010000111.1:0-9038 GCA_040377165.1 Bacteriovorax sp.
CTGTGTTTTTTATATGGGAATGATGGACGCTGTACCATGCGGATCAGTTCGTTATCAATTAACCGAAGACCTGACAGAGGCGGAAGTCTCTATCTCGGTTGCCCCTGAATTTTGGGGGAAGGGCGTGGCCTCAGCGATGATGGCCCAGGCGGAGATTGAACTAAAAAAAGAAACCAAGGTAAATGTCATTCATGCAGTTGTATTGAATGAGAATGAAGCCTCAATGAGACTATTTAATAAAGCGAATTTTAAACCGGCCTTAACGAAGTTTAAAAAGCATATTTAAAAACGGAAAAAGCAATGATGAATAAAGAAATTAAAATCGGAAAATATACTATTGGACTTTCTCACCCTCCCTGTGTGATCGCGGAAATGTCTGGGAATCATAACCAGTCTCTGGATAGGGCCTTTGCTATTATCGATGCTGCCGCTAAGACAGGCGCTCACGCATTGAAGATTCAGACCTACACACCGGAAACAATGACTTTGAATATTGCCGAGAACGAATTTTTCATCAAAGATCCAAAAAGTTTATGGAAAGGCAAAAGCCTTTACGAGTTATACGGTGAGGCCATGACTCCGTGGGAGTGGCATCAGGCGATTAAAGAGCGCTGTGAATCTCATGGAATGCTTTTTTTCAGCACTCCTTTTGATTTCACTGCAGTGGATTTCCTGGAAAAACTGAACGTTGATTTTTATAAAATCGCTTCATTTGAAAACACCGATCTTCCACTTATTAAGCGTGTCGCTCAAACTGGTAAGCCAATGATTATCTCAACCGGGATGGCCACTGTTGCCGAAATTGCTGAAACAGTAGAGACCGCTAAAGCAGCGGGCTGCAAAGAGCTTATTCTCTTAAAGTGCACCAGTGCTTATCCAGCAACACCTAAAGACGCAAACCTTTTAACCATTCCAAATATGCGCGAATTATTCAATGTAGAGATTGGCCTGTCTGATCATACTATGGGCGTCGGAGTATCGATTGCCAGCGTTGCCTTGGGCGCAACTGTTATTGAAAAGCACTTTACTCTCGACCGCGCCGAGGGCGGAGTTGACTCAGCTTTCTCAATGGAACCGGCGGAGTTTAAGATCCTGGTTGAAGAGTCGAAAAAGGCCTGGGAGTCGTTGGGAAGAGTGTGTTATGAGCGAGGAGAGACAGAGACAAAATCTCTGGTTTTCAGACGCTCGCTTTATATCTGTGAAGACCTTAAGGCCGGGGATGTGCTGACTGAAAAAAATCTTCGCGCTATCAGGCCAGGTCTTGGCCTTGCTCCGAAATACTATGAACAGCTTTTGGGAAAAAGAGTCGCAAAGGACATGAAAAAAGGGACACCTGCGACTTTGGAAATGCTTTCGAACTAAAGTCTTACCGGGATTCCAGCTGCGCCCATCGCTTTTTTGCAATCAAGTGGGGTGTGGCTGGTGAAGTGGAAGATACTCGAAACCCCAATTCCCGAAGCTCCGGCCTTTGCCATTTTTACCGTGTCTTCTGGATTTGAAACTCCACCGCTGGCAATAAGAGGAATGTTTACACTTTTTGCGATTTCTTCGATATAGGCTTCGTCAATTCCTTCCATCGTGCCATCATGGTCAACGAAACTAATGAGCAGTTCTCCTGCTCCAAGCTCTTCACTTTTTTTACACCATTCAATCGGAGAGAGTTTAGTGTTCTCATTATCAACACTCGAGTAGATAACGTAACGGTCGCCTTCTTTTCTAACGTCGACTGAAACCACGATACATTGTGAACCGAAGATACTTGATGACTCTCTGATAAAATCAGGGTTTTCTAGTGCATAGGTATTGATTGAAATCTTATCAGCACCTCGCTTAAGCAGGTTTCTGATGTCTTCAATCTTTCTGATTCCACCGCCCACAGTAAGTGGCATGAAACATTCAGAAGCGATATCCTGGATGATAAACAGATCGATGGCCTTTTTTTGTTTTGAAGCATCGATATCTAAAAGAACGAGTTCATCCACATTTCTCGTATTGTAGATACGGGCCACAGTGATAGGGTTTCCAAGGTTTCTTCTGACATCAAATTTAATAGTCTTGATGACTGAATATCCACTTAGCAAAACAATGGGAATAACTCTGGTTCTTAGCATCTTTTATAACTCGATGAAATTTTTTAAAATTTTAAGACCTTGCTCCTGACTTTTTTCCGGGTGGAACTGGGCCGCGAAGATATTGTCTTTTTCAACCATGGCCACAATGTTTGAGCCGTAGTCAGTGGTGACGTGAGAGATTTGTTCGTTGAGTTTCATTTCGTAGCTGTGAACGAAGTAAAAACAAGTGTTCTCTGTCGTGCCGCTTAATAGTTTCAAGTTCGAATTTGATAAATTGTTCCAGCCCATGTGCGGAAGGCGAAGGTTGTTTTTCTTTGCCTCAATCAACTTCACTTCGGCATCGATGAAACCGAAACCGGGAAATTTCCCACCTTCGTCTCCTTCTTTAGCGAACAACTGCATACCCAGACAGATCCCGAGGATAGGAGTCTTTTTAACCAGTACCTGGTGTTGAATGACTTCTTTTAATCCGCTGGCCTCAAGCTTTTTTGAGGCTTCAGCAAAGCTGCCGACGCCTGGAAAGATGAGCTTAGTTGCATTCTCAATATCTTCTTTTTTGTCAGTGACCAGGTATTTGCACTTAAGGAACTTAAGCGCTCTGGTTACACTGCCAATATTTCCGATCTGGATATCAATAATTGTAATCATGTTTTTTGTGGGAAAAATTTTGGAATAAGATTTCCGTCTTTATCCTTAACCAGCTCACCGTCATCGTTTGTCTCAAACAATGATTTATTAGTGAAGCGGTCCAGGTTGTCCAGGAATTCTTCTTCCGTGATGTTTAAGTATCTCAGGAAGTCCGGAATGTATTTCCACGGAATCTTTCCTTCAGTTGTATTTTTTAATTTATCGATCGCTTCGTTTCTGGTCATGCGACCGTGACGGATCTCGATGTTGAGCTGGTCAGTGGCACGGCTGTAGCCGAATTTAGTGTATTTCATGTAGTCGTGAAGACCGCCGATCCATTTACAGTCCAGGTTTTCATATTCGTTATAGGCGTTTTCAACCGGCCCGTCTGGATTCTTGTGCCATCCACGGTGCATACAGAATTCGATATTGCCGAATGTGTCCCACTTCTCGAAATAACCAAGGAAAAGTCCGGTAACACCGACTTTGTTAATTTCTTCATCAGTAGGGTAGTGGAAAACTTTGATGTCTTTCATATCAATGCCGTCGTGAACGACGTCAGAAATTCTATATCCCAACATCTGGAATTGCTCTAACCAGTTACGGTCCAGGAAGTTGTTTTCTTTCTTTGAAGCAGGTCCACCGTATTCAAATTGAGAGTTCTCTCCCCAAATAATAAGCGGAACATTGTATTGAACAGCTACGCGCACCGGTGCCGTGAAAATACCAATGTGTTCTGGCCAGCAGCAGTCACCAAGTTTGAAGAAACCGATGCGTACTAGTTCTTTGTATGATTTTCTATTGGCCCCGATCTGGATAACATCAAAACCCTGCTCGCGAAGGAAAGTGATGTTTTGCATTCCGACTTCAGTCTGCTCACATGGAACGTGGTTAACACAAAGTGGATTCATTTTGTATTTATCACGCATTGTGATTGCCTGGTAACAGCTGTCTTTTCCACCGCTGACCGGGATAATACAATCGTATTTTGAAGGATCATTGGTTCTGTATTTAGACAAAATTTCTTCGAACTCTTTTTGTCTTTGGTCCCAATTGATATCTAATTTCTTTTTAACTGATTTACAGGCATCGCATACACCGTCTTCGCCAAAGACTTGTTCTGGACGTGTTGAGGGAATGAGACAAGATTTACAATAGATCAACATTTGAATATCGCTCCAATCATTATGAACATTTTATGTCCTAGGATCATAGAAGAAAACCAACAGATATTCAATGTCCTACGGGGCAATTCCCTCGAGAAACTTTTCCCATGATTCCTGATAATTTTCGGAGGTGAGAGCGTATTTTTGACAAAAAGTTTTTACTGCGTTTTGTGTCCGGGGACTATTCCACCACTCCGGGATGTTATCGTAGTTGGAGTTGATGAAATTTGCCGCGTCGACTTCATTGGTATGCCAGATTCCAACTTCCATTAACGCCTTAAAATCACTTAATGCTTCAGAAGACAATTGGCATATGTTCTCTTCCCAATACATGATAGTCGGAACATTCATTGCCAGCGTTTGCAGTAAGGTTGTACCGCAGTGATCTATAACAACAAGTTTGCAGTCCGGGGCCTCTTCTGTCGCTCTGGTAGCACTACGGGGAATGTTGTGCGCTTTTAAGAAATCATTCATTGGAGGGAAAAGGTTTTGCTTGGAGAAATAATCTCTGAAAACTAAATATTTTTGATAGGTCGGAGAAATATTCTTAAAGAAGTTAATCTGGATTTTTTTGTATTCAAAAAAATTGGCCACGTTCATGTATGAATCAAAGCGGAAAGGAACAAGGGGCGCGAATGTACCCACTAGAAGAATTTTCTCCTGCCCTTGGAATTTGTAGGTCGGCAATTTTGACAGCATGGGTGAAGGCAGGGCCATTGTCTTGGGCCTATAGGGTGGGTGATTTTTCCAGCCCCAACTTACGAAATGATCAGTCAGGTCGTACTCAACAGAAGAAAGTGTAAAAGGGTAGAGTTGTCCATAACAACCACCGTGCTGAACCGATAGCCACTTGCCACCGTTTTCTACCACTCGCGCTACTTGATAAATACTTTTTTGATTCTCGTATTCAAGGTTGGCGATCCAGGCCTTTACTCTTCTTGGCCAGGGTTGTGCCGGGATTTTTGCCAGAACGTCCAGGGGAAGGTTCTCAACAATAAAATCGGCCACATACTTTTCAAATTCGTTTTGGGGCTGAAATTGATGGGCCGAAAGATTTTTCTCTGTTTGAGGTAAAGAAACGGGAATTTCATCCCATTTAGTAGTGAAGACTTTCTCAAAAACACCACTTGCCAAAGAAGCAATCAGAGATAGCGGACGTTTTAGTGCAAGTTTAATTTTATCTTTTCGGGAAAAACCGTAGACGTTACCGAGGTAGAATTTCCCCCCAAACGAGATGAGTGAGTCGATCTGGCCGGCGAGGATTAGTTTTAGTGACCTCGCTGGAGCAAGTTTTTTTTGCACTGGATTTTCAAGATAAGTGATATTTACGTTTTTGATGAACACCGCAATCAGGCGCTGGAATTCCAGGTGAGTCAGGTGATCGGCCTGGATTAACTCCAGATAGCGATCTCCGTTGGAATAATGAATTTTTTTGTCGTCATTTTTTAAAAAATAAAATGCGAGTGTGCTCGCTTGAAATTCTGGCCTCTGCCTTAACTCTTCGAGTTGGAGGTATTTAAAGTAATTGGAGCTGATCCATTGATAGACAAAGGGAGTCAGTGCAATTTTCCAGAAGCGCTCTGAGAAATGAATCCCGTAATAAATATTCAGGTATCGACCTAGACTGGAGATAACTCTATTGCTGAGATCGTTTGAATAACCGGCGTATTTTTCCAGCTTTTCATTGCTAGAAATGGGGCTTGGAATCGCGGGGCTTGAGCTTTCTGTACACCATTGCCCGAGGCGAAAGTCAAAATGGCGTGAAGCTTCGAAGTCCAGGTTGGTAAGCGAGATGGTGATTTTTGTCATTTTCTTAAATTCAGCAGGGGAGTTATCCACAATTATTCAGATTGAAAATGGTACTCATTTTAGGGGATGATTACAATAGCGTTAAAAAGATTTCGATCTATAGACAGTGTCTGGATTTCTGTTTATCATTCTTTGAATTAATCGCATCACTCTCTAAAACAAGATTGAGGAAAAATGGTAAAGCACTGGCTCTTTGACAATTTTTTTGGCAGCTTTTTTACTTTCTTTGGAAAATTTGGCAACGGAAAGTATATTCCGCACATGCTCCAGTTGATATCACCGGTTTTTCAAATCACTAAAAACAATAAGAAATTTCTTTTCTATACTCCGAATCCGCTGACGAGATCGAGAGGGGAAACTCTTTTTATCAAGGAACCGGAAACAATTGAATGGATCGACACCTTCGAAGAAAATGGTGTGTTCTATGATATCGGTGCCAATGTTGGTGTTTACACAATTTACGCAGGCGTGACGAAGCCGAATTTGAGAGTTTTCTCATTCGAGCCTACATTTTTTAACTACTGGCTTCTGAATAAAAATATCTACCTGAACAATTTAGATTCGAAAGTTTCTGCCCTTTGTGTCGCACTTAGCAATACCAATGCGGCAGATTATATCTACATGCCGGAAATCCAGGACGGCGGGGCCATGGTTAACTTTGGCTCTAACCTTGACTACAACAAAGAAAAATTTCGTCCGGCCTTTAAGCAAGGTTCACTGGCCTTCTCTTTGGATAGCCTAATCTCTATCTTTAAAATTCCCGTTCCTGATTACATCAAGATCGATGTAGACGGATTGGAGAACGAAATTGTGCATGGAGCACTTGAGACATTGAAGAACCCGAAGGTTAAATCTGTTCTTATTGAGCTTAACGAGTCAGTTCCTGCAGACATGGAACTTCTGAGCATTATCACTTCATGTGGATTTGTTATGAAGCACAAGAAGCAGGGATCAGGGATGGCTAGAGATCCAAAATTCGCTCGTATGTACAATTATATTTTCGTGCGCGCTTAGGATTTATTCCTAAGCGAGCTCAAGTTTAATATCAGCGTTTAGCACATTCTTTTCCAGTAAAACCGCAAGCATCGTCACTTCTTTAGCAGGAGTGACGGCCAGTTCTGTAGGCTTTCCATTATAGCCAAAAACTCTACTTCCAATTGATTTTGACTTCAGCGCTTGAAGGAAAGAGAAAAATTCATTCATGGCAATGATGTTGTAGGCAATTGTGCTTTCTCCATCCCAGTCTCCACCCAGGGCCAACTTTTGGTATGAGTCGGGAGAGTTTTTTAGTGATGGGTTGCACCAAGTTCTGATATCAAATAAAACATATTTTTGACTGACACGTAGAGCTTCCTGAGCGTAGGTCTGCCAGTCCGGGACGTGATGAAAAACACCAAATGAAAATAGAGACTCTACAGAATTGTCGGCCATTGGAATGTTGGCGCCATCAAAATGCATGAACTTTGTGTTGGGCATATTTTCTAATCTGGCCGAGGCGCGTTTGATCATTTCCGAGCTGATATCAATGCCATAATAAGCTATTTTCGGGTTGATTTCCCTAGTAAAAAGAGCGGATCCTCCAGCGGCGCACCCAATGTCCAGGACACTTTTAGAATTTTCTAAAATTGTATCGAGAAAATGTCTCTCGGATTTGTAGAGGTCTGATAGTTTTGATCTATGAGAGACCCAGTAGTCGATTGCGTTATCACTTGATCCGTACCCTTCTGCTTTTGACTTTATCATACCATTTCCCTACGTCGGAAAAACTTATTCTCCGAGCGAATTTTGTCTTTTATTTTGGAGAATATAAATTTATAACTATTACGTAAATTATAATCTTTTCAGTAGAGAAAGTACTATGAAAATAATTGGTCTAATCCCAGCGAGAATGGCGTCATCAAGATTTCCAGGCAAGCCTTTGTATAAGATTTTAGGTAAGCCGATGATCGAACACGTTTATGCCCGCGCGAACATGTATAAAAAATGGACTCAACTAGCACTGACAACTTGTGACGAGGAAATCGCCGATTTCGGAAAATCTCAGGATTGGAAAGTGATCATGACTTCAAACACTCATACCCGCTGCCTTGATCGCATCGCTGAAGCGGTACCTAAGGCTGATCCATCTGTTGGCGACAACGACATTATCGTTTGCGTTCAAGGTGATGAGCCAATGCTTTATCCTGAGATGATCGATGCGGCCGTAAAGCCACTGCTTGACCACGCTGATGTTAATTGTACAGTTTTGGCAATGGACATCGTTGATGAGGCAGTCTTTCTTCACAAGGACACGGTTAAAATCGTTCACAACCTGGCCGGGGATGTTCTTTACACTTCAAGATCGCCAATTCCTTGGTGTGAAAAATTTACTCCAGAACTAGGTGCTAAAAGAATTTACGGGATTTTTGCTTTCAGATGGCATGCCCTAAGAAAATTCACAGAGCTTCCAGAGTCTCCGCTAGAGCTGAAAGAGTCTTGTGATTCAAACAGAATGTTCGATTACGGATTAAAGCAAAGAATTGCTCCATTCCCGGCGAGACCTTCTTTTTCTGTTGATAACCCTGAGGATATCAAGCGTGTTGAAGCGGGCTTAAAAGAAGACCCATACCTACAACAGTACTTGTAAAAAAAATATGGTAGATGCAAATACATTTGTGAAACTGGCTAAAGAATCTTATCAAGATCCAACTTTGACCAGACCTGACTGGACTAAAGATATTTCTAGAAATGAATCACTGCTTTGGCTCGACAAAAATGAAAATTTAGATCCGGTCCTAGCTAAAAAACTTCAATCTCTTCTTCTGGAGATGAAGCCTTACTCGATCAACACTTACCCAGAGACGGCGAAAATCTATAAGAAGCTTGCTACTCTAGATAAACTGGCCCCTGAAAATTTTCTTTTGACGAATGGCTCGGATGGTTCAATCAGAACTGTCTTTGATGTGTTCGTGAAGCCAGGGGATAAAGTTCTTCATTCTGCACCGACATTCGCGATGTACGCAGTTTATTCAAAAATGTTTGGCGCGAAAGAAATCTCATTCGATTACGATGCCAGTGCCTCTGGTCCTGTTTTTGATATCGAAGGTTTTTTTAAAGTGATTAAAAGTGAAAGACCGAAAGTTGTGTGCCTTCCGAATCCGGACAGCCCGACAGGAACAGTTATTTCGCCGGAAAAAATGTCTGAGTTAATCGCGCTTACTGCCGAAATCGGCTGTATGCTTTTGGTCGATGAAGCTTACTACTATTTCTATAACAATACGGTGATCGATCAGGTCAACCGTTATCCAAACCTTCTGGTTTGCAGAACTTTCTCAAAAGCGTGGGGAGCCGCAGGGATTCGCGTAGGATACCTGGCAGGACACCC
>JBEIPI010000041.1:0-25741 GCA_040377165.1 Bacteriovorax sp.
ACAGATGATGGGGAACGTTCACCAGAACGCCTCTCGTTTTTCTCAGGTGTTGACCACCATAAGCTGCAATCATCCGGTAAAAGTCATGAAAGAAACTTCTAAAGATGGGAAGGAATTTCTGCTTTACGGGGAAAACAACTGGCACCTGGTGAGTGTCGGGCCTTATGAAGGCTTCATTATGTCTGATTATTTAAGTGATAAAAAGAATGTATGTTTTGAGGAAGAGTACTCGAAATTTTTCGACGGGCTCAACCTGGATATCAATGACCTTTATTACTGGGCAAGACTTTACGATCAATACGTCCAGGGGAAATCGAAGGTGCGCCAATGAGAAATCTTTTATTGATCCTTGTTTTTATATCTTTCGGGCTTCGCGCGGCCGATGAGCATGCAGCAGCTCCAGCTAAAAAAGCTGAAGAAGGAAAGGATTTACTGGATTTTAATTCAATAAAAGACCTGATTAAAAAAGACGGACTGGAAGGGGAGCTCAAAAAGAAAGAGACGGAAAAACGCGTTTATATTGATAAGAAAAAACTTGATGATATGAAACGCTATAATGTACCAACTCAAGACGATTTCTGGAATATGTTCTCGGAGTTGTGGCTGGTGAAGAATGCCACAACATTGAAGTGGGATTTCCATAAGCCAGAATTTGACCTGGAGAAATCTTTTATCTCTCTACTTGAGACCCAAGGCCACTATGAGAAGAAAATTAAAATCCTTCTTTTGGATTCAACAGAAGTGATCCACGCGGCGCTGCCGACTAATGATAAAGAGTACATCTTTTTATTGTCCCTTCCTTTTATCAGGACTCTGGATTTATCCAAAGTTGAGATCTCGCTGATTCTTTTTGAGGATTATGTGAGAGCGAGAAAAGGGTATTTTAAGAATTATGTTTTTTCAAAAGAGCTCGAGGCCTATCTTGGCTCGAACTTCAACGGAAAGCCTTTTAATAAAAAGCTGATTGATGAGCATTTGAAAAAATACAATAGCGTCTTAATGGATAAAGGTTTTAGTTTCCAGGAGCAGTTTGAGACAACTCAGGAAATGGACGCTCTTTTAAAGAGTGACCTTAAAATGTGGAACACCTATCTGACGTTGCTGGAAAAAATCGATCAACTTACCAAGACCAATGCTTTATACAAAAAATACAGCCAGATTTATCCATCGCCGGAGCTGCAGCTTAATTGGTTAAAACCCAAGCCAAGTCGTTTCTGATGAAGGATAGGATTGTTGATTTATATGAGAGCACCCGGACTTTTCTTAAATCCAATTTAGGAAGACAGCTTTCATTTTATTCAATCTTCTACGCCTTTTTGTGGGGTTTTCACCTTATTTTGATCTCTCTTATTTCGTTTTTTCACCTGCTGCTTGACCACAATATCCGTACAATCGGGGACTGGATCGGGGACCGCGGCTGGACTTTGATTATTATCTCCAAAGTTGTGGTCTTCTACCTCGCGATGCTTTTTGCGAATTTGAAAACAAAAAAAATCTTCTCGCTCAAAAGTTATTTTAGAAACAGCATTCAGACCCCGCGTCTGGAAATTATTGTTACGGTTCTCTTTCTCTTGATTGCCCTGATGGGGATTGGTGAGGTGAAAATCAACCGTACGATGATCGTTGAAATAGACCGCCTGGCCCTCTCGATTATCGGAACTTTTGTCTTTTTTGTTGTGGACTACATTCTATTGGTCATTCTCGACGTTTTTTATCCAGTCAGGGAGGAACAGCAGAGATTAAAACGAATCGCAATTTTTCCTTTGATGTTCTATTTTTTCACCGCCGCGACTTTTGTTTATGAGCAGACGATCACAATGAAGTTTTACGCTCTCTTTTTTCTGCTGCTTTACGCCGGAGAGTGGAGAAGAAAAAACTGGACTCTTCCTACAATTTTTCTTCTGGCCTTTATCATTCCCAGCTTTTCATTGATGGGGCTTGATCCTGTTTGGGGAGAGATTTATTCTCCACTTGTCGCCTTGAAAAAGATTAGTACGACAAGCATGTTTATTTTAATCGCCTTCGGCGTCGGATATCTGCAATACACCCTCAAGAAAAAGCCCGAGTACATCTATCGGGATTAGTCGATTTAGCTTAAAAATTTAAGAAAAATTGTCTATGATATTAAGGCATAAAAATTAAACTTCAACTCACTCTAAGGAGCGTACTGTGGAAGCAGCAAAGTTAGATATTCTTAATATTATTTGGCATTCAGGAATCGTGGTAAAAATTGTTCTTGGACTTTTGATCGCCGCTTCTGTTTATTCATGGGCCATCATCTTAAAAAAGAAAAAACTTTTCGCCGAAGTTGAAGAAAACAATAAACGCTTCTATGAGATTTACCAAAACTCTGAAAATTTAAAAGACATCATGATCAAATCAGAGATGCTTCCATTCTCGCCGTATAAAGCTTTATACACTAACGGTTATAAAGAACTGGTAAAAATGAAAGAAGCTTACTCTGGCCAGCACCAGAGTGGTCTTGCTTTCCACTTCCAGAACTTCGGGATGGGGTTGTTGGAGCGCGGATTAAAAAAAGGTGCGAATGAAACTAACGATGAATTAAGTAAACTTCTTCCAACTCTTGCTTCGATCGGATCAGTAACTCCATTCGTCGGATTGTTCGGAACTGTTTGGGGGATTATCGACGCTTTCGCTGGTCTTGCGACAGGTGGGGGATCAATCGATGCGGTAGCTCCTGGTATTGCCGAGGCCCTGGTGGCGACAGCTGTCGGTCTGGCGGCAGCGATTCCTGCGGTTTGGTTTTATAACCACTTCAATAGCATCAATGAGAAAATGAATTCTGAGATGGAGAGTTTCGGACAGGATTTCATCAACGTTGTTGAGAGATCAATCGTAGAATAGCGAGGGGTTTATGGGATTTAGTACAGGTAAAAAGAAAGGCGCCATCTCCGACATCAACGTCACACCACTGGTCGACGTCATGCTCGTTCTGCTTGTTATCTTCATGGTAACCGCACCGTTAATGTTAAATGGAATCAAACTTGATTTGCCAAAGACCAAAGAAGTAAATCCGATTAACCTGAACGCCACTCAAGTGATCGTTTCAATCAGCAAGTCGGAGGACTTCTTTCTGGGCAAAGATAAAATGCTCTTGGGGGAGCTGGTGCCGGAAATCCAAAAGCAGTTTAAGGCCAACAATACAGATACTGTTTTTCTTCGCGCTGACTTCGGCCTGGCCTACGGAAAAGTGGCGAGGCTCATGTCGCATTTAAAACGCGGAGGGATTCATAAAATCGCTCTGGTAACAATGACGGAAGATAAGAAATAAAATGAGAGTCTTTCAAACTCCCAAATTCAATCACCCCGGATTCAGCTTCTTTTTAAGACGCTCGACCTATATCCACGTGGCCTTAGTGGCCAGCACGTTGATCGGTGGCAAAGTTGTCTTTGATATCACCAAAGCGGAAAGAGAAAAAAACATGGAACTCATTCAGGCCTCTGTTCGTGTAGATATGGTGGCGATGCCGACTCACACACTTAATGAGCTTAAAAATCTTTCAAGCGGCGTGGAAGAGGCAAAAAAAGAAGAGAAGGCTCCTGAGGTTGTAAAAGAAACGGTAAAGGAAGAGCCTGCACCAGAACCGAAAGAAGAAAAAGTCGTTGAAGCTACTAAGCCTGATCCGGGGCCAACTTTTGAAGAGGCTGCAGCAGCAAAAAAGCGCCAGGAGTTTTTAAGCAAGCTTAAAAATTTAGGTAATAAGAAAGTTGAAGCAGAAGGGGCGCAGAAAGCGGATAAGGGGTTGTACGGGAAAAACGAAACGGCCTTGAAAGATTTGGTTCTTTCGGGGAATAAACTTTCGAAAGGAACGGCGATGTATGGAGAGGGCGGAGGCGGCGACATGACTGCTTTTCAGGCCTATGCTTCGAGACTTCCAGATTATGTTCGGGTGAACTGGGCGCTGCCAAGCTATCTAATAGATAAAAAATTACAGGCCCATGTTCGAGTTTGGTTGAATATGAATGGCGAGGTGACTCGCACTCAGGTTTATAAAACAAGCGGAAATGATGAATACGACCAAAAAGCGGTTGAAGCCATTAAGCTTGCCAAGTTTCCTCCGCTAAAAGAAGAGTTCGCAAAGAAAGCATTGAATGGTGATATATTGTTAGGTTTTCCTTTATAAGAGGTTTTATGAAGAGTTTATTGATCGCAATAATGGTTCTTTTTTCTTTTAATGTTTTCTCTCAAGACGACAATCTGACGATTGTTGCTGTTGGAGAGGCGACATTAGAAAAGGATAAGATGATCATCCAAGATCCATATATGACAGGTGCCCTGACGGCTGCTCAAAAAAACGCTGCAAATGAACTAGTAAAGCTAATGAGAAACGATTTCTCATTTTATCAAAAGAAATTCTACCTGGTTGAGGCCGCAGCTAACAACACAGCTTTCCGTCAGACAACAAATTATGATTACTGGAGTTCAAAAGGCGTTCGTTATCTTGGGACTGTCTCGGTAGATAAAAGTGCCGACAATATGAAGGTGAACGTAGTTTTTGAAGATATAAAAAACAGAAAACAAATCTACAACAACACCGCCAACGTTTCTCTGAGCAACTTAAGACGCTCAGGACATGAGATGGCCAATGCTGTTTACAAACAGATCATCGGAAAAGACTCTATCTTTACTTCGAAAATCGTTTTCGTTTCAGACCGCAATACTCGCGGGAAGAAGACAGTAAAAGAAGTTTATATGATGGATTTTGACGGAAAAAATGTTCAGCAGATCACGAACCACGGTGGGATTGTTATCTCTCCTTCTATGTCTCAGGACGGAAGATACCTGGTTTATTCATTGATCGGAAACAGCGCTAGAAAAAGAAACAATGACCTTTACCTGATGGACATGAGAACCCGTGAAGCAAAAATCATCTCTAGTAGAGACGGGGTAAACTCTGGAGCTATCTTTTTGACTGGCGGAAAAAGCATCGCTCTTACCCTTACGGTTTCAGGAAATGCAGAAATTTACGAAATGAATGTGGAATCAAAAGAGCTAAGAAAGATCACGAATCACTTCTCGGCCGATGTAGACCCGTCGATTACATATGATGGGACTCTCATGACTTTCTTATCAGACAGACCAGGAAAGGCGATGATTTATACGATGGACCCACGTGGGACCGAATCAAATGTTAAGCGCATTTCATTCGTAGGTCAGTTCAATGCGACTCCACGCTTTTCACCGGACGGAAAAGAGATCGTTTTCTCTTCATGGCTGGATAATTCTTTTGACCTCTTCAGGATCTCATCTGATGGCCAGGGGTTATCGCGCCTGACGAAGGATTTTGGTTCTAATGAGGACCCGAGCTATTCCAATGATGGGGAGTTTATCGCCTTTACCAGCCAGAGGGTTATCTCTCGAGTTAAGGCCGACCAAAATATCTACATTATGGACCGTGATGGGGGGATTTTGGGGGCCATTACAGCTGGTTTTGGTAACTGTATAAGTCCTAGGTGGTATAACTTCTAGAAATTACGTGGAATGCGTATTTTTTTCATACAACCGAGCATTTTAGTCTTGTAAAATATTCAGACGCACTGTATTATTTACTGAGTAACGCAACGCAGTTTTTAATACTAAATTGTCCAGGAGTTTTACAATGACTAGTTCAATGATTAACCACAAGACAAGCCTAGAGACTCTATCTTCAACTCTATTTTTAAGCCTTGATGAAGTGCACTTTTTTAACTCAATCAACGCCTTCTTCAAGAATCATATGAACGCTCAAAAGGTCATGGTTTATAAAATCCTTGATAACGGTCAATCAGTTCTTATGTCAGAAGACGGAGAGCCTGCTCTTCACGGCCACATCCTTGAAAAAGGTGTTGGAGCTGCTGGATACATCGCACGTACAAAAAGAGGATACTTTTCAAATACAGTAGAAAGAGACCCGGTTTTCACAAGAGAAGCTGGCCTTGGCGTTAAAGCTGAACTTTGTCTTCCGATCTCTGCTGACGGTGTTGTTATTGGTTCAATCCACTGTCAAATGTTTGATAGCTCTCGTGAGTTCTCAAGAGAAGATATGACTGCAGGTATGTCAATCCTTGCAGACATCAAGCAGCCAATCCAGAATATGAAAATGTACTTAGCTGCTAAAAACCTTAACGAAGCACTACTTCGTACAATTGAACTTAAAGAAAAAGAACTTCAAGAATCTCGTTCAGGTGTAAAAATCCAGGACTCATTTAAGATTCTAGAAAAAGAAATCATTGGTAGATCTCAAGCGATGAAAGACCTTCTGGCACTGGTTGACAGAATTGCCGATAAAGAAATCTCTGCTTTCATCATAGGTGAGGCGGCGACTGGTAAAGAGATGATCGCAAGAAGAATCCACTGCAGATCACACCGTCGCGACAGAGCATTCGTAACAATCGACTGTTCTACGATGAACGAAGCGCAACTTGACCGCGAGATGTTCGGCCTTGAAAACCACATGGGTATGCTTGAAGTTTCAAACTTCGGAACCCTTTTCATCAACTCGATTGAGAAGATGACCCCGGGTGTGCAAAATAAACTAGTACAATTCATCACTAACAAGATGGGTGTAAAAGCTGATAATGGGTTCTTTAAGTCTGACGTGAGATTAATCTCTGCTTCAACTAAAGACCTTATGGAACTAGTGCGCGAAGGAAGATTTAGAGAAGACCTGTACTTCGCACTAAGCACGGTAGTTCTAAAAGCTCCTGCTTTAAGAGAAAGAAAAGAAGATATCGAGTTAATGGCGAACTTCTTCTTGAACCAGAACAAAGCTAAGGAAGCGCAAAAATCATTCTCTCCGGGAGCGATTAAGGCCCTTACAGAGTTCAACTGGTCAGGAAACGTGAGAGAGCTGCAAAACGTAGTAGAGCGCGCTTTCATCTTGGCGGAAGGTTCGGTCATCGAAAAACTTCACCTGGACCAAAACATCCAGACGGCCTCAGAGATTAAGGTAGAAGCTCAGGCCCCGGTAGCAGCGAAGCCGGTAGAGTTCCAACACGTAACACTAGAGGAACTTGAGAAGAACCACATCATGGGAACACTTGAAAACCTAGGCGGAAATAAGACAAAAACCGCTAAAGTTCTTGGAATTACAGTTAAGACTCTATACAACAAACTACACTCTTACGGAGTAGAGTTTGATAAGGAAGCTTAATTGTTGAAATAGCTAGGTTAAAAATGTAATATTGAGATTCGTTGGAGGATACATATGTCACTAGAAACAAATACAGAAGCAGTTGTCGAAAGCCCGAAGACTCCGAGAAACTTTAGAACGGCGATCGATATCGAAAACTTCTACCGCTTCGTTAACGATAATGACCTTAGACGTGAAGCGAAGATCATGCTTGAGCTAATTCAGCAAAAAGTTATGATCACGGTAAAGAAGAAAAAGAAAGAAACAAAAGCTCTTTCAAAAAAGAACCTACACTAATTAATTCAAACAAGGGCCCGCTCAATGATGAGCGGGCCTTTTTTTTCAAAGAAGTTGAACATGGAAGTCGCAACTACACCCAAAGAAAAAACTCACGTTATTTATGATCCTATCTATGGTTTTATCAGGTTAAATCCAATTGAATGGGAAATCATTTCATCGCCTTTTTATCAGCGCCTGCGCTGGATTAAGCAGCTAGGATTTTCTTGTTACGTTTTTCCGGGGGCGGAGCACTCGCGCTTTCATCACTCGATTGGGGTCATGTTTAACGCTCATAAAATTCTTGAGTCATGCGGACGAGCTGTCAGCGAAAAAGAGCTGATGGATGCAGGATGTTTGACTGAAGAGTGTATTTATCACAAGAGCCTTCGACTTGCGGCCTTGATGCACGACCTGGGAACGTTTATGTTCTCTCACACCACAGAGATGGCCTACATTGAGTATGGTGAGACGACTAAAGCAAAAGGCGGAAAAGGCCTTCCTGACGACCATGAAAACCTGGGTTCTTTCATTATCAAGAACACTGATTATCCGGGCGGGATCACCTATATTTTAAAAAAATACGGCATCAGTCCTCAGAGAATTTCTGACCTGGTCAAAGGTGTGGATGAGTCCATTCTTGCCAACCAGATTCTCCACTCTGAAGTCGACTGTGACCGCATGGATTACCTCTTAAGAGACGCTCACTACACGGGTCTTTCTTACGGTTCATACGACCGCGATTATTTGCTTTATCACTTCCAGGTGAAGCGTGTTGATAACCACGACATCCTGACTATCAGGCATAATGCTCTTCACTGCGTGGAAGATTTCCTGACGAGCAGATTCTCTTGGTACTCACAGGTCATTCGCTCTCCGAGAGGGGCGAAGTTTGATTCCATTGCTGAGCGTGTTTGTTATTACCTTTTGGAAAAAGGGTATATTTACAAATACAGTGAACTGTTAGAGATGATTGAAAAGGACCCTATGAAGTTTTACGGCTTCAACGACACCTATTTCATGGGCCTGGTTCACAAACATTACACCAATGGTGACCTGGATAAAAATCCGAAGATTAAAGATATGGCCCGTGTGATTCTATTGGCCGGAGGCGGAAAGGCCATCCGTTGCGAGGAATTCAAATCGCGCCTGCTTTCCCAGGATGACCCACAAGCGGTGGAGAAGTACTACAAAAAGGCCTACGCCAAGTTTTTAGAGATCGAAGAGTTCCTAAAGAAAAAAGGTGGACCAACGGATTGGGTCATTTCCGATATCCCGAAAAAGTCGATAATGTTCGTCAAATCGCCAAAAAACATCGCCCGAGGCTCATCTCCCGATAAGCCCAACGTCCTCTTGGACCGCGACCCGGTGAAAATCTCCATGGAAAATGGGGAGATTAAGCTTCTGGCCGACGTGGAAAACTCGCTTATTTCCAGACTTTTTAACAGCAACAACTTTATTCCGAACGTTTATTGCTCAACTTCCGCCTATGAACTACTCCTTGCGGAAGGGGTGATTGACGGCTCTTTTAGTTAAGCCTATAAAAAGTACCCGAGAGATATTGATGGGTATTCAAAAACCTATCTAAAAATCCAAATCTAAGCTAAAATTTTAGCTAGGATAACCAGTAGGGTGTCCTTCAGGAATCAGGACGATTTCTGGATAAGACTTGAGGAGCTGTAGTCACTATGCTTAATCAATCACAAAACTTGAACCAGAAAAATATGAAGACTCCACAAGGCCAGAAAGGTCCCATTTTTTATTGTGAAGACGTCTCGGTTCAATTCGATGAAATCATGGCATTAAAAAACATCCAACTCACGATTGAGCGTGGAGAAATTATTTTTTTAACCGGTGCCAGTGGTGCGGGTAAGACGACTCTTTTAAAAGTTCTCTCTGGGCTTCAAGAGCCGACTTCGGGAAAAGTAATCAGACCTGATTTCTTCTCGGGAAAAAGAAACTTATTCATCTCAAATGTTTTTCAGGACCTTCGTTTGATGGGCAAATACACATGCGAAGAAAATTTGATGTTCGCTTACGACTCTTCGATCTACGCTAATAAAGCGGAATTCAACCAGGACATGAACGAGCTCGCCCGCATCCTGGGGATCAAAGACAGACTTCATTTAAAAATTAATGATGCCAATGGTGGTTTAAAACAAAAAGTCGCCATTATCAGAGCACTGCTGACTCGTCCGGATGTTTTAATTGCAGACGAGCCGACATCATCGCTTGATATCGACAACACCAGAAGACTTTTTGACGTGCTTAATCTCTACAATGTGAAGCGCGGATTGACAGTTGTATGGGCCACACACAATAAGGAACTCATTAAGAGTTTTACTGGCCGAATTCTTCATTTAGACAACGGACGTTTAGTGTATTCGGGGAATGCATGTTTTATCTAGTACAATTTTTTAAGATCCTTTTTAAATCACCTGTGCGTGGTTTTTTTCTTTTTTTATTCTCCATCCTTCTGGTTTTTTCCATTGGGCAGAAGAATTATCTGGAAGAGCAGTTCTCCAGAATGATTCCGGAGAATAAAGCGGGGGATTACTTCTATGCCTTGATCGCCTCAAGTGAGTCGTACCAATCGGTGGCGCGCCAAATGAGCGTTCTTCCGGGAGTGCATAAAGTTGAAGTTCTCTCTGAAGCTCAGATCAAAGAGGAAGTGAAGAATGTTTTAGGTTCACTGCAGATCGATACCGCGACAACCAGTCTCGACCTGAATTATGCCGGATTAAAAATCATTTATGCTAAAGATTTAAAACCAAGGGCCAAAGAATTGGTCCGGGATTATCTGACTCATTTAGTGGGTGAAGGTAATATCACTCTAGGTGCAGTCAAAACGAATGATCAGATCGCTGACAAACGCGCTCAGTTCATCAATGTGATCAAAACCTGGGGGATACTCGCTTTACTTATTCATTATTTTTATTTTCTGGGCGATCTCACTGCTTTTAGTGAGAGTGAAAATAGCGGAAGCTTCATATCTGTTGGAAAGCTACCAGAGAAAAAGAAAAGTCGGGCTTAAGATGGCCCTTAATGGTTTAACATTGATCTTTTTACTCTCTGTTGGTGTGACTTTTATTTTAGGTATGCCTCAGGTGATTAATCTCCTGGTTGCTCTGGCGATTTTTATTGTGGGGATTTTTCTTCACGCTAAAAGATACCAGTGGGAGAGTCATTAATGTTCCCAGGTCGCCTCTTAGTTATTCCTCTTTTGGTACTAGCGAGTGCTGTGTCCGCCCAATCTGCGGTGGAAGTCCCGAGTGTGAAAGAAGCGTCTGATGAAAAAATCAATGTCTTTGAGATGAAGCGAAAGCTTCAGGATCAGAACAAGTTAATTCAAAGTCTTTCAAAAGAAGTGAACAATGTTGAAGTGACTTTAGGGCTCAACAATAAAAAATACCTAAAACTTGCTGAAGAGCGTGCGCGAATTGAAGAGAGCCTGGCCTCCGCCAGAAGAAACGCTGATTTCGACAGCGAAAGCCTGAAGAAAAACTACGACCAGACGAAAAAAATTCTGATGGGCGTTCTTTTAAATAAATTAGAGAACACTGAGAATTCATCGGATATCCTTGCCAGAAAAATCCTGATCGAGAAACTTCAAGGCCGCTTAGCAGAGCTTGATGGCATGATGAAAACCAACAAAGGGCTACAGGCCGATGTGGAGGCCCTTTACGCCAAACTTCAGGAATCGATGGAAACTGAAAAGCAACTCCTGGCAGTGATGGGGGAGTTGGAAGAAAAGAAGAGAGAGCTTAGAAACTCACTCGATAGTGAAACAAAAAAGAACGCTGATGATAAATTAAGATTTGATGAAGAGAAAAATAAGCTGGCGATGAACCAGAAAGCAAAGGCGAGAGTCGCCGAGCGCGAACGCCTGGCCCCGGTGCAGATCACTGAGGAAATCAAGATTCCTTCGCAACCCATGGGCGGTGCCGGAGGAGGAGAGTTCTCGCCTCCAATCTACGGCCATCACGGGATTGAATATCAAAAGAAGGGTGTGACTTATAATTTCCAGGGAAAAAACGAAGTGCGTGCGACCAAATCTGGAAAAATTGTTTATACCGGATCGTTGGCCAATTACGGAAATGTGCTCATGATTGACCACGGCAATGACACCCGCACAGTTCTGCTTGGGCAGTTTGATTACACAGTGAAGAACGGGGATGTTGTAAAAGAGTCTCAGGTTGTAGGATACACCAACCCAAAATCAACAAATGGTTTAGGGGAAGGGAAGATTTACTTTGAAGTGAGAAAAAATAATTTAGCTCAAAATACATATTTGCTTTTAGATAAAAACGCACGCCGCTGAGATTAGTCTAATAAAGCATCTACCTAGGGAAGGAGTAGAAAATGAAAAGAGTCTTCACAGGCCTCTTGATCGGTTCCGTAATGTCTTCGGTTGTGGCCTATGCGGCAGCACCTGTTGAAGATACTAATAAAAAATCACGCTATGAGAAACTAGAGCTTTTTAACAAAGTTCTTTATTTGATTGAATCACAGTACTACCGCGAAGTGAGCACGGATAAATTAATTGAAGGTGCCATCAATGGAATGATGAACACACTGGACCCGCATTCAGCTTACCTGGACACTGAAGTGTTCTCAAAGATGCAGGAAGAGACGTCTGGGGAATTTGGAGGGCTTGGAATTGAGGTCACTCAGAAGGACGGAGTTCTGGTTATTATCACTCCGATCGAGGATTCACCGGCGTTTAAAGCAGGGATCAAGGCGGGAGATAAAATTGTGGAGATTAATCATGAATCAATGGTTGGAGCAAGTCTTCAGCAGGCGATTGATAAACTTCGCGGGAAAATGAAAACTAAAATTGTTCTCGGGATTGTCAGAGAAGGTGTAGATGGGATTAAAAATTACGAGCTCACACGCGAGATCGTATATTTAAAGCCGGTGAAATTTGAGTTGATCCAGAACGCTTATGCCTATGTACGCTTGACCCAATTTCAGAAGAAGTCCGCAGAGTACATTATCGATGCGATCAAAAAAACGAGAGAGAGCTCAAAGAAAGAGCCGCTTAAAGGGATTATCCTGGACCTGAGATCAAACCCAGGAGGATTACTTGATGAAGCGGTTGATGTTTCATCAATCTTCTTAAAAGATGGAATCGTTGTTTCAACTGAAGGAAGAGACCCGAAAAATAAAGAAATCCGCTATGTGAAGAAAACTGGTTATAAGGAACTTGAAGTACCACTAGTCGTTTTAATCAACGGCTCATCTGCTTCAGCTTCTGAGATCGTGGCAGGTGCTTTACAAGATTCGAAACGTGCCATCATTATGGGAACTCAGTCGTTTGGTAAAGGGTCAGTTCAGTCTGTGGCAAAAATCGATGAGACAAGCGGCGTGAAGCTGACAATCGCTCAATATATGACTCCGACTGGAAGAAAAATCCAGGCGGTAGGAATCAATCCTGACGTGGTTATCGGGGAAGCTGAAGGCGAGTGGTTTGATGAGAATAGAAAGGACTCAAATTTTATTAGAGAGAAGGATTTAAAGAATCACTTAACGGCAACGATTGAAACAGCTGAAGAGAAAAAGCTTCGTGAAGAGCAGGAACTAAAGGAGCGCATTGAGCGCACGGAAAGATTCAAGGCCCTAAGGGACAAGAAAAAGCAGACGAAAAGGCCGGTAGAAGTGGCCAGCGAGGACGATGAGGATTCATCTCGAAAAGTCCCGCCATCTGAGGACTACCAAGTTAATCAGGCGATCAATTACTTAAAAAATATCGGCCTTATTAAAACATTAAAATTTTAATAGAAAATGCTCCTTAGGGAGCATTTTTTTTGCTCTTTTTGGATGACATCATCCAGCAATCAGGTTTTTAGACTTCCTAGTTTATATCCTTCGTTGGATACTTAAACCCTATGGGTCTGGAAGTTAAAAAAGTCTCCCAAATCGTTGGGGAAATCAAAAATTTACTTGAGCATGAATTCGCCAATGTCTCAATCGAAGGCGAAATCACCAATCTCTCTTTGTCCTCATCAGGGCACTGGTACTTCACGCTTTCGGATAAAGACTCCGCTTTAAGTGCGGCCCTCTTTAAAATGGATGCGCTTAGAAATCCGCAAATGAAGACAATCAAAGATGGCGATAAAGTTGTCGTCGTGGGTGACATCAACGTCTATCCAAAGCGCGGAACTTTTCAGGTCATTGTAAAAAGAATTGTACCGGTCGGGACCGGAGATCTAAAAGAGCAGTTTGAAAAACTCAAACGTAAGCTTGCGGCCGAAGGTCTCTTTGATATGGATAAAAAACAGCCCATTCCCGCCATGCCTAAACGAGTGGCGATTATTACTGCTCAACGTGGGGCCGCTCTTCAGGATTTTATTAATATTTATAAAAGACGCTCTTTGTGGATGGATCTTTTGGTTGTGCCCACTTTGGTTCAAGGTGACGATGCACCAAGAGCGATCCGTGCCTCACTTCACAACGTGATTAAATACTCACTGGAAGCGGAAGCTTCAAAAAAAAATCGACCTGATCGTTCTCGCCCGCGGAGGAGGAAGTCTGGAAGATTTATGGGCCTTCAATGATGAAGGGCTTGCTTATGATATTTTCAATTGCCCGATCCCCATTATCAGCGCTATCGGACACGAAGTGGATTTCTCCATTTCAGATTTTGTCGCAGATCTTCGTTGTGAGACACCTTCGGCCGCTGCAGAGGTGATCACTCACCATCAGACGATGATTAAAGATAAAATGATTTCACTTAAATCGCGCCTTAAGAATGTGATGGAGTATAAGATGAGCCGCCTGGAGAATCGTTTAAAACACGCTCATCCCCATGCGATTTTAAATATCCTGCTCTCTAATCTGGCCTCATTTCAGAAAAGACTTTCAAGATGCGCCATTCATCAGCGCTTGCATGAGTTAACCAATATCCATGATTTCTATTTGAGCCTGGATGAGAATTTGATGAGAATGCAGCAGCTCTTAAAAGAGAAAGTAAAAGAGTTCCATTACCGACTGGATAAATCCCGTGATGTCATGAAGGTTCTGAATCCGAAAAATGTTTTAGAGCGCGGTTATGGATACCTTGAGACAGAGCAGGGGAAAGTGGTAGGGTCTGTGAAGGATTTTGATCGCGGGCCTAAAGGTGCTACCTTCAATCTGCATTTTCACGATGGGAAGAGAAAAGTAAAATCAGATGAAAACTAAAGTTAAGACCAAAGTTCAATTTGTCGTCGATCCAATGTTGATCTCTAAAGATCAGTCGGAGCTTCTGATTCGCGTGTTGCAAGAGGAGAAGATCAAGTTCCATGCCAGCGCGGGGGATCTTGATGACAATACTCCCGGGCTTTTTTTTCTGGAGAAAAAGAACCTAAGAAAGATCAGCCGTTTCAAAAACAAAATGATGGTCCTGCCTGCTGACGACAGCAATGAGGGATTGTCGCTATCAAAATTAAATTTCAGCTCCTACGAAGAGATCTCTCGCTTTATCGATATGTTCTTTATGGCGGAGAAACATCTGCAGATTAAAGAGCGCTTAAAGGAAAGTGAGCGTCTTTATGAAGTGATAAAAAGCTACCTGGAAGAGATAAATGTCGAGGCCAATGGTGATGAGTCCAGACGTGTTTTTGAATCGGCGTTGGATTTGGAAATGCTTTTACTGCAAGAAGACTCCATCGAGCGATGGAACACACACTTTAAGAGTTTTCTGAAAAAAAGCAGTGAAGTGCAGAATCTTCTGGTGCTTAAAAGTGAAGGATTGGGACAGGAGGACCTGCAGGTTGATGAGAACACCCTGATTTTTAAACTTCCCCATGATGATTATTACCTGCTGATGCGTTTTAAAAATTTTGATGTGAAAAAAGACGCCGAAATTGTCGATTTGATTATCTCGTCCTGTGTGAAAACACTGGTAATTCTTGACCAGAAGCTGGTCAAAAGTGATGGGGAGATTGATTTCTGGAAGAAGATCTTCTCTAAAATTCCTTATCCTATGGCGGTTATTTCAAGCCTTGGGGATTTACTGATTTATAACGAGTCTTTTGCCAAAATCGGGATTCTGCCAAAAGAGTGCCTGCGCTTTAAAGATTTAGAGAGTGCTGAGATTTTTCAGAATTTTTATAAAATCCGCCGCATTGATTTTCCCATTAACTTGATCCAGGTCTCTTATTTTGTTTTTTACACATCGGAGAAAACCCAAATCCAAAAAACTGGAGAGAAAGTTTCTAAAAAGGCCTCATCTGTAGATGAGTTGGGGATTATCTCGAGCTCTATTGCGCACGAATTAAATAACCCGCTTGCCGGGATCCTGGCCGCTCTTTCATTGTTGTCACTCGAAGACGACTGGTCGCCTGATGCTTTGTCGGATCTTGAAGACATGAAGAGCGGGGCAAAGCGCTGTAAGGAGCTGGTAGAAATTTTTCTTGGCTTCTCAAAATTCTCACCGAGCGCTCAAGTGCGGATTTCTATCAGGGATTCACTGGATCAGGCGATCAATCTGTTGCGCTTTAGAATGATTGAATCCAACCTGCGCCTTGATATGAAATATTCACCAACACTGGAGAATTTCTCTCATCAGATCAACGCTTCGATTATGTCGATGATTTTCTACCTGATCTGCAGTGAACTTATGACCGCTTATGCCCATCACCGTCTGGTGACAATGTCTCACAACGGAGTGCTTTCAGGCGAAGTGCTGGAGTTGTCTAATCAGATTGTTTTAAGATTGGATGAAGAATTTGAATACGAAGAGAAAATTGCGCAGTCAAAACTTATTCAGCATCTCCTGATCTTTGAAAAGCTGGAGATCAATTTCCTGAAGCAGGAAATCAGATTGATTTATCGATCATAATACCTTGATTAAAGATATTGGTGAGGAAAATCGTAGCTATTTGGGTTTTCGCTTATGAATGACTCGATCGGGTCTTTTATGTCCGCGTTGGTGATCTTATTCGCCTGACGGTTAATCGTCAGGAAATCCCTTTTTGTTTTCAGGTACTCAACCAGGAAGTTGTTGATCATCGGGTTGAGATGATCCTTCTTCATTTTTCCCTGGGCCATTCGCGCGCTTTTTGAATTGATGTATTGAACCAGTTTATTTTGGTGAGTAGGGTACCTGAAAACGAGTTCAAGCTTCTGATGAAGGGCGCGAAGCGGGTAAATCACGTGCTGCTCAGGAATCAAATGGTTGATAACGATAAAGTCTGCAGGCATATCTACAGGGTGGGTAAGATCGATTGACTTCTCATCTATGCCATTAAACTCGCAAAGTTTTTTAATGGTTTCTTTTTCCAACTCATCGCTGATTTTCGAAAAATAAGAGGACATTTCCAAAAGACCCTGAAAGTAGGGACCGGTTAATTTGAGTGTAAGCATCTCATAAGGTGTCTTTCTGATTTTTTCGATGATGTATTTTTTCTCTTCAGGCGTTCCGTGGGCGGGCATGGAGAAGAGCACTACACCTTCAACGCCTTTTAGGATAACCAAAAAAGGAGTGGTGAGTGAGTTGATCTGCTCAACAATCCCCTCAAGCGGCATATCCTTTTTATAGTTGATACGATCCAGCTCGAATTTATTCTTCGGGTAGTAAAGGCTGTTGACCTTGGAAATTTTCTTGTGAATAAAAATCGAAAGGTATTTCAACAGGAGTTCTGCAGACGCCATCGCATCATCAAGAGCGCGGTGGGCCTTCTGGTGTTTTAGATCAAAAATCTTGCTCATGTAATTGAGGTTCGAGCTCAGAAGATTTGGGATCATGTATTTAGTCATCAGATTTGTACAGATCGCTTTATTTTTAAGTTCAGGCCTCTCCATTCTTTTAAGGACAGAGTTAAAGAATGGCACATCAAAAGAGGTGTTGTGAGCGACAAGGATCGAGTCTCCCATGAACTCCAGGATCTCATCGATAACTTCCTCGATTAGTGGAGCTCCACTTACGTCAGTGTCTTTGATGTTGGTGAGCTTCTGGATGAATTCGGGAATGTGCACTTCAGGTTTAATCAGAAAGCTCTTTTGGGCGACAATTTTTAGTTCCTGGATGCGAACCAGGCCGATCTCAATGATTTTGTCGTGCTGGTGATTACCGCCAGTGGTTTCAAGGTCAAATACGCAGAAGGTTAATGAATGAAGCAGGTCGTACGAAGGCGTTTTTGTGAAATTCGTTGTCATGGTTTTTCCTTAGTCGAACATTCGTCCGATTAGTTGAGTCACCATTGTATAAATAAAAGGCCCCTGAGTAAAGGGGCCTTTTTTGCTGTCTTATTCTAAGCTCTTGTTCAGATTTTTGATTTCCATCCATGATGGTGTGATTTCATCTTCAAATCCACCAACTTCAAGGATTGCTTTCGGGTGATCGTACCCTGCAAGGAACCCGGCATCAATGTAGAATGTACCATTAGACATATCTTTTGATTTTACACCGTAAACGTTCCCTTTTCTCCCTACAGCGCGCTCAAGTTTGTTAAGTTTTTCACCAGGAGTGTATTCAATAACAGTTGGCTGAGTGTCGATAGAATAAGTTCCTACTTCAAGGATCTTGTTAAGTGGACTCTTTGGATCAAGAATCAATTCTCCACCAGCTCTCTTTGCTGACCAGAACATGTCGGCTTCTTGTCCAGATACTCCTAGGCTCTTTAAAACTTCTAGGCGGTCTGACTTTTCCCCAGCGGTTTTAGTTAAGATATACTGCCATTCTTGTGATTCAACTCTGTAGTCAACAAGAGATGGGTCTAGAAGAGCTTCTTTGGCGTAAATTTTGATCATTGGTGCGCCAGTATCAAGAATTTGTCTGATAAAGGCGATCGCTTCATTGTTGTTTCTTGTGCAACCAGAGCTTCTTGGGTTTGAGACAACGTTAGTAATAAGTTTTTTTGTTTTTTTGATGTACTTATCTTTATCTTCACCCCATCCAACAGTTCCATGTGTCCATTGACCATAAGGGTTTGGAGCTACGAAACCAGCGTACCATCCAAAAGCTCCTCTCATTGAACCGTGAATTTTTCCTTCAGCGTCAGCTGGCATATATTTCTTTTTGAACCAGTCTTGCCAGTCGTTTTCACCGATAGTTGGAAGAGCTGGGTATCCATCTCTGTACCATGCAGGGTAGTGTCCTTCAGCGTCCTGGTAGAATTTCGCCCAACCAGTTAAGCGGTATGACCCAAGAACTGAACGCCCTTTTCCTTTTTCTGCAGCTGGATGGTCGCGGTCTTCACCTACGACTACTTCAGTTTCCATAATCATTTTATGTGGACAAGAGTTGTCCGCACATTGTCTTTCGTAAATTCTTAAAGTTTCTGTCGCTACGTTTAGAACAGAGAAGTACTTTCCTGTGAATTCTTTGTAGTCAACAATCTTCTCTGAAAGGTACTCGCGTGCGATGAAGTATTTTTCTGAAGGCTGGATTTTGTTAACGGTCTTAATGATTTCGATTTGAACGTATTTCGGGTTCCCCGTTTCATTGTTGATGACTCTTACTCTTTCGTTAAGAGAAAGAAGGCCCATCGTCTTACCTGTATCTTCAGGAGTGGCGCGGACTCTTAAGCCGTTAAGTGCCACATAGAATACGTTTGCATCTTTAGTTACTACCGGAGCATTTCCCAGGTCTTGAGCGTTTGCAGTTGATAAAGCAAGCGGCGAAATCGCCATTGCAGATAAAAGCATAATTGGTGCTACATGAATTCTCATTTTTCCCCCATATTTTGGATTGAGATTTTATTCTGATTAATGGGCCTCTTTTATCCGGTTTAACTTGGATTTCCACTAAAAAAAGGGGGTGTATGAAAAATCTTCATGCCCTAAAAAAAATACACTCCCCCTTGAAAAACACAATTTTTGTTGGGAAAACGGACAAAATTTAGGGGGGAACTATGACAACAAAGCTACTAAGCACTTGTGCGGCTTTCGCACTTCTTACGACTTCAGTATTCGCGGCCGAGACTCCGGCCAGAAACAAAGCTCTAGACAAAATGATGTATACAATTAACCCGGAAGCGGTTCTTTCTGGACCTGTTTACCGCGATCAAGGTGATGCGGCTTCAAAGTCAAAATATGGGACTGAAGTTATGCGTATTATCCTAAAGGAAGCTCACGCTAAGGCTGAAAAGTACCTGGAGGCCGGCGACACTCAAGCTTATTATTCGATTATGGTCATGGCCCTGACTGTTCCTATGCAAGAAGGTCTTTACATCCAGTACAGAGGGGTAGAGGGAACTGACATTTGCCGTGCAGAAGCTAACAGCGGAGAACTGGTAAAAAAATCAGGTGAGACAAACTACAATCTTTTCAACCAATATTTCAAGACAGCGGAAAAACCATTTTTCCCTAACTGTGAAACTATCAAAACAGATAAATTAACTCAGATCATTCGCGGTGGAGACGGTACGGATCTTTCGATCATGCAAGTTTCTATCAGATGGCACTTTGATGACTTCCTGGCAAATAGAAGATTCGAGAGCACGACTTCAACCATCGCTTACGGTTTAAGTCACTTGATGAAAGGTTTCAACCCGGTTTATAGAAACGTAGGTGACTACAAGTGTATTTCTGAGACAGGTATCTTCAAAAAGAAGAAAGTTAATTATATCAATTTGATCAGAGGTATTTGGGCCGGTCAATACAACTCAGGCTCAATCTCAAAGACATGCCGTTTTGATGACCCTACCTCACCATACAAGCACCATGATAAAGGTTTTGAGAAAAACCTGAACAAGATTTTAGATTTCACAGGAACATTGCAAGTAGATATGGTTGCTGATTTTAAAATCGACACAGATGTTGCAGCTGCTGTAATGGAAATAACAAAGAATTTAAAAGAAGCTACTAACAACAGAACTGCCCTGGATAAAATTTTAAAGTAATAAATGAAAAAAGTAATTATCGGAACATTGATTGTCATAGGAATTGCCGGTGTGTGGTGGAGTCAAACATCACACCCGGTCCCTTCTTCTGAAGTAGCATCAGAAGAAAAAGTACAAAAAACACCGGATGAAATTCTGGCCTCTGATATTGAGAAGATCACCAGAAACCTGAAAGCGGAAAACATCGCAGGAGATGAGTGGAAACAAATCAACACTTACTCATTGCCGGCAGAAAAAATTGTCTCTAAAGAAAATGCTTCCGCATTTTTTAGAGTCACTCAGAGTAATATCCCTGACATGTATGCTTGTCTTAAAAAAGACTACTGCGGCATGACTACCAGAGGTGAAGACGACGCTTATTTTGATGACCAGAGAACTCCAGCTCACATTCTGATTAATAGAAATTTAAAAGTAATGAAAGAGGCCCTTAGAAAGGACTCATCACTAAAATCCCAGGTCGACTGGGAAATACTTCAGGAGCTTGCGAGCTCGGAAGCAGAAATGCTTCAGGTTGAAGCGCTGGATATTCTGCGCGAGTTCGATAGCGAATCGATGAAGACAGAAGAACTGATTAAACTGACAGAAGACTATAAAGGCACGGCGAAGGCAGACGCTCTTGTGAGGATTGCAAAAGGAAAGAATCCCTCTGATAAGCTTCTCGTTGCCAGCGAGGTGGAAGAGGTTTTCGCCATGAGCGACGCCAATACCGTCATCAGCGTGCTTGAAAACATGAAACAAATGGCCTTAAGCAAGGTTGAGACCAATAGAGTTGTTAGAAACCTCTGCCGATTTAAAGATACAGAAGAAGTTCATAACTGGACAATGATCAAGTATGAAGCAAAAAAACTGACAGCTGAATTTGATAAAATTTGTAATTAATATTGGAGTTTATATGAAAATCTCAATGACTATCCTTGCAGCACTTTTAGTTTCGAATTTGAGCTTTGCAGGTGCTCTTGTTGGCGATAAACAATTTCCCGAAGACGGAAAGGTTTATAGGCCAGGACAGGACACGGGGTTTGATCAATATAAAACACGCTCACTTTTTGGTACGAGAAAAGTAGTTCTGACTTTCGATGACGGGCCGGATTCTGTGCAAACTCCAAGACTGCTTGAGATTTTAAAAAAATACAATGTGAAGGCAACGTTTTTCATGCTGTCGGAAAAATTCAACGATAAGACTCTTCCACTTATTAAGCGTGTCGCTGGCGAAGGGCATATCATCGCAAGCCACCATCACGACCACGAAAATAACAATTCTAAATCAGAAGCTGATTACAAAGAAGGGCTTAAAAAATCTATCACTAACGTCGCAAAAGTTTTGGAAGAGATGGACGCACCCAACAGAGAGCTTTACTACCGTTTTCCTTATGGTGCTTATGGCGCAGGATCACTCTCTTACCACCATATGAATGCTATGAAAGAAGTTTCGCAGGAGCTTTTTGGTGACAACTGTATCAATTTCTCGTTTTGGGATATCGATTCTCTGGATTGGTTAAAGCCGATGGACCAAAAGGATGTGCTTTCCAACATTCTGGCCAACATTGAAGGCGGAACCGCTTACAACATGGTCAAAGGAAGATGGTCGGGTAAACCGAAAAAAGAAGCTTACACCATCAGAAACCCAATGGGCGGAGGTGTCGTTTTAATGCACGATATCCATTCTCGCTCTGTCGACACTGTCGAAGTGCTTTTGAGAATGTTCAAAGACAAGGGGATCGAAGTTGTTCCTCTTAACGAAGTCAGCGAATATTCTTACAAAGGCCGCGAGTGCCGCCTTCTTAAAAACTAAGGCTGTTTTTTACCCCGGTCTTATTGTAGAATAATGGGCAATACTTTTACCGGGAAGCCTTATGTTCATGGATAAGAAATTTCTAAAAATGCGCGATGGAGCCGAGCTTTACACGCAAGTGAAAGAATCAGGGAGCCCTGTCTGGATCATCGCCACTCATGGAGTCGGTGAACATTTAGAGCGCCACAAATATATCGCCGATCTTTTTGGGCATGACTTTAATATTTTTCAATATGACTTAAGAGGCCACGGTAGAAGCACCGGCAAAAAGGCCCACGTTGAAGATTTCTCACTGTATATGGAAGATCTTCTGGAGATCACCAGGTTCCTTAAAGAGAAATACCGCATGAACCGTTATATTCTTTTCGGGCATTCGATGGGCGCTTTGATCACTTGCTCATTTATCCAAAATTATGTTGATGAAAATAATTATCCCGAAAGATTGATTGTGAACGCACCTCCGTGCGGGGCCGCGGGTTTTTTAGGAACACTGGTTAAAGTTCTGCCGATGGGATTTTTCAGCAAGGTAAGCTCAATTCCTTATACATTTCCAATTGGTGGTTTAGTTGATTTAAAATACCTTTCACATGATCCGAGAGTGAAAGAAGACTATATTAAAGATCCACTAAACGCGCTTAAGCTGGAATCGAAACTGATGTTTGAAATCATGAAGACGGTAAAGGCGACTTTTTCACGTCCATTGCGTTCAAAATGTCCAAGTTATGTTTCTGTGGGAAGTGACGATAGAGTTGTGGGAAGTAAAGAGTTGATCGAGTTTTTCACCAATGTAGATAAATCGTTTCAGCTTAAGGTGTTCGATGGGTCTTTTCATGAAATTCATAACGAGATCGAAAAATATAAAAAACCGTATTTTGATCACTTAAAAAACGTGTTTAATGAAGTTCTTTTTACCAAGACAACATAATGGAAAAATATTTCGAAGAAGTCTTAGCATGGCTTGAATCGGTAAAAGCAAAACAGCCCGCAGTTTGTGACTGGATTGGTATTTATTACAAAGAGAGCTATCTTTACAAGGTCAATTCGACCGACCTGGTATTGGGACCGTACATCGGCGAAGAAACTGAGCATGTGAGAATCCCCATTGACCGCGGTTTTTGCGGAATGGCCTTGAGGGAAGAGCGCACCGTGAATGTTGCTGATGTCACAAAGGATTCCACCCATATCGCCTGTAGTTTGAAAACCAGGTCAGAATTAGTGATCCCAATTGCGGATAAGAATGGAGTGTTCGTCGCAGAACTCGACATAGACTGCAACCGATTAAATGCTTTCACGCCAGAATTGGAAAAGTTTTTCCAGGATGAAGTGAAAGCATTCCCGCTTATTTAATTTTTCTGCAAACTCTCTAAGAAAGTAACTCTCTCCAGCGCAGGCGGGTGAGAATAGTAGAATTTACTGAAAACCGGATCAGGTGTCAGCGAGCTCGCATTGTCTTTATACATCTTCACGAGAGCAGAAATAAGTTTTCCCGCTTTGGCGTTTTCTGAAGCGAACTGGTCTGCTTCGTATTCGTATTTTCTTGATGTGTAGGAAGATAAAGGAGTTAGAAGAAAAGTGTACGTTCCGGCCACCATTGAAAACAATGTGAGCGCCATATAGTCAGTGATCGTTTGTACACCATGCCCGTTGAAGAAAGCAGTGTTATTTTTTAGCGCTCCTAAAATGGCGAGCCCCAGGAAACTGAAAAGAAATCCTTTGATCATTCCCTTAATGACGTGCTTTTTTTTCATATGGCCTAGCTCATGGGCAAGTACCGCTTCAACTTCTTCAGCATCAAGGCTGTTTAAAAGTGTATCAAAGAAAACAATACGCTTATTTTTTCCAAAACCGGTGAAGTAGGCGTTTCCGTGGCCGCTTCTTTTTGAGGCATCCATAACGAAGAGTCCCGAGCTTTTGAATCCACAGCGCTCTAAAAGATTGATGATTTTATTTTTTACTTCTCCTTCTTCGAGTGGAGAGAATTTGTTAAAGAGAGGTGCTATGAAAGTTGGGTAGATAAAGATAAGCAGTAACTGAACGATTGTCAGAAAGATGAAAGTGTATACCCACCAAAGATTCCCCATCTTTTCCATCATCCATAAAATGGCGTAGGCAATCGGCCCACCTAAAATCACAGTAAGCAGAGCGCCTTTAAGCAAATCAGCGATAAAAGTTTTCCAGGTGGTTTTGTTAAAGCCGTATTTTTCTTCGATCACAAAAGTAAAGTAGAGGGATTTTGGAAGAGAGATCAGTGTTGTGAAAAGAGCAAGGAGTCCAAAAAAGATCAGTCCAGTCATTAGGGGGGAGGTGCTAAAACCCATCGCCACATGATTGATCAGCTCTAATCCTCCAAATAGAGTCAGGGCTAAAAAAACCACCAGGTCCAGCATATGGAAGACTTGTGAGGTCTTAATTTTCTCAATCGAGTAGTCTGCGGCCTTTTGGTGATCTGCGAGCGAGATCTGATCGCTGAATTTTGCCGGAACAGTGTTGCGGTTTTTTTGAATGTGGTCCATGTTTCGTTTGTCGAGAATACTTTCAACCAGGCTTTTAACAAACAGGGCCACCAGAAAGATTTTTGTGTAGAAACTCGCTTCCATATTTTATTTCCTCTTTTAATTATTATAGTATGAAGCCTATGAAAATTCAGCAAATCTTCTTTAAGAATACCCTACGAAACTTCTGTTATATGATCACTTTTCCCGATGGTGCGATTTATTGTATTGATCCGTTTAACGCACTGGAAGTTAAGGGCTTTTTAGGAAACGATCTCCAGCTTACAGGCATTCTTAATACCCATGACCACTGCGACCACTATTCGGGTAATGAAGAGCTTTTGAAAAAATATAACTGTCCTGTTTATGCCCATGAAGAGGCGAAAATTCCGGGGAGGACTCACGGAATCAAGGATACAGACGTGATTTATTGCTCAGGAGAGTGGAGGTTGATTGCCGTTGATACTCCCGGGCACACCATGTCTCACATGTGCTTTTTACTGGAGTGCAATCACAAACCATATGCGCTCTTTACCGGCGACTGCTTTTTTAATGCAGGCGTGGGCAATTGTCATAACGGCGGGAACCCGGAGGTTCTTTATCGCACGATTAGTACTGTCTTTTCAGTCTTTCCTGATGAGTTGCTAATTTATCCAGGTCATGAGTACTTAAAGCGCAATCTCGAATTCAGTAAAAGTGTGGAAGAGGATAATGATGAAGTTGAGCAGTACTTGAAGAAAATTTCAGGTATTAACATGGATGAAATTTTTTTTATCAACACAATGGAAGTTGAGCGGAAAATAAATGCGTTTTTAAGATTAGAAAAACCCTCAATACGTGCTAAATTGAATTTAAACAATAATAGTAGCCGCGATGTTTTCATAAAACTGCGTGAGCTACGAAATAAATGGTAGGGATGTTATGAAATCACCGAAAGTTGGCAATAAAGCACCTTTGTTCACTCTTCTGAATCAAGATGGCAAAGAGATAGACTTGAAAGCAATAAAAGATAAAACGATTGTACTATATTTTTACCCGAAAGCTTCAACTCCCGGTTGCACTGTTCAGGCCTGTGGGATCCGCGATTACAAAAAAGAATGGGCCAAAGCAAATGTCGTCGTTTTTTGCATCACTCCGGATGATCCAACAAAGATTAGAAAAATAATTTAAAAAGAAAACCTGAACATCGACCTGTTGTCGGATACACAACACCAAAATGCC
>JBEIPI010000092.1:0-11936 GCA_040377165.1 Bacteriovorax sp.
AAGCCTGGTGTTCGGCTCTAAAAGTTTCCCGACTGATCCAACTAAACCGACTCCGCATCGGCTCGATTCGTAGCGGTTCTTATTTAAGATTTCTTCAAGATTGTATGAGGCCATCACAAACGCAATTTGTTTTTTGGCGTATTTGGTGAAGAACATATTCAGGTCGCTGTAGGACTCGGAATTTGAAATGAGAACTTTCTGCCCCAGTGCTGAGAGCAGATCAACTCGGGCGAGGAAATCCTCGTTATCAACCACGCCGCGGTCAAGTAAAAGCGACATACTGATTTCAGGGATAACGATGATATTGTCTTGCTCTGTCTTATCCAGTGATTTTTTAAATTTCCGAAGCCCACACTCAAGCATATCCAGACTCAGGTTGGTTGGAGGTCTGTATCCTCCGCGCACAACCAGCACGTTCTTTTTGTAAAGCACCTCAGAGGCCTGAAGAACCACTCCATCCACATCGAAGATAACCGCTTCACAAAGCTTCATCTTAACCAGTTCGAGACAAAGCAGACGGCTGTCAACACCTTTAAACGCTTCTCCAGTTACCTGGATCATATCAATTTTAATTCGACTGGTAGTCAGGCCATCCATCAAACTTGAAATAAATTTCTCGCGGTCCTGGGCCATGAAGTAGCTGGCGTAAATTAAGTTCACACCGATAAAACCAAGCGCCTCCTGCTGCTGAACATTTTCAGCATCAAGCATACTTACGTGCATGATCACTTGAGATGGTTCGGCCTTTGGGGTGTGTTGGAATTTCACTCCAATCCATCCGTGGTTTTCACCTGTGCCTTTGAAAGACTTGGCCGAAACTGTATTGGCGAAAGCGAAAAAAGTAGTATCTTTTGACCTGATTTCCTCAAGGCGTGAAGTCAGGATTTCATATTCTGTATCAAGCATTTTCTGCAGACGCTCTTCGCATACATATCTTCCAGAGCGCTCTTTGCCATAGATAGCATCACTCATCGTCATATCATACGCGGAAATACTTTTTGCGATTGTTCCCGCTGCACCACCTGCGCGAAAAAAATGGCGCGCAACTTCCTGGCCTGCGCCGATCTCTGCGAACGTTCCGTAAATACGGCTATCAAGATTGATCTCTAAGGCCTTTTGTCTCTGCCCGAGTCCCATTGTTTACCTCATGAAAAATGAAATTGTGTCTCTACAATGATAACGATAATATAGGCAGAAGAAAACAATATGAGAGAAATTACCTCATACGTTTCGTGGAGGACTTTATGAGTAAATTGAAAGCACACCTGTTTGTTTGCACTAGCTGCACATATAACCGCCCCGATGGAACTGAATCGAGCCCGGAAGAAGCCGTGGCCTTAAGAAAAAACCTGAAAAACCGCGCCAGAGAGTGCTTTTCCAAGCAGGAAGTTCGGGTCTCCGCCTCAACCTGCCTGGGTGAATGCGACTTCGGCATTGCTTCCGTCCTATACCCCAAAGGTGAATGGAATCTGGGATTAAGGCCTAAGGATGAGGACAGTTTATTTGAGAAATTGTCCGAGGAAGCCGCTCGGTTAAAGTAACCCATAAATATGCCGATAAGCCCGGTAACCTGATAAAAGGTTTACATGGGGTTCATATGAGTTTTTTAGATGCAACAGTTTTTGTTTTAGGAACAAGTCTGGTGATGATGTTGTTTGTTTCAAAAACAAATATTGAAAAATCACGCGTGCGTGTAAAAGTTAAAGCGAAAAAGTAACTAGACTAACGTCAGCGCCTTTTTCTTAAGCTCTTTGCGATCAACTTTACCGTTGGGTAACAACGGGAACTCTTTCATACACTCTACATGTTGTGGATGCTTATAGCGCGACAGCAACGGATTTAAAAACTCCCTTAAAACTTCAGAAGAAATAACCTCTCCATCAGTCTTTAAAAAAGCAAACCCGACTTCTCCCCACTTCTCATTGGGAACTGACACCACCACAGCTTCAGCGATTTTTGGATGGGACGTAATCTGTTTTTCTACTTCACCTGGGTAAACGTTCTCGCCGCCCGAGATGTACATATCCTTGATTCTTCCGACCACATAAAAGAATCCGTCTTCATCGAAGCGGACTAAATCGCCGGTATGGAAAAAACCATTCTTAAAAGTCTCTTCAAAGGCCTGTGGATTTTTATAGTAACCAGCACAGACATGAGGGCCGGAAAGCAGAAGCTCCCCTGGTTCATTGACTGCGACGTCCTTACCTTCTTTATTGATCACGCGCACACGCGAATGCGGCATTGGTTTACCGATCGAGCCAGATTTTTTAATCGCATCTTTTTCATCAAGCAAAAAACAGTTCGGGCCAACTTCAGTCAAACCAAACCCCTGCTTAAACATCAGGCCTTTCTTCTGGTACTCTTCAATCATCGGAATCGAACATGCCGCTCCACCCGAGACAAAAAAGCGGATGGAAGAAAAATCTAATGTGTTAAATCTCGGCTTCTCTAAAAGCATCTGAAACATGGTCGGCACTCCGAAATAAACCGAGACCTTTTCTTTTTCAATGCAATTGAAAACATTCTCCGGATTAAAAGACTGAGCAAGAATGGCCGTTCCACCTAAATATAACAGCGGCAGAAGTAAAACATTGTAGCCACCTGTATGGAAAAACGGAGTCTCCACCAGCGTGATATCCTCCGGTGTAAGCCCCCAACCTTTGCAGGTTTCTACCTGGTTGGATAAAAGCATCTGCCCCTGAAACATAACTCCCTTAGGATGTCCTGTGGAGCCCGATGTATAGAGCATCAGGATAGTGTCATCCAGCGATGATTTATTTTCCTGATAATTTTGGTATTCGTTTAAATTGATCTTTTTAACATCAAGGTAAGGCACATCGACGTTTAAGACCTTCTCTCCTACGCCCACATAAAGTTTTGGCGCAAGCGCCTTAACAACATTTTCGATTTCAGCATTTGATAAACGGAAATTGAGAGGCACAAAAAACGCGCCGATCTTCGAGCACGCAAGCATTAGTGTGAGATGGTGAAGACAGTTGGCCGGGCTCAAAAATGCGATAGGGTCATTTTTTGCGACACCAAGACTAGATAAAACAGCGGCCCACTGATCGACTTCGCGGTTTAATTCAGCGTAAGTGATCCTGCGACCTGTTTCCTGGTCAACGATAGCAACTTTATCATCGTAAACATGGGCATTTTTTTCTAAAAAATCTATCCAGTGACTCATATGACTTTCTCAATCCAGGGTAAAATTTGTTTTTCCATGATGCCGGGTTTTTCAATCAGTCCGGCGTGACCGCCTTCCGACATTTTGAATTCACCGTGTTTTGCTTTCGCCGCCATTTTTTCATGATTAAAAGGAGGAGTTAAAAGATCCTCTTTTCCTGAAACAAATAGCATCGGGCAATTAAGCTCACTGACATCAATGTCTGTCTGCATGGCCCCAATCAACAACCCTCTCACTACGTGATCAGGAAGGCTTCCGGCCTTTTCTCTATAACTTAAAAACAGCTCACTCTTTTCATTGAAGACATCTTCGCCCCATATCCATGGAGTAGCGATATCAAAACGATGAAGAGGGCCGCCTGTCTCATGGGCCATAAGCCAGCTGCCAAGTTTTGCTTTGATCATTGGCGTGGCCACGTCAAAACAATCACAGGCAACAACGGCCACCACTTCTTCTGGATATCGTCTAGCGTATTCCATTGAAATGCGGGCCCCATTACTAAGTCCAACCAGGAGGATTTTTCCGAGACTGAGATCAAGTAATAATCCTCGTAAATCATTCACATGGTCTTCGAGATGATAGACTCCCTCGGGTTTTGGGGATTTCCCCTGTCCTCGGCAATCATAACGAAGATATTGAAACTTATCTTTCAAATAAAAAGTCGCTCCATCATAAGATGTGTGATCCGCAAACAACCCGTTGACTAAAACAATCGTCGGATCACTCGCCTTCTTTTTAGCGCCTTCTAAAAGTGAAAAAAGTTCTAGCCTAATATTGTACCACCATCAACGTTCAGGCATGTTCCGGTGATGTATGAAGCATCATCACTTGCCAGGAAAGCGTAAGCGGCAGCGATATCAGCTGGCTCACCTAATCTTCTTAGAGATGCTTTTTCTTCCATCATTGCCAGAACTTTTTCAGGCATTTTCTTAACCATTGGAGTTGCGATAAATCCTGGCGCCACAGCGTTTACGCGGATTTTATCTTTTCCAAGTTCTTTGGCCATTGTTTTTGCCATAGCGATGACCCCAGCTTTAGTTGCTGAGTAGTTTGTTTGTCCGAAGTTTCCGTAATGAGCAACAACAGATGCAGCGTGAATGATTGATCCACCAACTCCTCTTGCTTTCATCACTTCAGCGGCCGCTTTTGAAAGCTTGAAGATTGAAGTTAGGTTAACTGCGATAACCGCGTCCCATTGTTCGTCTGTCATCTTTAAAAGAGTCGCGTCTTTTGTGATACCAGCGTTGTTAATCAGAACGTCTACACCTTTTGCCATTTCAGCTTTGATCGCATCAAGTGTTTCAGTTTTTGTCACGTCCCCAGAAATATAAGTCATTTTATTTGGAAAGATTGCTTTTAATTCTGATTGCTCAAGAGTTGGCATATCAATTAAAACCAGCTCTGATCCTTCTTGCCAAAAACGCTCAGCAGTTGCTCTTCCGATTCCAGAAGCTGCCCCAGTGATGAATACTCTTTTGTTTGTTAATCCTTTCATAAAAATCTCCTTAAATAATATCTAGCCTAAATCTTGTAATTCATTTGTATTAAAAGTGTTTGTGTCCCAACGAAGCGACATCGCCGACCACATGTAACCAATCCCGGCAGACGCCAGAACCACGTGATCGCCTTTTTTAAGTTTTCCACGTTTTTCCGCAAGGCCAAGTGACAAGACCTGGTCAGGAGCACCGAAGTGCCCGTAGTGATCCAGGTAAATGGATTGTTCTTGCGAAAGTTCCATTGGTTCTAAAATCGCATCATGTGCCGATTTTTTCATATGAAGAATCGCTAAATAATCAATTGGTTTTTGAAGGCCGTTCTGGCTTGCCTCGCGGATAACCTGAAGAAAGTTTTTTGTCGATCTTGTCTCTAACCTTTCTCTCATTCCATCAATATCCGGAACCTGAAGATAACTCATGCTCACATCTAGGCCGTCTTTCCAAGGGTGTCTTGTCCCCCCGCCTGGAACAATAACGTCAGTAGTGAAGTCACCATCTGTGATGATTGAAGATTCTAGCAATGGATTTTGTGCCACATCACTTTTTTCTAAAAGAATCGCCGATCCACCATCTGCAAGGTTGTAGAGGAATCTGGTGTTGGCGTCTTTGTAATTAACTAAATCCCCTGTCTTGTGTCCTCCACAAAGCAGAACGCGGTTGATCTTTTTGTCAGTCAACATCAACGATTTCGCCAAATGCAGTCCCAGGATTTTATTTGAACAGCGTGCAGAGATATCAAAGGCGCGGGCATTTTTTAACCCAAGCTCTCTTTGAACATAAATCCCTGCCGTCCAGACGATATAGTCTTTGTATTCTGAACCAGTCCAGATCACCATATCAATCGATAGAGGATCGATATCTTTTAGAACTTTGCGAGCGGCGTTTACCGCCATGTCACCAGGGTGCGTGTTTTTATCTGCACGGCACTTTCTGACGATCCCCATCTTCTGAGCGACAACATGCTCAGGCACTCCCGATTCACGGGCAATGTGAGCGGCGTCTTCAAAACCTTCAGGAAGCCAAACAGCGGCCTTTTTTAAATTAATGTATGTCATTAAACTTTACCTTGAAAAAAGTTATTCAATTTTTCTGCAACAATTTTTGGTTTTTCCAAAAAGTAGTAATGGTCTGTCTCAGGAATCAATTCCACGATCGCCTGAGGGATAGCACTTCTGAATAGTCCCGGGAACGACGGACTCAAGAAGCGGTCTTCCTGTCCGGCCATCACAAACGTCGGGCACTTGATCACTGAAAGATCAAATGGTGTTGAAATAAACTCAACCGCTGCCCTGTTTTGACGGATTTTTTCTTCCAGGTCCATCGGATTTTCAAGACGAAGATTGATGATTCTCTGGAATTGCTCTGGATTGTTTTTAATCAATGTCGGGTGAACTGTCGCTTTTGTCATCGCTTCTGCGAAAGTGCGCGGCTCCCATACAGACATTTGTCTTAATTCCTGCTCGGTTAATTTTCTCGGGTGCTCGAAAGTCGGAGGTCCCGAAGTCGTGCACATCAAAGAAAGAGCACTCACTCTCTCCGGCGCCATCTTCACGAGTTCCTGAGCGATGAATCCGCCCATTGAAATTCCCATAAGGCCAAATGTCTTCACATTCAAATGGTCCATGACCGCTAAAGCGTCTTTTGCCAGGTCAGCAATTTTGTAGTCTTTAGTGGTCGGCGAAGATTTTCCAGTTGCGCGGTTGTCGATTAAGACAACAGTGAAATGTTTTTTTAGTTCAGGTAAAATGTCGATGAAGTTGTAGTGTGAACAAGTGAAGCCTGAAAGACCTAAAAGATAGGGGCCCGAGCCTTCTGTGTAAAACGCAACATCACCAAAATCGCGAGAGATTTTTGATACATTCATAAAGAGATCCTCATGAAAAAATAATTTGCACAGGGGGAAATTCGTTCACTGCAATGAAACTGTCAAGGTATCCACCGCCATGGAAAAGCCAATATTTAGATTACCTTAAAAACTTACTTTTTCTAACACCTACGCGTAATGACAAGAAAAACTTCGACGATGGAATAAAAGTCATTTATAAAACCCAATCTAAATGAATTTTTAAGGAACTTTCCTATGAAACCAAAGATAGCATTCACTCTGACGCTTGCGTTTTTAAGCTCATTCGCAACAGCTTTTGCAGGGACTTGGACGACAGAAAGCCACAAAGGAATCTACGGCACAAGAACTTACAAAGTTTATGTTCCAAAAACACTGATAAAAAACAAGAAATCTCCTGTGGTTGTCATGCTGCACGGATGTCAACAAAATGCCCAGGACTTCGCCACTGGAACCCGCATTGAGAAATGGGCCGACAAAGAAAAATTCATCGCCCTTTTCCCTGAACAAAATATTTCTTACAACTCATTTAAGTGCTGGAACTGGATCATCCCTGGCTACAACAGCCGCTCAGGAGAAAGCCAGTCCATCATCGAAATCCTGGACGCCGTTATTACAAACTTTAACGGTGACAAAAATAAGGTTTTTGCCGCTGGTATGAGCGCAGGCGCTTCCATGGTTAACATCCTTGGGAACTGTTACCCTGAGCGCTTCAAGGCCTTAGCAAGCCACGACGGGACTCAATTCTACTCGTCTTATATGGGTCTTGATTTCGCAGAAGTCGTTTTAAGCGGAGCTTCAGTTCCGTCAGCAATCGCAGCCCGCATTGGTCACGCTTGCTCACAGTTTATTAAAGAACGTCCGAAAAAGATGCCAATTATCATCTTCCACGGAATGAGAAGCCCGCTAATGAGCCCAATGCATGCTTTCCAGGTTGAATCAGAATTTAAAGCATTCAACGATTACCTGGACAACGACATCAGAGACAACTCATACTTCCTGGAAAAAGATGTTGAGAACATCCCTGACACAAAAACTTACGGATACAACCTTTACACAACAACTGATAATGACCATGAAGTGATTATCGAGCGCTACATGATCAATGATCTCTCTCACGGCTGGAGCGGTGGCGTGGACAATCTTCCATACAACGACCCGAAAGGCCCGGATGCTTCGGCGTTCATCTTTAAATTCTTTAAACGATTCGGACTATAAAAATAAAAAGACCTTGGTAAAAAACCAAGGCCGGACTATTAATCAGGAATCAAACCTATCTCATGTCAGTTATTTAATTTGTACAAGATTACGACAAGTCAACTTAGGCAACAGTATTGGACTAAAGAATCCACCAGCGCTCATTTTTGCTTTGGTTGGCTCATTCATTTTATTTAAAGTAACTTCGATTGTGCAATCTTTCTCATCCAGATGTCCATAATCTCTTGGAACAAAAAGCTTTCCATCTTTTGGGACTAATCTCACATTTGTAGGCAGATGTGCAGAACATCCATCTAATGAAACACGATCGCCATGTTCAGGATCTATCGAGATGCGAAGAGTACAGGCCTGACCATTATTACTGCCTGTATATTCTCTCTTAACAACTTCTGCACTGGCCGAAAAAGACAACACTAAAAAAGCTGAAAGTAATAGTCTCATACGCTCTCCTCATTCAATTCTTAGTTTCCAATCCATGAACCTTTCCCACAGACTTTCACCGCACACAAGTCACTTAACAATTTAGTGTAAATAAGTAATGCTTTAATAAAAAAAGACCCGCTAAAAGCGGGTCTTTAGAAAGAATATTTAAATTTAATCTTAATCTAGCTTGTACAACTTCCCATCACCAGAGATGAAGAATGCCTCGTTCGTTGTAATTTGTCTCGTCCAGTTCTTCACCGTATAAGACATTTCAACTGTTGCACCAGCGATAACATTTGATGATGTTCCCACGTTTGAAATCTGAATTAACTGCGAACTTGCATCGAGATCGAATCCCCATGAAATTGTAATGTTTCTTGCAGACGCTCTGATACCTGTCAGGTATTTGCCTTTTCCTTCGTGCTCTCCACCGTATTGGTAAGTGATACTATAAACGAATGACACTACATCAGAACCTAAGCCGTTTGAGTAAGTGATTTTATAGTGCTTAGTCATTGGAATTGACCATCCACCCATATCGTGAAGTACCGGGTCTTTTGTATCAAGTCTTGGAAGAACTGAAACTGCGGCCATTGGGTTATTGGTTACAACCGCGCGACCTTTTTCAATTGTCGGCATGATTTTTTGTCCGATAGCAATTAGCTTATCAACAACCATGATAACACCATCCAGGACACCTGCGATTGTTGGAGTTGGAGATGTTCCACCACCTGTTGCAGCTACCAGACCGCCGTCTTTTTTATCTGACTCTGGTGGCCTTGGTGGAATCTTAATATCTTTATTTCTGACTTCAGGTCTTCCTTCGTTGATGAATTCCATCGCTTCTTCATCTGAGAGCTCCTGAATCTTTGCACCTTTAATCTGGTAGTACGGATCCTGGATAGCATCTTTCTTTGTTGTAAAAAGAGTTTCCTTAAACTTTGATGAAGCATGAGCTGAAGTTGAAAGCAATTGAGTTGCCACCACTACAGTTAAGGCCACTTTAGTTAAGTTAAGATTTTTCATTTAGTAATCCCCCACGGAACATTTTTGTTAGCTGAGATTTAGCAACCGAATCTTAAAAGAACAATTAGGAGTTGTGCTGTGGGTAAAAATTACATATTATCGGGGGGCGAATTTACAAAAAAACCCATAAATTCTAAAACTTCCTAACATGAGTAAAAAAACTATCCTTCGTAAGGACGGGCTGTTTTATCATCCCACCTTCATAAAAAAAGACGAAAAGGCCCAGATCCTGGAGTGGCTTAAAACCCTCCACCCAATCTGGGAGATGCGCTATTCTGAGAACAATCCTCCACCTGAAGGAGACACTCAAAGGCAACTTCTGCGTCCTGTGTACTGGCTGGGAAACTGGCAGTTTGCCTGCCTCAACTACTACCACCCACCAAAAGGTATTCACAACCGCTGCATCCACGCTGAGGACTACCCTCCGGTTTTAAAAAAAATCCTTGAGACCATTGAGGGCATCACCAAAATGCACTTCAAAAAACACGAAGTGCCACGCGGCTGGAAACTCAACACCTGTCTGATTAATTTTTATGGAACTTCTATCGACGAAAATGGAAAAAAAGTCGACACTGCCCGTGTAGGCGACCATAAAGATTTTGAATTGGGGCCGGTGGCCTCTATTTCATTTGGAGAACGGGCCTTCTTCCAGTTCGTCATGGGGAAAAAAGATTTAAAGAACAATGTCATTTTTGAGCAATGGCTGGATGATTCATCTCTGCAGATCTTCGGCGGCGAGCTTTATAAAGACAAGGCCTTCCACCGCGTGCAGCGAGTGGAAAATAAACTTAAAACAATTTTTGAACTGAATGTGAATAACTTTGAAACCCGAAGAATTAATTTCACCTTCAGGTATGTGCCGGCAGAACACATTATCCGCTTTAAGGATTTACCTGCGCCACAAAAAAGCGATGTGACAGAATACATGAAAATCCTGGCAGAAAAATCACCCCATTTTGAGCGCGCTTTAAAAGAATAAAACACTGGCAAATCCGTGGTGAAACAAGTTTAATAGATCCATGGATTCATTCATCAATCAAGCGCTCATTTTAATCGGCTCTGCCGTCATACTCGTTCCCATTTTTACCCGCCTGGGACTGGGATCTATTTTAGGTTACCTGCTTGCAGGTATCATTGTTGGTCCCTTCGGATTCAATCACGCCCATGAAAGCGAAAACCTAAAACATTTCTCTGAACTAGGAGTGATTCTTTTACTTTTCATCATCGGTCTTGAGATTCAGCCGCGAAAGCTGTGGGCGATGAAAAATAAACTTCTGGGTCTTGGAGGTTTACAGGTTCTGGCCTGCTCACTGGTTTTTATGGGAATCGGGATTCTTCTGGGTCTTGATACTGTCGCAAGCGGGGTCATTGGTTTCGCTCTTTCACTTTCTTCAACCGCATTTGCGCTCCAAACATTAAGTGAGAGAAGCCAGCTGCAAACAGAGTTCGGCCAATCCTCATTTGCTGTTTTACTTATGCAAGACTTACTCGCTATCCCGGCACTCGCGATTATTCCGAGTTTGGCCGCGACCGGAACAAACGCCCTGACAATCGAAACCTTCTTTCAGTTTGTGGGTATTCTCATTTTCCTGGTGCTCGCCAGCCGCTTTCTCATCAGACCGGTTTTCCGAATTATCAGTTCAACCAGAATCAGAGAGCTCTTTACCGCCGTCACATTAGTTGTCGTGCTTGGGGTTGCGGCCTTAATGCTTTCAATCGGTCTTTCGGCCGCTCTTGGGACATTCATCGCCGGAGTTCTGCTTGCTGACTCTGAATACCGTCACGAACTTGAAGCCGATCTTGGCCCTTTCAAAAATCTTTTAATGGGGCTTTTCTTTATCGGCGTCGGGATGAGCGTAAACCTCGATATTATTGTCTCTCGCCCATTAACGGTGATTGGACTCTCGCTTGGTTATCTGGTGATCAAGCATGTCCTGCTGTTTATCATCGGACGCATTTTCAAAATGGAGCGCATGAACTCTAAACTTATGGCGCTTGCTATCGGTCAAGGTGGAGAATTCGCTTTCGTTATTTTTGGGATCGCTCTCACTTATAATTTAGCAGAGCCGGACACACTTTCTCTTTTAACTGTTGTCATCACCATTTCTATGGCCGCAAGCCCACTGTTATTACTTCTTAACGATAAGTATGAGGCCATTGCTTGCAAAGAATCCAACAAACCTAAATACGATGTCATCAATGATGAATCCCCTGAGGTAATCATTGCCGGCTTCGGCCGATTCGGGCAGATCTTTGCCCGCGTTCTTCGTCTGCAAAAAATTCCATTCACTGCTATCGACCGGGACCCTAACCAGATTGAACTGGTGAGACGATTTGGCAATAAAGTCTACTACGGTGATGCCTCAAGATTAGATATTATTGAAGCCGCCGGTGCGGCTAAAGCAAAATATTTCATTCTGGCCATTGATGATGTTGAAGATTCGGTTAAGGCAGCAAAAACAATTAAGGAACATTTCCCTCACATTAAAATCTTTGCTCGCTCAAGAAACCGCGGTCACTCGTTTGATATGATGGATATGGGCGTTCATAAAATTAAGCGCGAGACTTTTGATTCGAGTTTAAATTTCACCCGCGACCTCCTGCTTGAGATGGGACAAAAAGAAGAGAAAGTGAATGCCTTTATCGCGAAATTTGCCGAGCACGACCTGGCGATGATTAAAGAGCAGCACAAAGTCAGAAACGACGAAAAACAATTTGTGAGTGTTTACCATCAGGCACAGGC
>JBEIPI010000032.1:0-28986 GCA_040377165.1 Bacteriovorax sp.
GGAATCAAAATCAGCTACCAGGAATCAAAACAAGATGCTGACTATCCTGCCAACCTTGAAACTCTTTATGATGCTAAAAACGACCTGATCTGGGGTATCGGATTCAAAATGGCCGACGCTATTTTAATCGCCGCCAAACAAAACCCAAAACAAAAATACGCCATCATCGACTACTCTTACGGCGCGAAAACTCCACCAAACGTTTTAGGAGTTATGTTTAAAGCAGAAGAAGGCGCTTTTCTCGCCGGTTATATCTCGGCGAAGATGAGCAAATCAGGAACTCTTGGTTTCATCGGTGGAATGAGTGTGCCAATCATCCACAGCTTCCAGTACGGATTTAAGGCCGGAGCAAAATTCGCCAACCCAAAAATCACGATCCTTGAACAATACGCTGAATCTTTCACTGACGCTGCCAAAGGAAAAGCAATAGCCAATCAAATGATCGGCAAAGGCGCTGACGTTGTCTTCCACGCTGCCGGCGCAGTTGGCGATGGTGTAATAGAAGCCGCTAAAGAAAAAAACAAAATGGCCGTGGGAGTTGACCGCGACCAGAACTATCTTGCTCCTAAAAATGTCATCACTTCAAGCATGAAGCGCATTGATAATGCCATCTACAACGTGGTGTCTGAATTAAACAAAGGAACATTCAAAGGCGGAACAACAATCGAATACGGTCTAAAAGATGGTGCGGTTGATGTGGCCCCGACAACAACAAAAATGGTTCCTTCGATCCTCTTAGAAGATGTGGCCAAGTTGAAAAAAGACATTGTCGCCGGGAAAATCAAAGTCCCATCGACTGAAAAGAACTTTACCAGTTTTGCAAAAAACCTAAAGTAATATAATGCTGGCGATAGAGCTTAAAAATCTTACCAAAAGCTTCGGCACCTGTGTCTCCTATCGTGATTTGAACTTCTCGATCAATGAAGGTGAAGTTCACGCTATCTTAGGAGAAAACGGGGCCGGAAAATCCACGTTAATGAAAACTATCTACGGGGAACACCGGCCTGATGCCGGCGGAGAAATCTATCTTCGCGGAAAAAAAATAACAATCGAATCCTCGGCCCATGCCATCTCGCTTGGGATCGGAATGGTTCACCAGCACTTTCGCCTGGTAAGACCTTTCACCATTCTTCAAAACATTATTCTGGGAATCGAACCAAGAAATTTCCTGGGGATGATTGATTATAAAACTGCCCGAAAAAATATTGAGGCGCTTCTTCGCACCTATAATTTCGAACTTGACCTCGACCAGAAAATTGAAAACGTCAGCGTAGGGACCCAACAACGTGTGGAAATTATCAAGACGCTTTATCGCAATGCTGAGATTATCATCCTCGATGAGCCGACTGCCGTTTTAACTCCGCAGGAGATTATCGATTTTTACCGTATTGTAAAAAACCTGAGGGCCCAGGGAAAAACGATCCTCATCATCACCCATAAACTGCACGAGATCAAAGAGATCGCCGACCGCTGTACCATTATCCGCAAGGGTGAGTACATAGAAACTGTCGATGTCAGGGTGACGAGCGAAGAAGAACTCGCCGCTAAAATGGTCGGCCGCAAAGTCGACTTAAAAGTCAGCAAGGCAAAGGCAGAAGGTGCAAGCGCAGTAGTATTCTCCATTGATAACCTCAACGTCATCAACAGCAAAAACTATCCGGTCATCAGCAACTTCACTCTGAATTTAAGAAAAGGTGAAATCACCGGTCTTGCTGGAATAGACGGAAACGGCCAGAGTGAACTAGTCCAGGCCTTGACTGGACTCAGAAAAGTAAAAAGCGGCAAGATCACTATCAATGACCGCGACATCACCAACCTTTCCCCGAAAGAAGTCTACGAAAATAAACTTGGGTGCATCCCCGAAGACCGCCAGCGCGTAGGGCTGGTACTGGATTTTAAAATCAAAGAGAACATCGTTCTGCAAAGAATTGATGAGAGACCTTTTTCAAATTACGGCTTCATTATCAACCGCGAGCTCACTCGTTTTTCAAATGAGCTTATCGCCCGCTTTGATATCAGACCTCCTGACTGCGAAGCCTATGCCTCTAGCCTCTCAGGTGGAAATCAGCAGAAGGTTATTCTCGCCCGTGAAATCGTCCACAACCCTGATGTCTTGATCGCCTTCCAACCGACCCGCGGGCTCGATGTCGGCGCGATTGAATACGTTCACCACGAACTGCTTAAACTCCGCGACGCCGGCAAAGCGGTGCTTTTAATTTCCTACGAACTCGATGAAGTCATCAACCTGAGTGACCGTATCGGAGTCATCCACAAAGGAAGTCTGTGGGCCGACTTAAGCTCTGAACAGATCAAAAACAACCCGCGGTTAAAAGAAGACATCGGGCTCTACATGGTCGGAGGAAAACCGTCATGACAAAATTCATGATCAGCACTCTCTCCGTTTTAATGGGACTCATTGTAGGTGGACTGATTTTAAAAATCTCCAATATCTCCCCGCTCGAAGCTTACCAGGTCATGTGGGAAGGTGCTTTCTCGCAGCCAAACTATATCGCCTACATCATCATCCGCTCAACTCCACTGATCCTCACCGGACTTTCCGTGGCCTTTGCGTTCAGAACCGGTCTGTTTAATATCGGAACAGAAGGACAATTTATTATTGGAGCACTGGCCGCAACTTATTTCGGTTACACGCTGGATTTCTCACCATGGATTCAGATCCCATTAGTAATGATGCTGGCGACGATGATCTCAGCGCTTTATGGCGGTCTCAGTGGTTTTTTAAAGGCGCGCTTTGGAGTGCACGAAGTTTTATCAACCATCATGCTCAACTGGATTGCTCTCTACATTTCTAACTACGCTGTCTTTGTTCCGGGCTTCAGACGCCCCGACATGGAAACCACAGAATTCATCAAAGACTCAGCTTCCATTACACTGTTTCCTGAATGGAAAGTGAGTGATGCTGGTCTCGAATGGCTTTCACGCCACGAATTCTGGCAGTCATTTCTAAGGCCACCAGTGAACGCCGGAATCTTTATCGCCTTGATTGCTGTTGTGGTTGTTTGGATTATCCTTAACAAAACCACTTTCGGCTACAAACTTAAGGCCGTGGGTTTTAGCCCGATGGCCTCAGAATACGCCGGGATCAACACTAAAATGAAAGTCACACAATCGATGATGATTGCGGGCGCTCTTTCCGGATTGGCAGGTGCCACTCATGTCATGGGTGTTTCAAAAAATATCGCCGTCCTGGCCGCTCACGAAGGTTACGGCTTCGACGGAATTGCGGTGGCGCTTATTGGTTCAAACAATCCGTTCGGCGTTTTATTCTCAGGTTTTTTCCTAGGGGCCCTGAAATACTCAGGACAGAAAATTCAATCGACACTGGAAGCGCCTTCTGAGGTAATCGGGATCATGATCGGTGCGATCATTTTCTTTATTTCCATTCCGATGATTTTTAATTTTGTGACAAAGACCTGGAGGAAAAATCCATGAGCACGACCCTGCTTTTTCTTTTTTCCACGACATTAATGTACTCAACACCGCTGATCTTTACCGCACTTGGTGGAGTGCTTTCGGAAAAATCAGGCGTGATCAATATCGGCCTTGAGGGCATGATGACTTTCGGAGCTTTTGTCGCTTCGTGGGCCGCGATCACCACTGGAAACCCATGGCTGGGTTTTCTCGCCGGTGGAATTGCCGGACTTCTGCTTTCCTCTCTTCACGCTATCGCCTCTATCGAACTTAAGGCCAACCAGGTTGTCTCAGGCATGGCCATCAACTTTCTTGGAGCAGGTCTTGCGATCTTCTTTTGCCGCATTTTTTTTGAAGGCGCCAGCATGACTCCACCACTAGACCTGGATAAAAAAATTCCTCTGCTTTTTAATCAATATGAAACTGTTTACCTTGCTTTCATTGCCGCCGCCCTGATCTGGTTTATCTTTAACAAAACCACCTTAGGCCTGAGGTTAATCGCTTCGGGAGAACACCCTAAAGCTGCCGGTGCGGCCGGAATAAAAGTTTCCATCTATCGCTATTTTGGTGTGCTTTCTTCCGGATTTCTTGCCGGGCTTGGAGGCGCCAGTCTCTCGATCGCCATTGTTTCCAATTTCCGTCCGACACTCATTTCCGGCCAGGGTTTTATCGCACTTGCGGCGATGATATTTGGAAAATGGAATCCGGTTGGAACACTCTTTGCCTGTCTCTTTTTTGGCTTCTCACAAGCTCTGGTCGTTTACATCGGAGGCTTTCCTGAACTGCAAATTTCATCACAGCTTCTGGCAACTCTACCGTACATACTGACATTGATCGTATTAGTGGGATTCATGGGCAGGACAACTGCACCGAGTGCTTTAGGGCAATAGTTCAGAAATTACGTCAGGGAAAAAAGGAGCTTAAACTTAGTTCCAGGAGGCCCTTCCGCTCCCGTCTGGGTCTCAAAGGAAATCTTTCCTCCCAGTCTATCCACACAACTCTTAACAATAGGAAGACCAAACCCCGTTCCGATCTCACCGTTAGTCCCCATCGATGAGCGCGAGAGATTCGCTTCAAAAAGATGATCGCGCATATCGCGTGGGATCCCCACTCCGCTGTCTTCCAGGACAAACTGAATGTGATTGTTGGTTTTTGAAACTCTGATCCTGATCTCACTGTTTTTCTCTGAGAATTTAACTGAATTAGAAAGCAGGTTGCCTAAAATCTGATTGGTCATCAGGCTTCGGCTTGAATTAAAAGAATAAACGTCAGACGCCACTGACCAGTTGAGCTTCATATTTTTCTGCTCAAGTCTCTCGGCGAAAATCTCTTTAAGTTCAGCGATCAGCTCGCGAACAATAACTTCCGAGAAAGTGATTTCTTTTTTCCCAAGCTCTGTGAGTCTTAACTCTTTGATGCTTTCAGTGATCTGAACAACTCGCTCCGCCGCTTTATTGGCCTTGGCCACCGCATTTTGCTGCTCATCCGAAAGTGGCATTCTCGTCAATTGGTTGAGCTTTACAACTATAACTGAAAGCGGAGTTGAGATGTCGTGACTCAGAATATTCACCAAATTCTGGATCCTTTGTCTTGATGTCTCCAGGATTTCTGCATTCTGCTCAACTAAAAGAACATGGACCCAGATCACCAGCGATGAAATAAAAATCCAGCCAAAAAGAATTAGGGCCTGAGTCATAAGCTTGCCGTTTTCTGAAATAAGCATCGGGAATTCATACCCGGCCAGCTTTAAAATTAAAAAAGTGAAAACACTCAGTCCAGTGATACAGGCCCAGAGAATCGCCCCTCTTCTTCCGGCCACAACTCCAGATAACATCGGAAGAATTCCCAGCCAGATTAAGACGGTGCTATCGAAGCCCCCGGTGAAATATGTATAGGTCAGTTGATGAGCAATACCAGCACCAATAAAGACATTGGAATTGGCGAAATAATTGTTATTTCTTAAATAGAGTAAAGGTGAAAGCAGGTGAATAGTACTGGCCGTGATTCCGACAATTCCCGGCAGCGGGTGAGAGATCGTAAAAAGTGCCACAAAAGCATAGCTCCACATTAGGATTCCTGTCGCGAAGACAGAGACCAAATGAGCGTGCATATACCTTTCAGGTAAATCATTCTTTTCCAGACGAACTGAAGCGATCGTCTGGTAGCATTTTAAATAATTTTTTAGAACAAAACTCTTAAACACTAAAACTCTCTATAGGGTAAATTTAAACTGAGAAAGCAGCACACCCGGGGCCTTTGAGCCTCCGACATCGCGCTGGAAGTAAGAACCGGTTGAAGGGCTTACTTCTGCAAAGTTTGTCACTCTCTCAAGCGCATCTCCAAAAATATTGTAATAGCTCTCATCAAAACGCAGGTCTTCAATCGGGCTTACGATCTCGCCATTCTCCACCCAGAAGCATGCGTATCTGGTCATCCCGGTAATACGTGCAGTCTCTCTGTCTGACCAGTTCAGGTAGTGAAGATCAGAAACATATAAACCTGTTCCAAGCTCTTTATAAATATCATCGCGAGATAAATCCCCTGTCGAGATAACAGGTGATCTCATCGACTCCCAGTCAGAAGCATTATTGCTTTCCAATTTGTACTCGTTGGCAGTTCTGGTTGAAATCAGGAAATTTCTAAATTCCCCTTTTTCAATCAACATCATTTCCGGGTGTGCCAGTTCTCCCGCCTCATTAAAGCGCGGAGAAAGCCCCAGCGAATAGTCTTCCTTCAATGTGAACTTCGGTGACATCACTTTCTTTTTCTGCCAAAGGTCCTTCAGTGATCCAGAACCCTGCTGGTGAGCGGCCATTGAAACGCCTCCCCACGAGAGAGTTCCCATCAATTCATTCACTGCAGATGGTGCCAGGTACACACGGTAATCACCGCGGGCGACTTTTTTAGAATCGCGGTTCATCAGGCCCAGCTTGTATTCAGCGTCCTTGATGTTTCTTCGAAGATCATCGCTGTTCCACTCAGAGCCGGCATAAAGCGATTTAACCGCTTTTTGTTTTTCATTATAGAGTGAGTAATCAAGATAAAAATTTCTAGTCTTAAACCAGTGGAACTGCCCTTCAGAGTTGATGGTCGCGCGAACGACGTCTCCGCTCGAAAACACTCCGGCCAGGTCCACATTACCGGCAAAATCCAAAACCTGTCCCATCATCTCTTCATTTTTTGGAAGAGAGTTCAGGTTTTCTTCTTTTGTCACTCCGTAATATTTCGGACGGACCAAATAAGGGTCTTCCGGCAGGGCCGCAATCCACTCGCGGGCCTGGGCCAGTTTTTTCAGCGCTAAACTGAAGTCCCCTTCGTCCGCGCGAAATGGCATGTTGAAGTTGATGACTTTGTTTCCTTTGATAAAAGCGAAATCAATAAATGCCTGATGAAGATTTGTCACCTGACGGACTTTCGCTTTCGAGAGTCTTGAGAAAAGTGTCTCTTCTCCGTTAAAGTTTAAAGTAAGCGCTTCATCGCTCTTTAATTCGTTGAAGACTTTTTTTGCGAAAATTTCAAGGTATGAGGATTGTAGTGCTTTCATTATTTCCCCCCTCCGAAAACTTCAATGTTGCTAAACAGACACACCGGACTGGCGTGGCCGACGAAGATCACCTGGTTCGGCTCTCCCTTTCCGCAATTGGCGAGGCCTCCGACTTCGAAGGTCGACTTGTCTCCGACCATTTTCAACTGATTCCAAAACGGTGCTGTGATCCCGCGGTAATTTGGGTTTTTCACCAGCTTCGTCAGTTTTCCATCTTCGATCAAACGGGCGTACTCGCAACCGAACTGGAACTTATTTCTGTAATCATCAATCGACCATGACCTATTGGTCTGCATGAAAATCCCACGCTTCACCGACTTGATCATATCTTCAAGAGATGATGTCCCTGGTTCAAGGTTAACGTTGGCCATGCGGTCAATCGGCGCTCTATTCCACGAGGTAGCGCGCTGACTGGCAACGCCCGGAAGATTTAAACGCTTCTGTGATTCAAGACTTCCCAGTCCTCTTAAAAGAACTCCGTCTTTAATCAAATACTCTTTCGTCGCTTTATTTCCGATATCGTCAGCGAAGTAGCTGGCGTACTGACCTTCAAGTGTCGGGTCAAAAGTGATGTTCATCAGAGGTGATCCATACTTCAATGTCCCGAAGTCCGATGGTTTCACAAAACTCCATCCAGCGTAGTTTCTCTCATCGCCAAGGATGCGGTCGAGCTCAAGCGGGTGTCCGATACTCTCATGGATCTGAAGATAAAGCTGGTCAGGCGCAAGCAATAGGTCCATCGTTTCCGTTGGACACTCTTCTGCGTTCAAAAGCTCTAGAGCTTCGCTGGCGATTCTGATTGCAGTCGCTGTTAGTTTTTCTTTATTAAATTTTTCTAATCCAAACTGAGTACTTTGGTCATCGCCATAACTTCTTCTCTGGTTTCCTTTCTCACTTGAGGCCACGGCACTCATTCCAATCGCTGTACGGTTGATGTTCTGCTTGATATCAGAGCCGTTAGTTGCCACAAAATGCGTCTGCATCTCTGTCATTTGCATGTAAGCGCTACGGCTGATGACGTGCTCGTGGAGTTTCATCGCATTTGAGAGTCCCATCAGAAGCTCAGTCGCTTCTTTTGGATTGAATCCATCAATCCCGACTTTCCCCGGGCTTTTATACTCACCCACGGTCACCGGGCGCTCATCAAGTGAGAATTTCGCCAGACTGAAGCGGCTTGCTTCAATGGCGGCGTTTTTCGCTTTTAGCGCACACTCTCTGATATCACTTAGTTCAAATGAATTGGTTGCGCCGTAAGCGAACTGACCATTCATCATCACTTCGATCATCAGGCCGTGATCTTCTGAAGAATTCAATCCTTCAAAAACCTCATTTCTCACGCTCATTCCCAGGCCCTTAGAATGCACTTCTCGAAGTGAGATATAATCTGCTTTTAGATCAGACAGACTGTTTAGTATTTCTTTTAATTTCATTAAGCTCTCCCTTTCCAGTGAGTCATGCTGGTTGAGACTCCTAAAACTTTATTGATCACGGTAAAGATCTTAAGCGGCAGGATGCCCTTAAGCAGATCTACCCACTTCACCACAAAAGGCTCTTTAATAAACGGACTGTTTTTTTCAATACCCCAGATGATTTTATCGACGATCACTTCCGGCTTTAGCCACGGTAAAAGCATCGGTGCCTTCACGCCTGAGAACATCCCGGTGCTGATGTAGCTTGGGCAAACTGTTGTCACGTTAATGTTACTGATCCCTCTTTCTAAAAGCTCCAGGCGAAGTGATTCAGAAAAACCGATCACGGCCCACTTTGAAGAAGCATAAGTCGTCCCGTAAGGAAGACCGATAAACCCTGAAGCACTTGCCAGGTTGACGACGTTGGCGTCCTTACTCTGCCTTAGGTCATCAAAAAATAAATGGGTCATGGCCACCAGACCATCGACGTTCACTTTGTAAGTTGTTAAATGTTTCTCCAGAGAAAGTTTTTCAAACTCTCCACCAAAAACTACGCCGGCATTGTTGATCAGGACGTCGATTCTAAAACCAAGCGCTGAAACATCGCCTTTGAGTTTTTTTAAGCTCTCAAGTTCTCCCAGGTTGGCAAAAAGTGCATGGGCCTTACCGCCATTTCCTTTGATGGATTTCGCCACACTCTGGGCGGCGTCCAGGTTTAAATCAACGACGATAACATTGGCCCCGCGTTTAGCGAAACGTTCGGCCATAAGCTTTCCGATTCCAGAAGCCCCGCCAGTGATAAGTACATTTTTGTCTGCAAAATTTTTCATATGATCCACAAATAAAAAGGCGAGATTTAATCTCGCCTTAAAAGTCCATTGGACTGATTGTTCGTTAGTTATTCAGTAACTGCATGACTCCGTTGCCATCCACATAGAAACTTTGAGCGTTTCTTGACTCGTTAAGTTTGCCTTTCACTTTGTATGAAACCTGAATGATCGCTGAGGCCACTGGGTCTGCCTCTGTCCCAACATTGGCAACACTGATCAACTCTGAAGCCGCATCAAAATCAAATCCCCAGGCTGCATAAACTTCACTCGCTTGAACCTTCAAGCTTGTAAGGTATTTGCCGTTGCCTTTATAAGAGCCGTTGTATTGGAAATAAACAGTGTAAGTGAAGCCGATGACTTCGCTTTTAAAAAGGTTTTTGTAAGAGACGCGGTAGCTTTTTGCTTTAGGAATCGACCATCCGGCCATTTCGTAAAATTCAGCTTTCGCAGGTGATCCTTCGATATGAGGAAGAACGCTTAGAGAAGAAACCAGACCTGCCGTATTGATAACTGGTCTTCCGGCTTCAATGATCGGCCAGATTTTTTTACCGAGTGCAATCAGTCCGTCGACATACATTGCAATTTCATCAAGCGGGTTAGTGGGAACTTTTGGCAATTCCACGACACCTTTATCCTCTGGTGTTTCAACTTCGTAAATTTCAACTGAAGCAATTCTTAAAGCTTGGTCGTCGCTTTTTTCTTGAGCAAAAGTAGTTCCGTTAAAAAGGAATAAACCGGCAATGAAAAATGACTTTAGCATTTAAGAACCCCCTATGATTTTGATGCCGGCAATATCTCCACAAAAGGCTGTTTTGTCTAATAAATCTTTGATTAGATTATGTTAAAAAGTCTGTCACTATGAGAGGAAAAACAAAGATCACTTCTTCTTGGCCTTTGTCCTGGCCAACCCCGCAGACAACGCAGCGCAAACCATCCAATAATCCATCGCTGCCCTAAGGATATTGTGGTAAGCTTAAGGCAATGAAAAACCGCTTTAAATACCTGATGCATTTTTTATTGTTCAAAGTTGTCTTAAGAAACTTTCTGCGGTTTTTTGTCGGTATCTCGTTCCCTTCTTCTGACCAGTTCCAGAACCACGGCCAGTGCATCTATGTGGCCAACCACAACAGTCACCTGGACACAGGGGCCTTCCTGGCGATGATCCCAATGGAGCGCCATATGAACTCCCATCCCATCGCCGCCAATGATTACTTCGGCAACAGTCCGCTTCGCCGTCAGTTTTTTGAATTTTTTTTCAATACGATTTTAATTGAAAGAAAAGGACTAAAAAATATTGAACACACCATGAATACAATCAACGAAACGTTAAAGCGCAATAAATCTATCTTACTTTTTCCGGAAGGCTCCCGCGGAGAGCCCGAAGTCATGGGCCAGTTTAAAACCGGCATCGCCTACATCTTGAAAAACAATCCACACATTCCTTTTGTTCCGATTTACACACAGGGATTGGGCAAGGCCATGCCCAAAGGCGACTCCGTGATCATTCCTCATGAATCAAAAATCGTTATGGGAGAGCCGGTGCTCATTCCCAACATCACAGAACTCTCCATCCCCGAAATCACCGAAATCGTCAGAAAGAGTGTTCTCGACCTAGAAAAAATCAGCGCTTAATCAATTTCAGGATGAGTGGATGCTGGGTTCTTAAAGAGACCTGCGCGTTCATCGGCATTTCATAATCTGCAGGTAAGGCTTCAATCTTAAACTTAGAAAGAAACGTTAAGAAAATCGTAGCAATTTCAAGATTGGCCAGTCGCTCTCCCATACAAACTCTCTGTCCGGCCCCGTAAGGGATGAAGGTAAGAGGTTTTGGTTCAACTGCAAAACGATCAGGGTTAAACACTTCAGGATTCTCCCAGTAATCGGGATGGTGCTGAATCAAGTATGGTGAGATGGAAATCAGGTCGCCGGCGTTTACTTTCTCTCCGTGAACTTCGTCATCACTCACCGCTACTCTGCCAAATGACCAGGCCGGAGGTCTCACTCTCAGCACTTCCTTCACAAAATAATTCACATTTTTAAATCCTCTGACTTCATCTTCACTTTTAAGTTCGAAGCCATGGTCTTTGATCTCCTGAAAGATTTTCTCCTGCCATTCAGGGTATTTTGCCAGGTAGTAGAATCCCCAGGTGATGACATTGGCCGAAGTCTCGTGGCCGGCGAAGATCATGGTCTTAACCTGTGAGAGGATTTTTTTATCGCTGAAGTTCTCTTTAGAATCAAGCAAAGCGTGAATGAAATTCCCTTGCCCGACTCTCTCTTTAGTTTTTTCCCGTTCGATGACTTTTTTAATTTCATCATCCAGCATCTCCAGAGCATCGGCAAAAGCTTTGTTTTCTCTCTTTACCTGCGGGGTCTTAAAAGGAAATATCCTGGTCATTTTCTTTTCAGTCAGGTCAATTAAATCTGACAATTTTTGGCTGATAATATCGAAACTCTCTTCGAGCCTTTCATTAAGCAGGCTTCTTCCAATCACGTGAAGCGCGTACCTGGTCGACCAGTAACTCATATTCAATTCCAGCTTTTCTTCCTTCATCAGGGAGTTCACAGTGCTCGTGGCCTCTTCATTGATGATGGTGAAATAATGATCGAATTTACTCGGATTAAAAATTGGCTGGATGACCCTTCGTCCTCTGCGCCATTCTTCACCCACATCCGTGAAGACTCCCTGTCCGATAACCTCTGCCACACGCTGGTAGCCCGGAGTGTTTTTTGGATAGTTCTTGGCGTTTTCAAACAAAACATACTTCAACCCTTCCGGGTCGTTTACTAGTAAAGTGCGTTTTTTTCCAATGAACATTTCCAGGAAATCCCCGTAAGTCGAAAATGACTGATACATGAACTCCAGGCGGTTTTTTCTGAGACTCAAAGCGTGCCCGGTGATAAAACCAAAAACAGGATCCTTCGGTGGCATCACCGCTTTTCTTTTTGTTGTTTTTGAATCAGGCAATTTTTTATCCATAAAGCAATATCCTGGATTACGTCTATAATTGTTAATTATGATTACTAATAAAGATTTTATCCTAAATTTGCTATTTAAGCGCCTTCAACACTTTTTTCCGCTTATCTTCTTCTCGACGATGATTTATTTTTTCGTGAAGTTTGTTCAGACCGGAGAATTCTTCTACTTTGTGAAGTTCGCACTCACTCCCTACCTGTTGCCACTCTTGATACAGAGAATTGTGCTGGCGATTTATCCTATGAAAGAAGGCGGGTCCTACATCGGACTTGACGAGACAACATTTTCACCCTGGCTTTTTTCACTCCGCGTTCAGCAAATTTACCTGGTCTTTCCTCAACTCGAGCGCCTGCTTTTTTACCTTCCGGGAATGTACAGCGCCTGGCTTCGCGCCTGGGGATCAAAAATCGGCAAAAGTGTTTTCTGGACACCGGGGACAATCATCAATGACAGAAGCTTGATGGAAGTTGGAGATTTCGTAATCTTCGGGCACAACACTTATATGTCATCACATTTTCTGCGAGTGAAAAACGGACGTTTTTTCGTCTATGCTAAAAAAATCAAAATTGGCAGCTACAGCTTCATCGGAGCTTTCACAAAAATGGGGCCAGGAACAAATATTCCTCAAGGCTCACAAATTCAGGCGATGAGCCTCTTTTCAGTCAATCGACAGAAACCAAATGACGTATCTCCGGAGACAAAACTCTAATGACCATTTATGATTTAAAACCGAAGTTTCAGGATATGCTCAGACCGATGGTGATCTCACTGGCAAAAAGTGGAGTCACTCCCAACCAAGTAACCCTTTTCACCTGCGCTCTTTCGGTTTTAATTGGCGGATTTGTCTATTTCGCCGGACAACCTTCATACTTTTTCATTTTTCCGGTTTTCTTTTTCATCCGCATGGCGATGAATGCGATTGATGGAATGCTCGCTAAAGAACATAAAATGCAGTCAAAACTAGGCGCGATACTCAATGAATCGACTGATGTTCTTTCCGATGGTGTTCTTTATTATGCTTTTAGCACTCTTCCCTTTTTCAATCAGCCGTTGCTTCATTTTGCGATTCTTCTTTCTGCCCTGTCTGAAATAGTGGGCCTTGCCGCACTTTTAAACAACAGGCCCCGCTGTTATGCCGGACCTTCAGGGAAAAGTGACCGCGCTGCTATTTTTGGAGTGATGGCGATTATGGTTGGCTGTGGAGTGGAGAACGAAGGACTATACTCAACGATCCTGACCGTTGTCGTTTTCCTGTTGATTGCAACACTTTATAACAGAACGAAAAAATCAATTTAAATTATCTTTGGTAAGAAACCAGACCGATGCCAAGGATGATTACAAAAATCCCCGCGACCTGAACCGGGTTAATTACTTCTTTATCGATGTAGTGAGCGATTAAAAGCCCCCAGATATAAGTCGTTCCGTAAGTCGGATAGACCACCATCATCTTTCCGCCAAAGCGGAACGAAAGCAGAATTAACCCCAACACAATCCAGAAACTGACAAGACCTGCAATGAGATAGTAATTTTTAAGAATGAATACTTCCAGCAGTCTCACCGACCCCTGCTTGAAAAAATACTGGGCGGCAGCCCCGAAAACTGCCGCGACCAGTATCAAAAAAATTGGAATAATCTGATTATTTTTTAGCAACAAGCATCCCCATTGATCTTGGGACAACATTCAATGAATGGAACTCAAACGTTTTGAAACCGGCCTCTTCCAGCCAGGGCTTAAGTTCATTCGGTTGAAACACCCTTCCCTGAATGGTCCTGATCGTCAGCCCCATCTGGTAGAGAGCTCTCGCCATCTCCCCTTCAGGAACTTCCCCGTAGGCATCGAGAATGATCAGCTCTGCTCCCGGCTTCATCGACTTGTAAATCTTTTTAAAAAGCGTTTTATTCGCTTCGGCCGAAAGAATATGTGTCACGTTACCAAGAGTCACGTAATTGAATTTATCCTCTGGCCACACGCTTTCATGGAAGTTTCCTTCAATGGTTGTCACACGATCAAGGATTTTTTTTCTTTCAGCAGTCGCTTTCGCCACCACTAAAACCGCCGGCCAGTCCGCAAGAGTCGCTTTTGCATCTGCGTTTTGGTAAAGGAAATTAAAGCCCCACACGCCAGAGCCTGCGCCGACATCCAGCACCTGTAGGTCTTTTTTAGTTTTGATATCCGGGCGAGTTTTCGCCAGCATCTCAACCATTAATTCCGCACAAGGAGTCATCATCCACTCAAGGGACTTCACCTGTACCTGGTACTCTTTTTCAGTGTCGGCCACTACGTCCATTCTTTTAAACGGTGTTCCGGTTTTTAGAAGCGTCGGCAGATGCGCCCAGTACTCAGCACTTAGATTTTTGTAATTGCCAGAAAGCAACTCCATCACCGGTGCCAGGGTATAGGCATCATTTTTTTTCTCCAACACTCCCAATGATACCAGCGAGTTTAATAAAACTTCCGCAGGGATCAGTTTGTACTGGTGTTTATCCGCAAAGTCTTTTGCCGAAAACGCCTCTCCAACTTTGTAGCCTGAAAAAACCTGATGCTCTTGCACAAAGTTGTACAAGGCGGTGGCGCCGTTTGCGAGCATCAAGCTGAAGTATGTTTCTAATTCTTTATTTTTTGTCATAAGTCGCCGTCGCTACTGTGAAAATCCCCCATTGGTCGATTTTCATGTCAATCTTCTTAGCACCTACGCGCTTAAACAATTGGTCCATCTCTTTTTGAGTTCTTCTTCTCATAACCCACATCTGCCCTTCACGGTTTGGAAGAGTCTGAGCGATCATTTCCAACTGAGGGTGCCAAGGCTGACCGGTGTAAACAATGTATCCTTTGTCTTCAAGGATCGCACTCGCCCCTTCAATCGCTTTATTGACCAGGTCGTTGCTTGGGAAAAGTTCAAAAAGTCCCGAGGCAATCAGGATATTTGGGCGGAAGGCCTGTTGCTGATAAGTAGCAGGATCGAAAGCATCCGCCTGCATATGTTCAGAGTTTGTGACTCCAAGTTCTTTTGCAATCGCCTTTCCTTCGTTCACGTTATCGATGCTATAGTCGCGCAGAAGAACTTTTACATCGTTCTTCTCATACTTCTTTGCTGTCTCTAATAAATATCTACCCGGCCCAGAACCGATATCCATGATGCGAACCGGACGGCCTTGCTTAATCAAATCCTGGATTGCGTGGTCAAGCGCCTCACGGATGTGAACGCGACGAGCGCGGATCCCTTTCCATCCTACAGCATTGATGTAGAAGTAATCGATGATCTGACCTAGTCCCAGCCATCCACGGGCCTTGTTCTTGTAGACGTGATCCAGGGAGATCCCTGAGTCAAACCCGTATTTGTACCCAACACGGATTCCTTCGGCCAGAGAGCCAATGGTCTTCATAGAAGCAACCTGAATCATATAATTAATCTTATTGAACAGACCAACTTCGCCCCTCTTTAATTGCTCGTACTCATTGTATGTGTACCCTTCTTTATCAGCTCTTACTAAGTCCACTGATTCGGCCGGAGCTGCAAAACACTCGTTGATAAAACGATGAATGTGCCCAAATGGAACTTTTTTATCTTTTTCATAAAGAACACCATGATAAAAACCATCAAGCATGATGTGCTCTTTTTTCTTTGACGATAATCCATCAAAGAATTTTTTCTGAGGAGCATTGCTTACCACCCAATCGCTTCCAGCTGAGAAAACGATCGTCGGCGTGTGAATCGCACCGGCATCGTTTACCACTCGCTCTCCTGTATCAAAAAGACCTACAAGAATGTTGACCGCGATATCCGGAGTGATCAGAGGGTCTGAATCATATTTTTTTTGCTCTTCCGGGTCGTGAGTTAAGAATTTTGATTTAACATAACTTGAGATGAAGGCCGGGTGTTTGATGGCATCAAGTAAACGGCATCCTGGAAGGGCCGCAGGTACATAAAGTTTTACCTGGAAGGCCGGAGCAGCAAGCGCCATCCCGCGGATGGCCGGCGCGTAATCGTGTACCCAGGCGCTGCAAACAACAGCACCAACCGAGTTGGCCACCACAAAAATATTCTGCATTTCAATTCCATATTCTTTCGAGATGAAATTGACGAATGTATCAAGGTCTTTCACGATGTGAGCAAAAGTCGGAGCGTACCCACGAGGTCCTGGAGATTTACCATGCCCGCGAGAGTCATATCCGAAAGCGTGAAACTCTGGCTGATTGATACCATTAATCAGGTCAATTAAACGCCCTGAATGCTCATGTCCTCTGTGAATAACAATCAAAGCTTTTTTCGGCCCTGATGATGCGACTTCCGGTTCCCATGCTCTATAAACTAAATCCACGTTATCGAATGTTTTAAAACTAGATATTTTTTCTACCCTTTTACTCATTTTTCGTTCTCCTCTATAATTTATTTGCATGCTAATCGGATTAAGCTCTTAAAATATGAGGATTTATTGATGCGCTTTCTAAATATGACAACAGGGACTGAAAAGGCCGTCTTAATGACTCTGGCAATTTTAGTTTTTTTCACCGTGCTTTTTTACACCTGGGATTTTTTCGCAAAGAAGGAATTCCTAAAGAGTATTAAAGAAAGAGTGAACTCCTGGTGGGTGATTTTCACTATCGTCATAATCATCATTGGTACGACAAGAGAACTAGCTTTTATTATTTTCGCCATTATCTCTTTTATTTCTTTTAGAGAACTGACCAGTAAACTCAACTTTAGTCACAAACACCGCCGCACGATCATGCTGGCTTATCTGGCCATTCCACTACAGTACTATTTTTCTTATCAAAAGCTTTTCATACCCTTTCTCATCCTGATCCCGGTGGGAATGCTGCTGCTTCTGCCCTTCCGCTCTATACTTGAAGACAATAGTGAAGACAGCATAAAAACCTTCAGTCAGCTGCAGTGGTCATTAATGCTCACAGTATTTTCTCTTTCACATATGTCTTTTTTGATGTCACTGCCTAATATTGAAACTATCGGTGAAGGCGCTCCTGGCCTCATCTTCTTTTTGATCCTGATCACTCAACTCAATGACGTCTGCCAGTTTATTTTCGGAAAGCTTTTTGGCAAAAGAAAAATCACACCAGTAATCTCTCCCAATAAAACGCTGGCGGGTCTCCTGGGTGGAATCTTCGGCTCGGTCGCTCTTGGTTACTTGTTTAAAGGACTGCTTCCTTTTAATGACAAACAAGTCATTCTCATTTCCGCTTTAATTGCTGTTTGTGGATTTTTCGGTGATCTCAATATCTCGGCGATTAAGCGCGACTTAAAAATTAAGGATATGAGCAATTTGATTCCGGGACACGGTGGGATTCTTGATAGATTGGATTCTTTGATTTTCTCTAATGTCGTTTTCTTTTATCTGGTCTATTACTGGATTTATACTTAGTTCGAAGTCATATAAAGCTTAGCCGAATTTGTTTTCTTGGTTTGAACAAGATTGTTGTCAGTCTTCAGTGAACCAACTGCACCAATAATTAAACTTAAGACAGCGACTAAAATTAAGTCTTTCATAAACGCCTTCATCATGAGCTATTTTTATTAGCTTATTTATATGATGAAAAGGCTTTAAGCAGTAGGTTATTGAAAAAATTACCGGCCCCTGTTTAAATATTAAACAGGGGCAAGTCTCTGTTTTTAGGCACTAAATTAAGCTGCTTTTGTTGATTTAATCCTCTCTGAAACAGAGGCCACATTAAGAATAATCAATGCCCCCTCTTTCTCCCCCTGAGCAACAGAGATGATTTCCTTGATGTCATCCTGGAATTGGCCCTGAATTTTCTGGGTTAAAAGCGAAGGAACTTTGAACTTTTTGTCTTGATCGATTGAGAGAATGCTCTCGAGTTCATCCACCACCAGTCCAAAACGCTCGTTGTCTTTTTCAAAGATCAGGATTTTTGAGCTCTCACTGGAAGCTTCTCTCTCAGGCATTTTATAAAGTGAGCGGGTGTCGATGATCGTCACTAGTTGCGAACGCAAGTTAAGCATCCCCTTAACAAAATAAGGCATCCCCGGTGCGTTTAAGATATCGTCTGAGTAATTTATGATCTCTTTAATGTCTTTAATGGATATACCAAAAAGATGATCGATCTTGAATGAAATATAAGACTCTCTCAGTCCCGCTTTTTTTATCCCTTCTATCGCAGCATTTTTATACATTTTGCTATGACCTTCTGTGACCTCGAGAATTTCATGGCTGGAAAGAATGTGATCAAAAGAAATCAGGAAAGTCTCTCCTTCTTCAGGAAGATTCACACAACCGCGAAACATAGCGATTCTTTCTTTATTTAAAAGCGGAACGGTCATTACATCGGCTTCATAGTAACTACTGATGCATTCCACTGTATCAACCAAAAGTCCGATTAATTCCTGCTCAATTTTCAAAATGATGATTCTTTGGTCGCTGTTTTCAACCGGCACCTCATCTCTTTTTACTTTTAGTATCCTGGAGAAACTCACTACAGGAATAGTGCGCCCTCTTAAATTGATGATTCCAAGAAAAATCTCACTTTGAATGCTTGAAGGTTTCAATTCCGGCACTTTTACAATTTCATGTATCTTTGAAATCTCAATCGCCATCTTAATCTGATGAACGCAAAACGATATGCATTTTTCTCTTTGATCGGCACGAATTTCTTTCTTCTGCTTAAGCAGGCGTTGTTGCTGCTCAATGATCTGCGGAACATTTTCAATAGTCAAAAGTGACTTCGTATCGAGGATCTGTAGAATCCTGCTGCCGTCATCAAGCTTAATTGCCCCACTTATGATCTTATGTGAGTTCTCCGCCACATAACCGAACTCGCTGATAAAACTCTCACCCACGCGCAGGATTTCGCTGGTAGAGTCAAAAATCAAACCGACTCTCGCCCCTTCAATTTCTACAATCGCGACCTTTTGCGTATTTTGGATAGAGTCTTCCGGATATTTGAGCAGGGTCTTGAGGTTCACAACCGGAATAATCATTCCGCGCAGGTTAAAAATCCCCAGCAGGAAATCAGGAGAAAGCGGCATTGGAATGATTTTCTCCGGAAAATTCACCACTTCCTGAACGGCCTGCACATCAATTGCCACTTCTGTTTTTCCAAGGTGAAAAGAAGTGTAAATTTCATAATTGTTTTTCTTCATAACTACTCTCAAGTCTTCCAAAGGTATTGCTGTAATTCTTCGAGGACAACAAATTCAACCTCCCCTGTATCACAATTAACCAGGATCTTGCTCCCACTTGGCGACCCAATCATAGAGTCCTTGATCCTGAATCCGTAATAATCGAGGTATTTAATGGCCGCTTCCGCGTTGAATTTTCCGACCTGTGAATTATTTGATTTGAGCAGCCTGTTCATCATATTGCCACCACCGGCAATATAGACTTCAATCTTTCTCACATCGATTTTTTTTATATCCATCAATTTCATCAGCGACAAAATCGCCTGGTTGACATACTTGGCCCCAACCAGATGCTGATCAGTCTCTGTCTCAGGAAGAAAACAATGTGCCAGACCACAGATATTTCTTTCCTTCCAGACAAACGCAATTCCCACGCAAGAACCGAGAGTGGCCTTCAGTAAATCCCCATTACTTCCAGTTTTCACTTCAGCAATTTTTACGTGTATTTCATTCATCTCAGCTCTTCTCTGGCAGCGTATAAATGCAAGCTGCCTTGAATTCATAAGGAGTCTTTAGGCGATTGAGCGACTCCGACTCCCCAATCATTAAACCCCCTCCGGGCCTGATACTTTTGCTCACATTGGCGAGTACGGTTTCCTGGTCTTCAGTGGAGAAATAGATCAGCACATTCCTTAAAAAGACGATATCAAAAATCTCTTTTTTTACCGTAAAAAGGTTGTGAGGTCCGAATTGCACTTTCTTTTTCAATTCGCCTGAAACTTCAAAAGTTTTCTCGGCTTTAGCTGTAAAATATTTTTCAAAAAGGGCGTTATGACTTTTTCTCAAGAACTCTACGGATTTCTCAAAATACTCACCGGCATCAGCTTCGGCCAGTACCGCACTGGAAATGTCACTTCCCAAGATGCGGAAATCAAACCCTGGGTTTCTCTGCTTGAACTCGCTACAGCAGATCGCGATACTATAAGCTTCTTCACCTGAAGAAGAAGCTGCCGACCAGATCCTTAAAACACTATTCGGGTTTGTTTTGTACCAGGAAGGAAGAAATTCCTTCTGAAAATACTCCCAGATTCTCGGCGTCCTGAAGAAAAAAGTTTCATTCGTCGTGACGACATTGATAAAATTCTGGTTTTCCCCAATCGTTTTATCCAGATGATTCATGTATTGCTCAAATGTCTCGAGCTTTAGCTCTCTCATTCGGCGTCGCAAACGACTCTGAATCATCGGCTTCTTCTGCAGGCCCATAGAGATGCCGGTAAGAAGATGAATCTTTTTTATGACTTTTAGGGCGATCTCATCGCTCATCTCTTCAAATGCGTTTTCAAGTGCTGTCATGTTTTTACTTCGTTAAATTTTCAATTGTATGGTTCAGCTGATCAATTTCGACCGAAAGCATCTTCGTCGCTGTCGCGATAGATTCTGAAGCAATCGCTGATTTCTCCGTTTCATCGGCCACCTGCTGTATCGCCGAACTCACCTCTCTGGCCGTCAACAACTGCTCTTCCGTTGCACTTGAAATTTCTGAAATAGACTGAGTCGTTTTATTAACCCCCGCAACGATTTTCTCAAAGGCCTGTCCGGCCTGCTTGGAAATCTCACTCCCCTGAGAAACGCGCTTTGACGATTCATTGATTAGCTTTGAGATCTCTTTTGTGGCCTGCGAAGATCTCTCCGCCAGCTTTCTTACTTCATCAGCAACAACCGAGAACCCTAACCCGTGCTCACCTGCGCGAGCAGCTTCAATTGCGGCGTTAAACGCCAGAAGATTTGTCTGAGAGGCAATTTCACTGATAACCTTAACAATTTCGCTGATATCTTCAGAAGATTTACTGATTAAATCCATTGCTTCAATCGCTTTACCGATCGCCTTTGTTCCCACCTCTGCTTCCGCGTACGTGGCCTTGGCCACCACATCTGCACTCTTGGTGTTTTGAGCAATTGAGTTGATGGAAGCTGTCAGCTCCTCTACCGATGCGTTCATTTCTTCAGTTGTCGCTCCAAGTGCCTGGGCACCTTTGGCAACATTATTGGCCTTTTCTGTTACGTCTTTTAATTCCATCGCGCTCTTTGCGAAGTCTTCAGACATCTTCTGAATTGATTCTTCTTTTTCAACTTGCGCAGTGATATCGCTTGCGAATTTAACAACTTTATAAGGTTTACCGTTCATGTCCAGAACCGGATTATAAGTTGCCATGATCCAGATGTTTTTCCCTGAACGTGAAATCCTCTTATATCTGCCCGAATCAAACTCTCCGCGCGCCAGTCGGTCCCAGAAAAGAGCGTATTGGCTTGTCCCTGTATAAGAAGCTTCACAAAAAATGCGGTGATGCTTTCCTTTTATTTCTTCCATTGAATAACCAAGAGTCGTCAGGAAATTATCATTGGCCGTAATAACAGTTCCATCCAGATTGAATTCAATCACGGCCTGGGCCCTGCTAATTGCGCTGATCTTGCCTTCAAACTCAGCATTTCTCAATTTTTGTGCCGTAACATCTGTGGCAAATTTGATAACCTTATATACTTTTCCTGATTCATCAAAAACAGGATTATAAGAAGCATTGATCCAAATCTCTTTTTGGCCTTTACCAAAACGCTTATACTCTCCAGCATCAATCTCGCCTTTGGCCAGCTTATCCCAGAATTGTCTGTAAGCGAGGCTTGAAGTAAATTCCTCATCGCAGAACATTTTGTGATGTTTACCTTTTATATCTTCCAGAGAATAACCAACAGCTTTCAGGAAATTTTCATTGGCAGTGATGATTGTCCCATCGAGATTGAACTCGATGACCGCTTGAACTCTATTAAGTGCATTGTAGACCTGAGAGACATCATCGTGTTCCTGGCCAAGATTATTCTTTAATGCTTCCATGTAAAAATCTCCTCAATCCTTTGTTGTTTATCTTTTACGAACAGCCTATCGATAAAAAAAACTGAAACTTAATTCGTGACCTATCAAGATTTGCTCAACCAATTTTAATCAGTCACCATTAATAAAAATGGTTCGGTACATAACCTCTCAAAATAAATGGTATTGCATTCCAAACTGAATAAACAAAAGCTCGTCATAATTATTTTTTAATTTTTTCTTAAGAAGCTCTTCTAGTTTTGTCGGAATCCTGTCACACCTCACCACGACGACTCTAATTGCTGAAGGAGAAAGTGCCCACTGATGTGGGTGGAAAATTGATCTGCAATTTTGATGAAAATATTAGGGCCCGAGTGGAAACATAAAAGGCAACGGTCTTGATAGGCCATAGCACATAAATGTTGACAAAAACTATCAAGAGAGACGCTATCTACTTAGCACCTCTCTTTTTTGCCTTAATTTAAACTAAAGCGATTGTTTTTCCTAAATTATTTAATCTGAATTTCGATAGGTTTCCAAACTAAATTTCTTCAGGATAAATTTGAATGAAAAAATCTCTAAACTTTCGCTTACTCGCCTGGGCCTCAATCAGTATTTTTGTGGTGGCCCTCTCTCTGACTGCTTACAGCGCTTATTCAATTCAAGAGGAACTATTCGACAAAGCGGAATTGGAATCAAAAAAATATGCCGAAGACATCTCAGCAGAGGTCGAACTTAAGATTTCAGAAGCTTTCGAAGTCACCAGGTCATTTGCAAGAATTCTCTCGCATACAAAAGATAAAAATATGCCGGTGAAGCTAAACCGCGATGAAGTCGTCGAGATGATGAAAACCCAGTTTTTGGCAAATCCTACTATTTTTGGTTTCAATACTGGTTGGGAGCCAAATGCTTTTGACGGCAAAGATGCCGAGCATGTAGGGAAAATTCCTTCCGATGCAACCGGACGATTTATTCCTTATATGACCCGTAAAGATGACGGTGTTCTGCTTGAGCCCCTTATCGATTACGATAAAGAAGGCGCAGGTGATTATTATTTAATGCCAAAAAAGCTAATGAAGGATGTGATCATCCCTCCATACGCTTATCCTGTTAATGGAAAAACCGTTCTCCTAATGACTCTTACTTCGCCGATCATTATAGATGGTCAGTTCTATGGTGAAGTCGGGGCAGATGTTGACTTAACTTTCTTTCAGACACTGACGGATACCAAAGGGCTTCCCAAAGGATCGCGCATTATCATCTTCGACAAGAGCGGGACTATCGTTGGCTTCAGTGGGGATGAACAAAGACTCCTGAAGAATGTTTTCACGGAAAAAATCGCAAACTATGCACCTTACTCTGCAGCTCGTCTGACTAAACCAGAAGATTATATCAAGCTGGATGAATATAACATGAGCGTCCTGACAGATATCGAGATGAAAAATGAGTCGTGGTTCATTGAAGTTATTATTCCTAAGTCGGCCATCGTAGGTCCGATCTATAAAGAGATCGCCACCTTGGTTGGAATTGGATTCGCCGTCGCCCTACTGGCACTTGCTGTCGGTTATTTCTTAATCCAGAAAATCACAGGGAAAATCATCGCTCTAGCTGATCGCTTAAAAGAGTCAGCGGAAGTAACAAGAAACGGAAGTAACACAGTAAAAGACGCTTCTTTCCAGGTTTCAAGCGCCACACAGGAGCAGGCTTCGGCCATCCAGGAGACGGCCACAACCCTGGAAGAGATAAGTGCAATGGTTGTAAAAAGTGTGGATAATGCCAAGAACTCTTCTGAACAGGCCAATAACAGTTTTGAGATTGCGACAGAAGGAAAACGCACTGTTGAACAAATGCGCCAGTCGATGGATGATATCCGCTCAAGCAACAAGCATATAGCGGAACAGATCGAACACAGCAACCGTGAGATCGAAGGCATCATTCAGGTTATTCAGGACATATCAGAGAAGACTAAAGTTATTAACGACATCGTTTTCCAAACAAAGCTTCTATCATTCAACGCCTCTGTTGAAGCGGCAAGGGCCGGAGAACAAGGGAAAGGATTTGCTGTTGTTGCAGAGGAGGTCGGAAACCTTGCGACAATGAGTGGTAATTCTTCAAAGGAAATTAACGAGCTTCTGGAAAAGTCTATCTCACGCGTTGGCAGCACTATTTCTGAGACAAAAAAACGCGTCGACACCTTAATACAGGAAGGACATATGAAAGTTGACCAGGGAACGAGAGTCGCTGAAAAATGTGAGACAATCCTGGATCAAATCGTAAGCAACGTTTCTTCGGTGAAGAGCCTAATGGGAGATGTGACAGTGGCAGCGGAAGAGCAGTCAAAAGGTGTAAAAAACATCTCAGATGCGATGAACATGCTGGACATCACTACACAAGACAACACTAAAACGGTTCACCAGACTGCCAATCAGTCGGAGCTATTGTTTAAAGAAGCTGACAATCTTTCAGATATTATTTTAATGCTGGAAGAAGAAGTTTACGGACAAAATAAAAAAGCTGCCTAATAGATAAATAAAAAAGCGGCGAAGAAAACTTCGCCGCTTTTTTTATTTTATTGAACGTTAATCACTCCGCCGATCATCATATCCATTGCGCATCCGAACTTAATCTCACCTTTTTCAAGTGCCGCAATTTTCACAGTCACCTCTTTATTCAAAGGAAGGTCTACTTTTAGTTTTTGCGCTGGAACTGTAATCTCTCTGGCACAAGTGGCATTTGTTGTCCTGGTGATTTTCAACACAACTGGTTTTTTTGCCTTCACGCTCAGTGTGCTTGGCTCATAGCCATTGTCTGTAACTTTCATTTTAAATTCGTTTTCCGCCTCTTTTGCAAAAGAGACCGTAGTCATCAAAGCAAGCGCCAGAACTAAAATCTTCATTGAATACACTCCATGGAAATAACCTACTATTAGTACCTGCTATTATACGTCACTTCCTGCCCAAATGTGACTACCACCCCAAAAAATTAACAATTTTCAGCAAAAATCCGATCCCAAAGACGTGAAGCGCCAACTTATATACACATTCACTTTAGTCTGGTTATCTCTTGGGCTAGTCAGTTGCAAGATAAAAAATAATGCTTCCGGCGGAACAAAACCAGTCGCTGCTGTTCAGAAGATCCCCGATCCTCTGCTTAGTCAGCTATGGCATTTAAACAATACCGGCCAGTACGCTTTTTCTTCGAGCGCTGGAACAGGCGGGGCCGACATCAATCTTGATGACTTGTACGAATTAGGTTTCACCGGCAAAGGAATTGTTGTCGCTGTCTCCGATTCAAATATCGACATGGATCACGAGGACCTGGTGAAAAACGCCAGCATCGCTCTCTCGAGAAATTACCTCAACTCCTCATCTGCCGACTGGCCGGGGTCAAAGCCTATTTCCAGCTCCAACACTTCATCACATGGAACCTCAGTAATGGGGATCATCGGTGCCGTAGCGGAAAATGGCCTGGGTGGAAAAGGTGTCGCTCCAGAAGTGACTCTCGCTGGATTTAATTACGTCGACTCCAATCAGTCTCTTTCTAGAAAGCTTGACCAGGCCAAAGGGGCCATTGATATTTTCAACTACAGCTATGGAACTGACACATGCACTGTAGTTGCCGCCGATACTTCTTATGTCACTCAATTAAAATATGGAGTGACAACTCAAAGAAACGGCAAAGGATCAATCTATGTCAAGGCCGCGGGAAATGAGTACTTCGGAAATATCTATTACTGTAACCCTATGTATGATGATACATATTTAGGAAACGCCAATCTTGAGCAGATTAACACTTATCCCTACACTATCCTCACCGCTGCTTTAACAGCTGATGGCGTGCTGACAGATTACTCATCTCCTGGATCTAATCTCTGGATCTCTGCTCCAGGCGGTGATGACGGAGTCTCTGCACCCGGTGTGATCTCTACTGATCTTCCAGGCTGCACCAAAGGTTATTCAAAAACATCATCAAGTGGAAACACTTTTGATAAAGGAACCAATGCTCTTAATAAAAGCTGCAACTACACCGCGGGACTTCAGGGGACCTCATTCTCTTCTCCAGCTGTTGCAGGATCCATTGCGCTTATCCTGCAGGCCAATCCCGAGCTCTCATGGAGAGATGTTAAACACATTCTCGCCAGTACTGCGACTCAAATCGATCCGACTGCTACGAACTCACTTCATCCATTAGGACAAAATCTTGCTGGCCATCTTTACGATCAGGGGTGGGTAAAAAACGCGGCCGATTACTGGTTTCACAACTGGTACGGATTTGGGAGAATCGATCTGAAATCAGCGGTGGTCATGGCCCAAAGTTATACCTTTCCGCTTGGTGAACTGGTGGAAACAAAAGATGCGAATGGCGACTGGATTTATCAAAGCGGAGCCCTCGCTTTGTCCATCCCCGATTACTCTGCAACTGGTGTGACAAGTGTGATTCCTGTTGGAGCAAACTTGGTCGTTGAGTCTGTTCAGATTTCAGTGAACATTACACATGACTTCGCTACCGATTTGGGGATTGAAATCACCTCTCCTTCCGGAACTGTCTCGACTGTGATGAACATCAACAGCGGAATTCTGACCGAAAATCTCTCGAACACACAATTTTTATCCAACGCTTTTTATGGCGAACCAAGCAATGGCAACTGGACTATTAAAGTTGTCGATGGTGCAACCGGCGACAGCGGAATACTGAATTCATGGAAAATTAATTTCTACGGGCACACTCCATGAAAAACAAAAAAATCATCTTATTCTGTGCTACTTTCATTGCCTGCGCAAGTCTGGTCACCTACCTGAAGACCAAAAACGACCTGCCTGATTATCCGATTGAACCAGAGTCCACTCCAGCTGAAACTAAAGCTGCTAGACCTGCAACGACCTCTCTCCCAACTCCTCCTGCGCCTACTATTCCACATTTTGTTGCCGGAAGAACTTCATTGGTAAAAAAGGCCCAGGCCATCTATGGAAAGGCAGATGAGAATCAGGACTCAATGAGACAGCCGTCTTCAGGAAAAAAATCACAAAGAAGACAGCCGCCGAGCACTCAATCTTTTACAATTAAAAATGCCGGAGTGTCGTTTGCCCTGGATCTTTACGCATGCCTCGAAGCAGACTGCCCAAAGGCGAAACCTCTGCTCATGACCAGTGGCTTTTACATCATAAAAGGAGTACCTCCTAAAAAAATTGATAAGTCGTCCTCTTCGTTGGTAACTTACAATAAAGAAACTAATCAATTCGGGATTTGGGAAAAGAGAGTCATTGTCGAATTGAAAGAGGTCGTTGATATGAACGAAGAGTTGAGAGAATTAAAATTCAGCTCTATTGAGAACCCTCAACCAATGCTCTTTATCGCCGAATACAACGGTGACACCGCTCAGCTGGATTCGACACTTGCCCAAATTAAACAAAACCAAAATGTCAAAGATGTGCGCCTTGAAGTGACTTACTCAAAAGACCGCCCGAACTAACCGATTGTCATGCGAGCCACTCCCCACTATAATATCACTATCAACGTGACAAGTAGGTCAATATGGCATCACCAAAAAAGAAAACTCTCGCTCTCATTGCCCATGACGGAAAAAAGGCCGACATGATAAGCTTCGTTAAAGACAATCTGGAATTTTTTAAGACATTCGATATTATCGCAACCTCTACGACTGGCAAGATGGTCTCATTAACCGGGCTTAAGGTTAAAAGATTTCTCTCGGGACCTCTCGGTGGCGATGCTCAGATCACGGCTTTAGTGGCCACAGGAAAATGCCACGCAGTTATTTTCATGCGCGATCCTTTGGGAATGCACCCTCATGAACCCGACATCTATTCCCTGCTTCGCATTTGTGATGTTCATGATGTTCCCTTGGCAACCAACCTTTCTTCCGCTCAGCTGATCGTTAAAGGTTTACATAAGAATCTCCTTAAAGAATAAACATGAAGATCTTTTTCAACTATTCATTGTTTTTATTCCTATGCTCTTGCGCTTTATTAAGTCCAAACCCTAATCGCGGGCACCACCTGGCGATCCCCACCAAGCTTACCCCATTTGCCACGGACTATTGCTCTGAATGGCCCGATGGAAAAAGAGAAGATCCTGAACAATGGGCCAACTGCTGCTTTACTCATGATCTTCACTACTGGCTAGGAGGCACACAGGAAGAGCGAAAAAAATCCGACGAAGAATTAAAGGAGTGCGTGAAAATATCAGGGGCCGCAGAGGCGGGATTTCTGATGTATATTGGAGTGAGGCTTGGAGGTGAACCGGGAGATGCCTCTTATGCTTGGGGTTTTGGTTGGACTCATTCACGGGGATACTCACCTCTGGAGAAAGAAGAACGAGGCCATGCAATGCGACTGCTTCAACATTCAAAATACCTGCAAAAAGAACCTGAACGCACCCTCATCAACAATTTCATCAAACAGAACTTAAGCAATTAAGCTGGATAAATATCCATCATGAGATGATAACGGTTTTCATTGGATAAATTCAAAACACGGTGGAGTTTACTCACATCAATGATATAAGCGGAACCATCGGCCGGAAAATGAAACTTCTGATCAGAATACTCAAACGTGCATAGCGGATTTGTGATAATGGGAATATGAAGCCTGAGCTTTAAGCTGCCATCCGCTCTTTTACCATCCTGGTGCCAGTAAGACTCCTCTTCCAGGTGTGGCTTAAGAAGGGCCACCCGGATCCTCATTGCCTTAAAACCCAACTCTTCCAAACGGTCAATGATTTCCTTTATTTTTGGTGTGTAAATAGGTGTAGGGATATTGAAGGTTTTTTGCTCGAATTCTTTTTTTACTTTCTCTCTCTCAATTTCGGGTAAACCGTCAA
>JBEIPI010000100.1:0-10438 GCA_040377165.1 Bacteriovorax sp.
ATTTAATCATCCATGCATTCCCGTAAGGTTCAGCGTTGCATAGTTCAGGTGAGTTGATCAGACCTTCATTGCGCTCTAAAACTGTCCCGGCAAGCGGAGAGTAAAGATCACTTACAGATTTAATTGATTCAACAACACCGAATGCCTGGTGGTGTCCTAAAGTTTTTCCGTTTTCAGGTAATTCAACAAATACGATATCTCCAAGAGAAGATTGAGCGAAGTCTGTGATCCCGATAGTCGCGATATCACCTTCGATTTTTGCCCACTCGTGGTCTTTTGTGTATTTAAGCTCTGTAGGGATGTTGCTCATTACTTGTGTCCTCCGGTTACGAAAGCTTTCGCATGAAAGTTCGCATCATAGTTAGTATTTCTAATATTAATTAAGTATTTTTTATCTTGTGGCACTTTCGCTTTTTCAACCAGTGCCAGGGCAACACCCTTACCAGTCACGACTGACATCGTTCCACTTGTAACTGTTCCGATTTTTTCTCCGGCCGCGTTTAAAACATCATAACCCTCACGTGGAATTCCGCGCTCGAGTGAAAGTTTTACCAGCTGAAATTTCGGTTTATATCCTTCCAGCGCTGCTTTCCCGATAAAGTTGGGCTTATCCAGCTTTACGGTCCAGCCAAGGCCAGAATCAAGCGGCGTTACACTGTCGCTGATTTCGTGTCCATAAAGTGGGTAACAAACTTCTACGCGCAGAACATCTCTTGAGGCCAGTCCACACGGCTTAACACCGTTGAAAATAAGTTTGTTCCAAAGTTTTTTAGCGTAGTCATGGCTTGAGAAAACTTCAAATCCATCTTCTCCAGTGTAACCAGTTCGGGCGATAATGATTTTCTCACCTTCGTGAGTTGTTTCAAGAATTGAATAATAAGGGAAGTTCTCCGGAAGCTTAACTCCGAAGTCGCGTAAAATCAGCTCAGCTTTCGGCCCCTGAAGTGCCAGAAGCGAGAATTCATTTGAAAGATTTGAAAGTGTGCAGTTGTATGAACCGGTTTTAGAGCTGATCCAGTTCCAGTCTTTTTCAATGTTCGAGGCGTTCACGCAGATAAGGACGCGGTCGCTTGCCAACTTGTAGGCGATAAGATCGTCGATGACAGTCCCGTCTTCACGACAAAGTGGAGAGTAAACTGCTTTTTTCATTTCAGCGTTTTTAAAATCGTTTGTGATTAAGTTATCGACGAAAGCAATCGCATCCGGTCCGGATACGAAAAATTCACCCATGTGGCTTACATCGAAAACACCAGCGTGTTCTCTGACAGCAAGTACTTCTTCTTTTACTGAAGAATATTGCAATGGCATATCGAAGCCTGCAAAAGGCGCCATTTTTGCGTTTAACGAAAGGTGTTCTTCATGTAATGAAGTTTTCAGTAGTGACATGAGTTATCTCCAATGAAAAAGAGTGCTAAAGAGATAACCTGTTTTTGCTGGCTTGTAAAAGGTTTTGCGCTAAAGAAACGATAGTCATAGGACCCACTCCACCGGGAACGGGAGTGATAGCAGAAACTAAATTGACAACTTTTTCAAAATGCACATCACCGCAAAGCTGGCCTTGAGTGTCAGTATTCATTCCTACATCGATAATAACTTGATTTTTGTCAGGAGAGAGATAGGTTTCATCAATTAAATGGGCCTTGCCAATTGCGCTGATAAGGATGTCACATTTTTTAGTGATGTCTTTCAGGTTTTTTGTGTGCGAGTGACAAAGCGTGACCGTCGCATTGTGATTAGTCAGAAGCAATGCGAGAGGTTTTCCCACAATCATACTTCTGCCCACGATAACAACGTGTTTTCCACTGACTTCAATCTGGCTTTCTTGCATCAAAGTAAGAATTCCTTTGGGAGTGCAAGAAACAAAATTCTTTTGATTGAGTTGGTTGCTCATAAGTGAATAAAGATTATCAGGATGAAACCCATCCACATCTTTTTCTTTTTTCACCAGGCGGCCGACATCGAGATGCGATAATTGTTTAGGTAAAGGCAGCTGAATAATACAGCCGTCTACCAGTTTATCGTCGTTGATTTGAGTGATTGTTTTTAAAAAATCACTTTCAGAAATGTTTTCATCTAAAGCGACGATTTCACAGATCGCTCCGATTTTCTCACAATATTTTTTTTTATTTGAAGTGTAGATGATACTGGCGGGATCAGAACCAACAAGGACGACTTTCAACTGAGGAAAAATATTTTTTTCCTTTAGGGCCTTACATTCAGTTTTAAGACCTTTCGTGATCAGTTTTTTGACTGAAGCCGAGTGGAGGATTTGACTCATGCGAGAATGATACTCATTTAGAGATATTTTTACAAAGAAAAAAAACTTAAGTACGATAAAATCCACGAGGGATTTTATGTTTTTTTATATTGGTCTTGGGATGCAGTTAGTTGGGTTCGCTTCTGTCGGACTGTGTCTTTTTGCCGGGCTCGCCAAAGGCGATTACGGGCAATTGGAACTTATTCAGCTAATTGGCGGATCTTTGCTTTTTTATCTAGGGACTTTTGTAAAAGGAAAAGGTGCTAAGTGATCATTTTAGGAATTGACCCGGGGTCAAGAAAGGCCGGATATGCCTTGATTGAAGTTCAAGGAAAAAAAATTTCTTATATTGCTTCCGGTGTGCTCAAATATGACCATATCGATGAATTTATCGATCGTCTGGGAATGATTTATCAAAGTTGTGATGAATTGATGGCAAAGTTCAAACCGGATGAAGTCTCTGTTGAAGCGCTGATTTATGTTAAAAGTGTCGAGGCGCTCAGTAAGCTTGCCCAGGCCCGCGGGGCGATGGTGGCGGCTTTTTCGCGTACTTTGCGCGGAAAAATTTTCGAGTACTCACCTAATACAGTAAAGTCCTCTGTCACGGGCCACGGCCACGCGGACAAAGAGGCGATTGATAAAGCGATGACGATGATGTTTGGAAAACTGACCTTCAAGACATCGGATGAATCCGATGCTCTGGCGATTGCCGTTTGTCATGCGCTTAACCGCAATATGAAAATGAGAATGATGGGGAAAACAGTATGATCGGTTTTTTAAGTGGAGAAGTCCTTTTTAGCGATGGCAGCGAATCCATCATTCAAACTTCAACCGGTATCGGTTATCAGGTTTTTTATAATAAAGTTTTAGTGGAAGGGACAGCGGCGGCGATTTATGTCGCTCATATAATCAAAGAAGACTCTGAAACTCTTTTTGGCTTTTCTTCATTGAGAGCTAAAAAACTTTTTGAAATGCTTCTCACGGTAAAAGGCATTGGACCTAAGTCCGCTTACAATCTTATTTCCAATCTGGGCGTAAATGAAATTATCAACGCCGTTAATCTGGAAGCAAAAGCGACCTTAACTAAGGTTCCAGGCCTTGGTACGAAAGGGGCGGCGCAAATTGTGCTGGATCTCGCTGGGAAAATTGACCGCGTGAAAATGTATAGCGATTCAAGCAAAATTATCCGCGGAGGCCTTGCTCCGGCGCTTAAAATTGATTTCACAACAATTGAAGAAACACCTTATATTGAAGAAGTGGTCTCAGCTGGATCTGTAAACCAGCATGAAATCATGAACGATACGCTGATGGCGTGTAAAGAGCTGGGATTTAAGGAAGAGAAGATTATCCCAATCGCTCAGAAAATCTTGGGTGCGAATTTAATTACGAAACCAGAGCAGTTAATTCACCTGGTTCTTAAAGAATTATAAATATGATTTTTGAAAACGAAGAAAATACAAGAGTTTTGGGCGGCGAAGGCCATTCAGAAGAATATAAACACGAAGTTCTGCTTCGTCCGACTGACTTTTCGGAGTATGTCGGGCAGAAGAAGGTCGTGCAGAACATCGATGTCATGGTTGAGTCGGCCAAAATCCGAAACTCAGCGATGGATCACGCTCTTTTATCAGGGCCTCCTGGTTTAGGTAAAACTTCACTTGCGATGATCATCGCAAAATCAATCGGGAGTGAGCTACATGTGATTTCTGGCCCGGCCATTGAGAAAAAAGGTGACCTTGCCGCTATTTTAACCAATCTTGGTCCACGCGATGTTCTGTTCATCGATGAAATCCACCGCATGCATATGTCGGTGGAGGAAATCCTATATTCAGCAATGGAAGATTACCGCCTCGATATCGTTATTGGGCAGGGGCCGAGTGCGCGAACAATGCAAATTCAGGTAGCACCGTTCACTTTAATCGGGGCGACGACAAGATCGGGGCTTTTATCAAACCCGCTGCGCGACCGTTTTATGGCCCACCTGCATTTTGATTTTTACAACGAACACGAGCTTGCAGAAATCGTGGAAAATAATGCTAAAAAGCTAAATGTCATCCTCGATCAACAGGCGTTGCAGTTAATCGCCGCTTGTGCCAGAGGTACACCGAGAATCGCCAACCGAATCTTAAGACGTGTCCGCGACTTTGCGTTGGTAAAAGGCGAGACAAAAATTTCAGAAGAGTCAGTGAAAAAATCTCTTTCTTTGATGGAGATTGATTCTTACGGACTCGACCGCATGGATAGAAAAATTCTTCGGGTTATTGAAGAGTATTATAAAGGCGGCCCGGTTGGGATCGAAACTCTTTGTGCGACACTGGCCGAAGACCGCACAACTATCGAAGATGTTTACGAGCCTTATCTTCTAAAAGAAGGCTTCCTTTTGAGAACACCAAGAGGAAGAGAAATCAGCCAGAAATCCCGCGAGCACATCCTTAAAAACAAAGATTAAACTTTTCATTAAAATTCATATGGGATAAACAAAGGCAAATTAACCTGAGGTATCCCTATGAAAAAAACCATTTTAAGCGCTCTGTTTTTAGTTACTTCAAATGCGTTTGCATTAGAGACACTAAAAGGAAAATTTGAAATCGACCATACCAGTTACGAAATGATTTATACTTATGATATTCCCTTTAATCAGGTCGCGAGCTCACAGAACGTCCGCATTATGGATGATGTGCGCTTGCCAGATCAGGTTGAACCCATGCCAGCTTACTGTATGTTCGAGATGGCATTCCCGGCCAATGTTAAAGTCGTGATTAAAAACATTGCTACAGAAAAAGTGGTCTATGTTAGACATAGCACTGAGCATTTAGGTGTTAGCACTTATGGTGGACTCTTTGAAGCCAAACAATGCGAGTGGAAAGTTTCTGAGTGGAAAGAAAAAGTTTCAGGAATGATGAGAGTGACAGAAGTGGCCTTTCAGCTCAACGGAAAGTCTTACAGATATTTCATGGACACAAATATCAAGATCGATGCCCATGGAACAGAGATGGGCCAGGTCGTCGCAAAGGGCACAACGCCATTAAAAGGCAATGATGGAAGAAGCGACGGTGAAATTTGGGTTGATACACTACCAACGCCAGACGGAAACTATCAGCGAGTGTGGGCTCCACTTTCGTTATAAATTTTTTTTTGGAATAATCGCCATTACAATCTTTGAATCGCAGATCAGTTTATTGTCATCGTTGAAGATTTCAATTCTCCAAGTCTGTGAAGTTTTCCCAATGTAAATAGCCTTAGCAACTCCGCGAACGTGGCCTTTGGTCGCAGGTCTTATGTGAGTGGCTTCAATATGCTGTCCGACTGCCATTTTCTCACTGGTATCAATGCACATATTAGCAGCGATACTACCGAGTGTTTCAGCTAAAACGCAAGAAGCTCCACCGTGAAGCAGGCGAGCGGGCTGAAAAGTGCGTTCATCAACCGGCATTGTCCCTTCAAGTGTATCGTCGCCGACAGCGGTAAGAGCAATACCGATGTGGCTCACTAAAGTGTTTGAGCTCATTTTGTTCATGCGCTCAAGTTCAACGTCTTTAAACCAAATTTTTGTCATATCTGTGCCTTAAAAAATTACAAATCCAATGCCTCTGCCGATGCGGTTGATTGGAATGTGAAACGCTGCCCTTGAATGTATCACACGGAAAAAGAAGATGTCGTGTCTGAATCAGGCAATTCCACTTGGAGTAATTTTCTCTTATTTGGCCGATTAGATAGATTTTTTTTATCTATCTACTTGCTTGCCAGGGTAACCACTTAAAATTACGTACATAAATAAGATCTTTTAACATGTAAAAATGTTCTAAGTTATGATTTTTCCCTATGAAAAATTAAACTAAGGTATTATTAGAGTGGTGTGGTCGGATACTGATCGGCAAAGATTTATTTCTTTGGTCACAAACATCATAAGGTTTATACTGTTTGTAGTTGCCAATAACCTAAGTGGCTATTAAATTGTTAGAACTACGTGATTTTTTAGGTAATTGAATAATGTTAAACCAGCGCACTATTGCTAAAAAGCTTTCTGTAACAGGTATTGGAATCCATTCTGGTAAGAAAGTTACGTTAACTATGCACCCAGCAGAGGCGGATTCTGGTATTCAATTTCAACGTACAGATATTCCAAACGCTCCAATTCTAAGAGCAACTGCTGAAACAGTGGGAGCAACAGAAAATAATACAACACTTGGTGGAGGCGTAAACGCTGTTCACACGGTAGAACATTTGCTTTCTGCTTTTTATGGTTTCGGAATCGACAACGTATTCTGTGAAATCAACGGACCTGAAGTTCCAATCATGGATGGCTCCGGCGCGTCTTTTGTTTTCTTGTTAAAAGAAACGGGAATTGCGACACTTAATAAATCAAAAAAATTCTTAATCGTGCTTGAAAAAGTGCGTGTTGAGCTCGACGACAAATGGGCGGAGATTGAACCGTCTTCAAAGCTGATCATTGATTCAACTATCGTTTTTGCTCATCCAACGATCAAGACTCAGAATAAAGTTTTCGAATTCTCATGCGAGAATTACATCAACGAAATCGGCCGCGCCAGAACGTTTGGTCTTTTAAAAGACGTAGACGCTCTAAAAAGAAAGGGACTCATTAAAGGTGGATCTCTTGATAACGCGATCGTTCTCGATGACTATAAAGTAGTTAACCCGGAAGGGCTTCGTTTCCAGGACGAGTTCGTTCGCCATAAAATTTTGGACACAGTAGGGGATATTTCTCTATTGGGCCACGAGATTGCGGGTAAAATCACGACTTATAAGTCTGGCCACCACGTTCACAACCTTCTTTGTAGAAAGCTTTTGGCCACGCCATCGGCCTACGAGATTGTTTCTGCCGCATCGTTAGAACGCGAGACAGTAGAAGCTTTCACACTCCCCAGAGCGCTACAGCCATCATTTCATTAGTAAGTAGTTTGTAGTAACATCAATTTAATTTAATTCTCAAAAAAGGTATTCATATGAAACTTTCCACTGGTTTTTGGCAAACGTATAAAGAAGTTCCAGCTGACGCTGAGATCGCTTCTCACCAACTAATGATTAGAACGGGTTTGATCCATAAGTCAGGCTCGGGTCTCTACAACTATCTTCCAATGGGACTTCGCTCAATCAGAAAAGTTGAAAACATCATCCGCGAAGAATTAGATAAGATCGGATGTTTTGAAATCACCATGTCTGTCGTGACTCCAGGAGAGTTGTGGCAGGAAACCGGCCGCTGGGACAAGATGGGCGGTCTGATGCTTCGTTTTAAAGATAAAAAAGACGCTGATCTTTGTATTTCTCCAACTAACGAGGAAGCTGTCACTGATATTTTCAGAAAGACGGTGAAGTCATATAAGCAATTGCCAGTAGGTCTTTATCAGATCAACACAAAATTCCGCGATGAAATCAGACCACGTTTTGGTTTAATGAGAGGGCGCGAGTTCACCATGAAGGATGCTTATACATTCCACATGGACAAGGCGAGTTTGGATGTTGGTTACCAACAAATGTACGATGCATACACGGCGATTTTCACCCGTCTTGGTCTGGAATTCATTCCAGTTGAAGCTGACGGTGGAGCAATGGCCTCAGCTGATTCTAAAACGCACGAGTTTCAAGTCGTGGCGAACTCTGGAGAAGATTTAATTATCTATTCTCAAGAAGCGAAGTACGCGGCCAACATTGAAAAAGCGCAAACAAAAAGAGCAAAGACAACTTTTGACATGAACACTTCAGCGATGAAGGAAGTTGAGACAGTAAAAACTGAAACAATCGAAGCTGTCTGCAAACTCTTAAACTTAACTGCGGCCCAAAGCTTAAAGTCGATGGTTTACACGGCGACAACCGGCAATGATTCAGAAATGATCCTGGCCATGGTCATCGGTGACGATTCAGTTAATGAAGTGAAGCTTAAAAATTACTTAAAATGTGATCACCTTGCCGCTTCTTCAGAGGACGAGCTTAAAAAAGCGAAACTTTGGAAGGGCTACATTGGTCCGGCAGGACTTGAAGGACAGCTTAAAATCGTTTTTGATAACGAAATTAACCTGGATGCTTCATACGTTATTGGCGCTAACAAAAAAGACGCCCATATAACTGGATTTAACCCAAAAAGAGACATGAAAAACGTCGTTCAGGCCGACCTGCGCCTTTCAAAAGAGGGTGACCTGACTCTCGATGGGAAACATACTGTCGTTGAAAAGCGCGGAATCGAAGTCGGACACGTCTTCCAGCTTGGTGATAAATACACAAAAGACATGAAAGTCGGAATCCTCGACCAAAACGGAAAATTAGTCACTCCGCTTATGGGGTGTTACGGGATCGGAGTTACTCGTGTCGTGGCCGCAGCGATTGAGCAAAACCACGATGCCAACGGTATCGTTTGGCCGAAATCAATTGCGCCTTACCAGGTCTATTTCGCAACTATCGTTAAAGCAGAAGAATTCGCGAAAATCGCGGATGATATCTACGCTGATATGAAAGTGGCCGGGCTTGAAGTCGTATACGACGACAGAAATGTCGGCCCGGGAAATAAATTCAAGGATGCCGATCTTTTAGGATTGCCATACAGGGTAGTTCTTGGTGAAAGAGATTTCGGAGCTTCAGGTGAGCTGGAAATTATCGAGCGCAAAACAGGTGCAGTGACTAAAGTGAAACGCGATGATCTGATCTCGACGCTTAAAAAATTATTGAACTAATTAGGATTTTCATATGAAGAAACTTTATTTCTTTTCATTTTTTACTCTACTAATGAGCGGCTGTTCAACATATACAAAAAAAGAATGTGAGAATTTTGATCACCGTCAGTTGGGTTATTTTGCCGGAGTCAGCGGAGAGCATTCTCATAATTCTGCTTTGGAAAAATTTAAAAATACCTGTGGAAAAGATCATGGATTATTGCCCGATGAGGCGAAAATGAAAGAGGGATGGTCACAAGGTCTTCAGCTCTACTGTTCTGAGGAAGGTGGCGCTCGCGCTGGAAGTGCTGGACAAACATACACTGGAGCTTGCCCAAAAGAATCTGAATCAAAATTTTGGAAAACCTATAACCCTTCGAGAATGGCCTTTTTGGAAAAAAAAGTGGTCGAACTAGAAGCTAGGTTGCGAGCGGCGGAGTCAGACCAGTCTTCATTTGAATCCAAATTAAGAAGTTGTGAAAGCGAGCTCAGTACAGTAAGAAGTCAGCTTTCGCTTCAAATGTAATTTATTTCCAGGAATTATGATATGGAACATGACATGATCGTTGGCATTCACAGCATCGCTGAGGCCATTAGAAACCCTGAAAGACAAATTTTTGAAATCGTTGCTACTGATGAGGGATTTCAAGAATTCAAAAAACGCAGTGGTCTTCGCGATCATGAAATTCCTCTGACAAAAGTAAGATGGCTTGAAGGCCACGCTCTTCAAGAGGAAGCGAAGAAAAACTACCGTGATCTGGACTTGGAATTTCAGCGCGTACCTTCCGGTATTTTCATGTTGGTAAGTCCAATTAATATTTTAGAGCCAACTTGGATTTACAATCAGCTCGAAAGCCGAATCCCAATCAAGATTCTCGCTCTTGATCAGGTCACGGACGCCCACAATGGTGCCGCCATAATGAGAACAGCCGCCTTTTATGGTGTCGATGTTATTCTAATTTCTGCTAAAGGAAATTTTGGCCTGGGTCCTGGTTTTGCCCGTATCGCTTCAGGAGCAACAGAGCACGTGAAGATTGTTCGCTGTTCGGCCCTGCCAAAAACCATCACAAAAATAAAGGAATTGGGGGCAACTTGCATCGGATTGTCCGAACACGCTTCCGGAACGCTGGGAGAAATCGATCACTCAAAACCAATTTGTTTAGTTTTGGGCGCCGAAGACGTGGGAATGTCACATGCTGTCAGCCGCGTCGTTGAGACGACAATTGCCTTCAAACCGCAGGGAAAAATCAAATCACTCAACGTTTCTGTTGCGGCAGCAATCGCCATGGAAAAGATTTTTGGCGCGGTTTAACGTCAAAAAAATAAAAAAATTGATTGCCATTAAAAAGACCATCGTTTATAAAATACCCCTAGCATAGCGGTTAGATACTGTAGGCTGACTTAGCTCAGTTGGTAGAGCATCGGTTTTGTAAACCGACGGTCGTAGGTTCGATTCCTATAGTCAGCTCCATCTTTTATCTTATTGAGAGCTGGAATATGAGGAGAGATTGCCGAGCGGCCA
>JBEIPI010000020.1:0-32477 GCA_040377165.1 Bacteriovorax sp.
AAAAAAAAATAATGAAAAAACTGGCATATATCTAACTAACCCAGATACGGTCACACTGTTTAAGCGTCTCAAGCCTATGAGCGATCATCAGACAAGTCCTGCCATCCATCATCTTCATTACCGCTTCATGAATGATCTCCTCATAATGAGGATCAATATTGGCCGTGGCTTCATCAAGCACCAGGATTGAAGGATTTTTTAAAAGGACACGGGTTAAACTTACCAGCTGTCTTTGACCGACACTCAGGTTCGTTCCACCTTCAAGGATTTCCATATCAAGATTGAAGCCTTCTTTAGAGAGCGCTTTCACCAGACCCGTGGTCTGTGAAGCGTCGATCAGGTATTGGTCAGTCTGGGTTTCATCGCAAGAGAGATTCTCGCGTAATGATCCCTTGAAAATAATCGCATCCTGAGAGACGAATCCGATTTTATCGCGAAGAGCATGGCGGTCGTAATTTCTGATTGGGATGTCGTCAATCAGCACTTCCCCATCCTGAAATTCATACAGACGTGAGAGAAGAGCTACGGTTGAGCTTTTCCCACAACCAGTTTTCCCCACCAGTCCGATTTTTTCTCCGGCCTTAATGTGGAAGTTTAGATCTTTAAGCACCCATCCGCCTTCACTGTATTGCATGAATACATGATCGAACTTGATGTCGCCATGAAGACTGTTCGTGATCATCTTGCCGTTGTTTTTTAAAACTTCGTCCTCGTCTTTTTCGTTGAGGAAACTCATGACTCTCTCAGTGCTGGTGAAGGCCTGTTGAACAACATGAATTTCGCGCGACAAAAGCATCATCGGATTGAAAAATCTTTCATAATAGCGGACAAAAGAGACAAACAGACCGACTGAATAAGCGCCGCTTAAAACCCCGTGTCCTCCGTACCAAACCAGGCCAATCAAAGGAATGGTCGCACAGAAAGAGACAAGCGGCATACTCCAGGCAAAAAGCACGTTTCCTTTAAGCTGAGCAAAGAGGTAGTCATCCACCGTGTGGGCGTATTTCTCCATTGACCATTTTTCCAGACCGTAACTTCTGATGGTTTCAACACCGTTTAAATACTCTGAGAGTTTGGCATTGATGGCCGAAGAAAATTTCGAAACTCGGCGGTTGGAGTTTCTTAGAAAATCCTTGGTTTTAATAATCAGGATAACGGAAGGGATAATAGATAATGTCATCACCAGACCAAGCTTTTGGTTGGAGACAATCATCGCCCCCACGGCAAGCACCGTCATCATAGTGGCAGAAATTAAATTTCCCAGACCTGAAGTGAAAAATTCTTCAATACCTTCAACGTCATGAGTGATACGGGTGACGATTCTTCCTTGAGGCTGACGGTCATAGTACTGCAGCGGCAGTTCCTGAAGTTTTGAAAACAAGTTTTGTCTGACATTAAAAATAACTTTAGAGGCCGCATCGGCCAGGCGTTTTCTTCCCGTCCAAATAAAAAAGATGCTTCCGATTTCCAACACAAGAATACCAACGGCGTACAAGATTGATTTATTCAGGTCGCGGACCATAAGTCCTTTCTCCAGTAAATCCCCCATCAATTTTGATGAATAGATAGCGAAGATGGAACTGATAAAAATCAGTGAGAGGGCAAAGATGATCTGCCAGCGAAGTGGTTTCGCGTAACGAAGAAGCACCATCAGAGATTTGCGATCTCCCATTCCTTTTTCACCGACACGGGACTCATCCTGGTCGTCGGCCATTAAATAAGCGGTCTGATGAAGGCTCATCTGATCGGGAGAGATTCTTCCGGCATTTTTTCTTCTGAATATAGATGTGAATTTTTTTACCATCTTAATTGTGCGCCTTAAGTTCAAAAGTTTGGTTGCAGTACTTCAGTGTGGACTTTCTATGGGCCACCCAAACCAGAGTGACTTCCTTTAAGTGCCTGTCGAGATTTTTCAGGATTCTCTCCTCAGTAATCGTGTCTACGGCGCTCAAACAGTCATCGAGAAATAAAATTTTAGGGTCGCGTGCAAGTGCGCGCGCCAGACTCAAACGCTGCTTTTGTCCGCCAGAGAGGTTAATTCCCCACTCTCCTAGCTGCGTCTCCAGTTTATTTGGAAAGCCGTCGACGTCCTCTTTTAGGCCCGCAAGGTCCAGGTATTTCCAGACTTCATCATCAGAAAGATTTCTGTCCATCGCCACATTCACCTTAATCGAGTCGGCAAACAGGAAAGGTTTTTGGTGAACATAGCCGATGAAGTTTCTAAGCTCATGGTGCCTGTAATCGGCGTAAGGTCTGCCATAAAGACGGACTGATCCGGAAACCTGCTCGCGGTCAAGGCCGGTTAAGACATTCAGAAGTGTTGTTTTCCCGGAGCCGATAGCACCGGTAATCCCCAGCCTCTCGCCTTTTTTTAATTTAAAAGTAAGGCCCTTAAAAAGCGGCGCCGACTCCTTAAACGAATAGGACAGGTCCTGGACTTCCAGCACCAGCTCACTGTGTTTTTCATCAACGGGAGTGCCTTCATTTAGCAGGAACTGTTCTTTCTCATGCTGATAAATTTCCGCCAACCTCTCAAGCGCAGTGAAGCCTTTTTTCCATTCCGAGATGATGAATCCCAGCGACATCAATGGATCATGTAAAAGGAAAATCAACCCCTGCATAGAGATGAATTCCCCGACGCTCATGTGCCCGTTAAAAGTAAAATAGATTCCCATCACAAAAAGCACGACATAGGAAATAATCGCCGCCGCTCCCATAACCGGGATGTATAAAAGTGAGAGACCGATTCCTTTTAATCTCTGCGCACGGTGGGTTTCCGCCACCCCCATCAATCTTCTTTCCCAAAACGGCCCTGTTTGAGTCAAGCGCTGAAGCTTGATGGTTGAAACCGCCTGTGAAGAAAGGTCATTGAAGTGCGAGAGTGTGTCCTGGATCTGGCGGTATTGCTCGACTTCTTTTTTTGAGAGCTTTCTGACAAAAATCGGAACAAACAATAAAACCACAAATGACAAAAGGGCCATCGGCAAATGAATGCCGGCCATCGTGATAAAAGTGAAAAGACCCAGGAAGGCCACATCAAAAACGGCCACCAGAGTGAAACCGAAAATGAATCGGGCCGAAAGGCTGTCTGAGGCCGAAGCACTCATTAAGACGCCTTTAGTGAACTTTCTTTCTAAATCCTCGCGCTTAAAAAAGCGGACGTGTTCCCAGACGTCGCGGCGTAAATCCGCGGCAGCGTAATGGGTCTGTCTGCCTAGAGTGATTCTCCACATGAAGCGGAAAATGTTAATCAGGATTCTTGAGACAGCGAGAATTAAAAAGAGAATGAGAAAAGTTTCCTGATCATTTTTTCCGGTTAAAAAATCAGGGATTGGTTTTTTGGCGAAAAAATCAACGATCCATCCGATGTTTTTTGGAGCGAGAATTTGCATTAAGTTTGTCAGGAGAACTGAAAAAGCTCCCAGACTATAAATCATCCAGCGGTCTTTAAGAAAAGACTTCCAGATGAAATAGGCGTGATCATGAAACTTCGTGTTTCTCATAATAAAAAATATTGGTGATGAATGATTGTTAACTAATTTCTTTTACAATCCAGCTCTCAAATTCCAGCAGATAATCCTGAATCATTGGAAGATCCTCTGCAACTTTCCTGATGGCGGTCTGAAAAGCTTCTCTAGTATAAGGAATCTTAGTTAAAGAGGCCATAAGTTGTTCAATCATTTCCGGATGCAATGAATCCGAAAAAATCTGCGATTTTTCAACGAAGGCCTTATGGACGTCCAGGTGAACCTCTATCAATCCCCAATCGAAACGCTCGGTCATTTGATGGTTAAATTTTGGTGCTTCACCAAATCGCCAGTTCCAGTCGCTCATTTTCTGGAAATGCTGGTTTAAGGCCGGAATGGTTTTTAAGTATTCATGGTCCAGGATTTCAATCGGCGCTGTCGTTTGATAGTGATCGAAAAACTCCTGAATGATTTTAGCACAGACTGCATCGTGGCTGATCTCGGAGTTTAAGTCCTTCAGGTTTGCCACACGGGCGCGCACTGATGTGATGCCTTTTGACTGAAGCTTCTTCACATTAGGATTTAAATACAGGCCTAACTGAGACATATCAGCGTTGATTAAAAGTGTTCCGTGGTGGAATGAGCGGTCTTTTGTCTCTTTAAAAGCGCTACCTGAAATTTTCTTCTCACCATCGTTTGTATTAACAAGAATATCATTTCTGCCTGAGGCAAATGATGTCAGCCCAAAAGAGTTCAGGGCATTAGTGATGATTTTATTGTTCACACCTTTATCGAAAGTGTCTTTGCTGGATAAAAAAGTGAAGTTTGTATTTCCCAGGTCGTGGAAAACGGCCCCGCCACCACTTTGTCTACGAGCGAGTTTGATTCCATTTTCTTCCATCTTCTCTGTGTTGCATTCTGTCCATGGGTTCTGGAAGCGGCCGATGACAACAGTCTTGTCATTTCTCCACAGGAAAAGTGTTTTTACTTCAGGGTCCATGTCGCGGAAAATCCAGTCTTCGGTCGCCAGGTTAAACCAAGGATCAAAGGTTTCCGATATCATTACTCGCACTTTCTGGTTCTTCATATTTCTCCCACGGGAAACGACTGTTTAAACTTTCGTAATACTCTTCAATGCCAATGTATCCGCCTTGAAGCATTTTAAAAAGAATGGAATGGATAATTCTCTCTGCAAAGGCCGTTAACTCTTTTCGTCTAAACGACTGAGCGTAGCGCTTAGGGCTTGGCAAGAGCATCGCTAAAAAAGCGCTCTCTCTGGCGTTGAGTCTGGACGGGTCCTTATTAAAATAAAACTTTGCGGCGTCTTTAATCCCAAAGAGATTCTCACCGTACTCAATGACGTTAAGGTATGTCTCAAGGATTTTATCTTTTGAGACTTTATCCTCAATCCACAAAGTCAACGCCATCTCCTTTGTTTTTCTCCAGAGGCTGCGGTCGGTTTGAAAATAAAGATTCTTAATGAGTTGCTGAGTAATAGTCGAGGCCCCGCGGACTTTCTTTTTCTTTTTAACAACTCCATCATTAATCGCGTCTTGAAGCTCTTCGATATCGTAGCCAGGATGAGTATAGAACTTGCCATCTTCGCTTGAAATGATCGCGCCTTTTAAGCGCTTTGAGATTTTTGAAAGCTCGATCCAGTCACCCGGCATGGTTGAGACCTGAGTATACGAGGCGCGCTTTTTTTCTTTATCAATTTTAATTTCAAAATAGGTTCGTGGGATTTTTGAAATGGAGTACATGGAACTGATAAACGGAGACAGCAGGTAAATTCCATAACCGATAGCGACCACCCACAAGAGCAGAATCACTTTACCGATAATATTAAAAACCCGGGCCCATTTTGGCGGGGATGCCGGGGCCTTTTGTGCCTCTTCCATGGGGTGATTAATAGCAGAAAACGCAGGAATTGTTAAGCTTTTTGGCTAAACAAATTCCGCGATCAAGCGCTTGAGTTTCACGTCAAGAATCTCCTTTTCAGTCACTAAGTCCTCTCCCAGTAACTCCCTGACTTTTTTCAAGCTTGCGCCATCACCTTGAGCGGCCTTTATCATGGTTTCTCTGGTGTAATCGTTGCGGGAGAGATTTTTTAGCACCTGGCCCACATATAAATCCAGTTTAGACCTGAATTCTTTCCTGATCTTTAAAGAATAGTTGTTATAAATTTTGATATTCTCATTCATCAACTCCAATGCGGCGTATTCCTCAGGCATCGCTTCCTTCAGCACGACCTCGATTTTGGCCATAACCTCTTTTCCTGCATCGACCTGCTCCTTCATTTCATCAGAAGAAACCATCTCATTGGCAAAAGGAATCCCGTAACCATTCTTAGAAAGCGTTGTGAAAGACTGAGAAAATGCTGATCCTGAATCTTTAATCAAATCTTTTATCTTAGGGTCCTCTGAAGTCATAAACATATCTGCGGCCTTTTTTCTGTACTTGAGTGCTGAGGCCCTTAGAATATGCTGCTCCATCACTGAGAATGATGATGCCTGCACCAGTTTGTCTTTGAGCATATGAATCTCTTCATTCAATTCGACCTGGTCAACTGCGGCCTTTTTAAATTTTTCGAAAATTTTAAGCCTCTGAGCTGGTTTACTCTCATCGATGAATTTCTGCAGGGCCTTTTTATCTTCCTTCTCACTCCCCTTACCAGTAAATCCATACGCTTTTTTGTAAGCAAGCATGACCTGGTCAGTTTTTGATTTATACACTTCCATTTCATCGCTTTTCATCGATAAGAACTGAAGTTTGTCCAAATCCTCGAGCACTCCGTTGGGAGTAAGTGACGATTTTGACTGCAACTGACTGCGATCGAGTGCCGACTTCAAGAGATCATAACTTTCCACCGCGCAGTTGTTGTTCACAAACTTATAAGACCCGCGGTAATTCCAGTGTTCTTCTTTAACCCTCGTAATGAAATCCTCTTTCTCTTTTTGTGACAACAAAAGCGGATGAGACATAACATCTCTTAATTCATCACGGTTATACTCATCGAGAACATCACTGAAACTCAGGATGAAGAGCATTGACGGGTAACCGCCAAAAAGCCCTTTGAAATAATTGAGAGTCGCATCTTCAACATTCGCTCTGTAGCTGACGACAATGTGATAGAGTTTATCCTCCAGGCATTTTTTCCCCATCGGAGTGGCCGGAATGATTTTGTTGGTGATCGGGTCCAGTCGCTCTGGGGCACAAACAATCAATCTGAACATTGAATGCCCAAAGCCGCTCATGATCTCTTTTCCTGGTGAAGCCAGCAGGTAATCAATGCGGTATACTCTTTTAGTATCAAGAACCGTCGGGATAAAACCACTGTTGGTCGACATCATTACGATGTTGTTGATCCCGCAGCTTCTATTTGGAAACGGGTCAAACCCAAAATGATTCTTGAAAAAAGCGAACATAGAAGGTTTACGGCACATGAATTCAGGATCCATTGTGTAATATTCCATATTGACCGCGAAAGATTCCGCGACATTCTTTAGCTCGTACGAGTCAGCGGATCTCATGGCCTGGATGTTTTTGCTTTTAATCTTAAGCAGCCCTCGCTTAAACCCGGCGCGGTTAATGTATTCGATTGAGCTCGACACTCTTCCTGCCTGATAATCGTAGGCATGGGTCAACTCATGAATGATGGTGGCAATGGCCTGGTCGTAAAGCGATTTATGCTGACAAGTGATTCGTTTTGAATTTTCCTTTCCCTTTTGCAATTCAAGAAGCACTGGAGTGTTGATGGTTAAAACATTCTCCAATTCATTGTATAACCCGTAAACAAAAGGGCGTTCATTTTTCGTTGCTACTTCTTCGCCGTTTTTTTGAATAACACAAACCTCATCGGGAATGCTTTTGTGATTTGATAAACTCGCCACCTTGATTTCAAGGCCAGGAGGAAGGTTTTCAATCATTTTCGGAGGCAAAAGTGCCGCGACCTGGGCCATTGCCTCTTCGAGAACTTTTTTTTCTGAAGCTTTTATCCTGCTTGAATATTTAAGGCCTAAGTCCTGTGCCGACACCTGAGTTCCAAGCATCACAAACGCAAACAAAAGACCAAAAAAAGTCGGTTTCATAAGAACTCCATATAGTTAATCAACCTATGAAGTGCATATCAAATGCCACATTTTTCTCTTTAGTCTTAAGCCTTTATGGCCATGAACTGTCTAAATTTTAGACGGACTGAGCGGGTTTTAGCCGTTTTTTAAGGCCGCTTCCAGATTGGCGTGGTGCCTGTGAAATGACTGCTTTAGCTGGGGGCAGGCGATGTATTTCACTATGATTTTGTTCCAGAGACCCGGCTCGTATTTAACCACCAGGGATCTTTCAATATGAGTGTGGTCGCCGTGCGAATGAAAAACCCAATCCTCATTGAAGCCAATAATTGGATTGGCCAGTTTCTTTTTATAGCCCACGGCCTGGATATTTCCAAGTGTAAGGCCGTAACGTTCACCGGGAAGCAGAATATCTGTGACTGATTCATGTGAGCTGCCGTCAGTGTTTTGAACCTTGTCAAGCGTTCCTACTTTTCTGATAGCATCACTTGAGGAAACCGACTTGATTCCCGGAAGTATGCCAAAGCCCTGGTAGAGCTCCATGTTTTTGGGCAGAATGATGAAATCGAAAATCTTCCGCGCGCTAAAAGGTAATGAAAAGTTAACAACGATTTTTTCTTCTGCTTTCATAAAACTTTTTTCAACTCCTCTAGGATCTGTCGGTGGTTTTCAAAAACCTTTGCACTCTTTAAAAGCTCGGCCCCTTTCAGGTCGTAATTGCCTCTGACCAGAAATGTGGTAGGCCCAATGAATTTTCCATCAGTCTGAAAAACATCGGAAACCTTATCCCCGATCATAAATGACTTTTCGAGATCAATCTGGTGTTTATCACGGGCAGCAAGCAGCATTCCCGGGCGGGGTTTTCTGTGTTCGCTATCCATCTCCGCGCAGTAGTACCAGTCATCAATGAAGAGACCTAACGCGTTTAAGTGAGCATTCATTTTTTCATGCAGGATGCGGACATCCTCATGGCCGTACATCCCACTGTGAATGCCTGACTGATTGGTCAGGATGATCACTTTATAATCCCTTTCTTTGGCCAGTCGGATGATGTCGTAGATCTCTTCAATCCAGACAATATCCTCCCATTTATAGACATAACCTTTATCGATATTTACCACTCCATCGCGGTCGAGAAAAAGGGCCTTATTCATTTTTGTCCCCTCTGATTTTAATGGAGCAATTGATCTTATAGGCAGCAGTAGTGAATTTATTCATTGGTTTAACTCTAATCTGTAAAACGATTTTTTTAAAGAGAATATCGAAAGAGCCCGCCCCCAAAGATGGCTCCTTCATCACAATTTCACGGTAGTCGTTGGAAAAGAAATCACTGTGCCCTTTTATCTGGATGTCTTTTAAAAGTGCATTATGATGAAAACAGTGAACCTGAATGATGTCAGGATTTCCAAAGCCACAAAGAGCGTGCAGTGAATGATAGAATTTTTCCGGATCAATGTTGTAGAGCTCACCTAAAAATTCCCTGACTTTCAGCCCGACTCTGAAGTAATTGGCGTGGACCACTTCCTTCATATCGACCGGCAACTCTCCCGGAAGTTCCGTGTAATGATCGCTCCAGCGGGAGTCAAAATTTCCCTTGAATTCCTGGTCAATCATACTATAGAGCTTGTGGCCCATCATATGGAAGGACTCATCCACTTCCAGATTGAGTTTCTTCTGCAATAAAGCGGCTTCATTAAAACCGGAAAAGTATTTCTCGATAAAACTTTTTATCCCGGCACTTTTGGTATTAGTGTAACTATGGTCTTTAGTGAGCTTTAAACTGATAAAGTGTTTTTTTGTGCTGCCATCGCTTTTTTCTTCAATAGCGACAATATCAGTTTCATTCCACAGCTCATTGTCGTTGGTCGCAACCATTTTTCCAATCACGGTAAAACTAAAATGAGATTTGTTTTTAAAGAGCGGATAATCTTCCAGTCTCTGAGCAACATCATGGGCCAACAGGGGGAGATTTTTTAGTAGGTCTGAGTCAAATTGACGAATGGTTTCCTCATAAAACTGCAGTCTTCCACGGAAATCCTTTGGCAAATTAAGCAAAAAGACATCCTCTTTCTTAAAGCGCCTGGAAAGCAACTGTGCAACAAGAAATTCGAAAAGATTCCCCTTACACTCGTTAAGAAGTGATTCAATTTGCAGTTGATTATTTTGGTCAATCTTTTTCATTACAAAGTTCTTTTCAAACAGTTCATCTTTTATATAGACTATTTAAAATCTAAAAATGAGCTCTTTCTATGTGTGCACCCAAAAAGCATAGCAAGACTTAACAAGGAAGAAAATGACTTCATTTCCTTCATTACTTGAAAGTATAGACGATCTAAATAAAACCCAGATCGATGTACTTGTCTCCCGTGCTAAGCATTTTAAAGCTCATCCCGAAATTGCCCCTTTTAGTTCCACTCCAAAGCCTATCATCGCCACTTCTTTTCTCGAAAACTCCACTAGAACCAAACACTCATTCGCCGTTGCCATCAGAAGACTTGGCGGACTGTACCTGGATTTCAATGCGGAAACATCGAGTTTAAAGAAAGGTGAAAGCTTAGAGGAGACTTTCCTGACACTTTTTTATCAAGGCGTGAATCTTTGCGTCTTCAGAACCAGTGTCTCAAATCAACTGGGAGCGTTCAGAGAAAATCTTCCAATGAAGCTGGTCAATGGCGGCGACGGAATCAACGAGCACCCAACTCAGGCCCTGCTTGATCTCTACACATTATTAGAATTATCCAGTGACGATTTAAAGGGGAAAGCTATCTCCATTATCGGCGACAATATCCATTCCCGCGTGGCCCACTCCCTGATGAAACTTCTTCCGCAGTTTGGAATGAAGATCATCCTGGCAGGTCCCCGTGAATACCTCCCGGATGAAAAAACTCTGCCAAACGGTGTTTCAATCTCAACCAATAGAGATGAAACAATTTTAAAAAGTGACTTCATTTATCTTTTGAGGATCCAAAAAGAGCGCCACGCCGGTGCGGCCAACTCACACTATGACCATTACCTGGAAACATATGGAGTGAGCCTGGATCTGTTGAAAAAGTTAAATAAAATTATCCCGGTTTTACACCCGGGACCGGCCAATATTGGAGTGGAACTGGATCAGGCATTGATCAAATCCTCTCTTTATAAAGGCTACCTGCAAGTGACGAATTCAATCCCAATGAGAATGGCCATTATTGAGGCCATGCTTTTAAATAACGATCAGAACGTAGGAATTATTAATGGAGAAAAGTTTTAACAAAAGTCTCAAGCAATCACTCGCCTATCTTCATTTTGAAGACGGGACCACGTTCAAAGGTTATGTTAATCGCAAAAATACTGACCCCGAAATAGAAAAAGGAATTTGGGGAGAAGCCGCCTTTACCACCGGGATGAGTGGGTACCAAGAAACCATCACCGATCCATCTTTCCTCGGCCAGCACATTATCTTCACCAATGCCCATATCGGAAATTACGAGCACAATGACTCTGTCATGCAATCCAAAAAATCCCACGCGAGTCTGTTGATCGCCAGGAATTTTTCCCACAACCAATTTCTAGAAAAAGTCGAAGTCCCGCTCTTTTCAGGAGTGGATACCAGAAGACTGGTGCGTTACCTGACTAGCGGAAAATCAAAATCCCACAAATCTGTTTTAACTTTCAGTGAAACGGCCCCGGAGAAATCGGTTTTCCAGAATGCCAGGCTTAAGACTGATGACCTTCCACTCGTTTCACAACCGGCCCCGATTGTTCATATCCCAGGGGATAACCCGATTGTGGTGATGAACTACGGAATTAAACAGGCCATCATCGACCAGTTAATGGCGCTAAAACTTCCACTTGTGAGTCTTCCCCACAATGCGGATCTTGCAACCATTAAAAAATACAACCCACGTTTGATCTTTTTATCAAACGGTCCGGGAGACCCGAGAAACTTCACCAAAGAAATTGAAGTTGTCCGCGATATTTTCACTCTGAACATCCCGGTCAGGGCCATCTGTCTGGGGCATCAGTTAATCGCTCTTGCCCTGGGAATTAAAATCATCAAACTTCCTTTCGGGCAAAGAGGCGCCAACCACCCGGTGATCGACCATATCACCAACAAAATTGTGATCACCTCACAAAACCACGGTTACGCCATCGAGACTGAGTCGTTTAATAAAATGCGCGTGGAAAACCCGCTAAAGCGCGAGCTTTTTGTCCAACACACATCACTCTTTGATGACTCGATTGAAGGGATCGCTTCGTGTGACCACTTCGTAAAGTCGGTGCAGTTTCACCCAGAGGCCAATCCCGGACCTCACGACGCCCACGAATTTTTCCAGGAAGTGAAATCATTCCTTGAAGAAAAAAATCAGCACCCGATCGACAGCAAACGACTGTATCCCTTTAACAAACTGACCAACAGGCTTAAAAAGAGCACTCCTTATAAGAGAATTCTTCTGATTGGCTCAGGCCCGATTAAAATCGGCCAGGCTTCGGAATTCGATTACTCAGGGACACAGGCCTTGAAGTCGCTCAAAGAAGAAGGCATTGATGTCGTTTTATTAAATTCAAATCCGGCCACCATCATGACGGACCCGGAGATGTGCGCGCGCACTTACATCGAGCCGATCACAAAAGAGACGATTAAAAAAATCATCCTCAAAGAAAAAGTGGACGCTGTTCTCTCTACGATGGGGGGACAGACCGCACTTAATCTATGCGTAGAACTAGAAGAAGAAAACTTTCTAAAAAACCACAACGTAGCACTTCTGGGTGCCAATGTTGATACGATCAAAAAAACTGAAGACAGGGCGCTGTTTGCTAAAGAGTTAGATAAACTTGGTTACCAGACAGGCAAGCGTTTTACCGCCAACTCTGAAGCTGAAGCTTTAGAGATGGCCGAAAAAGTGGTCCAGTTCCCGCTCATCATCCGCCGCGACTTCGCACTTGGAGGAAAAGGGGCCGCCCTGGTTTACAATACAACTGAATTAAAAGAAGTCTTCACTTCTGACATTAAATTCCCGGTGACGATGGAGAAATCTTTAGTCGGCCAGAAAGAAATAGAACTTGAAGTGATGGTTGACTGTGAGAGAAACGGAGTCATCATCTGCTCGATTGAAAACGTCGACCCGTGTGGAGTTCACACCGGCGATTCAATCACTGTAGCACCTGCCATGACCATCAGTGATCGCTGCATGCAGCAGCTTCGCACTATGACTCTGACGATTGCAAAACACATGGGTGTTGTGGCCGGCGGAGCAAACGTTCAGTTCGCCATCAATCCTGACAATGAGGATGACATCGTCGTCATTGAAATGAACCCGAGAGTTTCCAGGTCATCAGCACTCGCTTCCAAAGCGACAGGATACCCGATCGCTAAAATCTCAGCGCTACTATCTATCGGATACACGCTAAAAGAAATTTTAAACGACATCACCAAAGCTTCACCGGTGGCCTTCGAACCGACACTGGACTATGTGGCCTTGAAGATTCCAATCTTCCCTTTCAATAAATTCCCAAGCTCATCTCAAACTCTAGGGCCACAAATGCGCTCAGTGGGCGAAGTCCTGGCGCTGGGGGGAAGTTTCAATGAAGCTTTCATGAAAGCTTTAAGGGCGCTTGAAATGGGGCTGGAAGTGCCTTCGCTCTCTCAACTAAAAACAGCGCCAATGGAGCTGTCGCGAGAATACATTACAACGAGACTAAAGACTGCAAGCGAGCTCTCTCTTTTAACGGTGCTTGAGGCCCTGCGCATCGGCATGACCAAAGAAGAGATTTTCTCGCACTCTAAAATTACCCCTTGGTTCATCGACCAGATGGCCCTGGTGGTTGAAGCGGAAAAATCACTTAAGCATGAAACGGCCAACTCCCATGTTCATAAAGACATCAACATGGAGAGAGAGGAATTTCTTAACCTGAAAAAAATAGGATTCTCAGACAAGCACCTCGCTTTCATGATGAACCGTTCACAAAAAGAAATCCTGGAATACAGGTTCAAGCAGAACATCTTCCCGGTTTATAAAGCGGTTGACACGTGTTCCGGAGAATTCCTCGCCGAGACCCCTTACTTCTATTCAACATACGCAGAAGAAAATGAGGCGGAGTCACTTTCATTAAAAGGAAAATCAGTGGCGATCCTGGGCTCCGGCCCTAATCGAATCGGCCAGGGAATTGAGTTCGATTATTCATGTGTAAAATCATGCGAGCGCCTGCGTGAGAAGAACATCCAGTCGATCATGATCAATTCGAACCCTGAGACGGTTTCAACTGACTACGACAGCTCCAATAGACTTTACTTATCGCCTCTTTACTCAGAGGACCTTTTTGACATCTTAAAAAATGAAAACCCATACGGAGTTATCGCTTCATTTTCAGGGCAGACCGGGATTCAATTAAGAGAGCATTTAGAGCGAAGCTTCCGCCAGGAATTCTTCAAAATCAATTTCCTGGGACCAACATGGAATGTGCTTGAGTTAACTGAAGACAGAAAACTCTTTAGCGAAGTCACGCGAAAAACAAAACTGGCCCAAACTCAAAGCCGCGAAGTCTCCGGTTATAAAAACCTGGTAAACGCCATGGTTGATATCGGCTTTCCGGTCATCATCCGCCCAAGTTATGTTATCGGTGGTGAATCGATGTACATTTTCTACGGCCACGATGAACTCAACGAGCTTCCTAAAGCGTTCAAAGACCAGCTCCAAAGTGCGACCGCTGTCTTCCAGGTTGAGAACTACCTTGAGAATGCGATTGAATACGATGTGGATTTGGTGCGCGACCAGTTCGGAAATTTCTGCTTCACTGTGTGCGAGCACATAGAGTACGCCGGAGTTCACTCGGGGGATTCGGGAATGATCACGCCGCCGGTGATTTTAACTCAAAAAAACTATGAGGAGTTAAAGAACATCTCAAAGGCCCTGGCAAATCACCTGGAGATCGTAGGTCCGATCAACTTCCAGTTCGCCATTAAAGACGGAAAAATTTACTGTATCGAGGCCAACCCGAGAGGATCGAGAACCCTTCCATTCCTTAGCAAGGCCTACAATATCTCTCTTCCAAAAATCGCCACGGATGCGATGCTGGGAGATAAAATCGAAAGCATCGAGCAGCCGCTCTCTGGCTTCTTCTCGGTGAAACAGTCGACTTTCCCATTCGACCGCTTCATTCAGGACAACATCCTGCTCGGGCCAAAAATGAGATCGACTGGTGAGACGATGGGAATTGACCGCGACAAAGAAGCGGCGATCCTGAAATCTTATCAAGGCAATTACCCGAAACTCTCAGAGAAAGGATTAATCCTGATGAGCTTAGCTGACAACAGCAAAGAGCTGATTCTGCCTTACCTGAAGTCCCTGCATAAGATCGGCTACAAGTTCATCGCCACCAGAGGAACTTGTGAGTACATCAAAAAACAAGGGATCCCTTGCGAGCTGGTCATGAAGCTCGATGAAAAAGGCCTGACTATTCTTGAGGCGCTTAAAGATGAGAACATGAAAATGGTTTTCAACACTCCTCAAAACCAGGGGCAGTCGCAAAACGATGGTGAACACATCAGAAACTCGGCGATTCAATACGCGATCCCGTGTTTTACCCGCCCGGAAAATATCAGGGCAGTGGCGATGGCACTGATTGGAACAAACGATATGGAGGTCTCTCCTCTTGCACTTCAGGAAATGAAATATGTCTAAACTCGATAGAGTGATTGTGGCCCTCGACCAAATGTCGCTGGAAGAAATTGACCAGTTTCTCTCTCAAAAAGACAACAGTCTTCCCTTTGTTAAAATCGGGCTGGAACTTTTTGTAAAGTACGGCCCGGACATGGTTCACAAAATTCATCTCGAGCATAAAAAGAAAATTTTTCTGGATTTAAAGCTCCACGACATTCCGGTGACGGTGGCCAAGGCCATCTCCTCACTTAAAAACCTGCCGATTGATTTTCTCACTGTCCACTTAGGAGGTGGTGAAGCGATGCTGAAGGCGGCGATGGCAGAGGCCCGCGTGAGTATCCCTAAATGTAAAATCCTGGGTGTGAGTTTTCTCACCAGCCTGGAAAAGAGTGACTTAGAGTCACTCTATGGAATCACTGACACTGATGAGGCCTTTAAGAGGCTCTTTAGAGTGGCCGCCATATCGGGAATCGATGGAGTTGTCTCTTCGCCTCATGAAGTGGGTCTGCTGAAAAAACATCACCCGGAACTTCTGGCGGTGACTCCAGGAATTCGCTTCAGGGATGAAATAGAATCGACTCAAGTGCAGGATCAAAAACGCGTGATGGACCCAAAAGAGGCCTTCAATGCGGGGTCAGACTTTTTAGTTATGGGAAGATCGCTCACTAAAACCGATCGTTTCAGTGAGCGTTTGAAATCACTTCAAGAATAGATTTTTAGCCTGCAGCTTTGACTTGAGATCAGTTTTACTGAAGCCCTCAAAACATTCATAGCTGGCGTATCTCATTGGTACGTGAAAGGTTTTTCCGTCAACTTCCAGTGCCACTGATGAATTGATCCACGAAAACTCTCCCGCAAAACTGCGCTCATTTGTTTCCATTGTATGCAGGGCCCACAGGCTTACTTTGTGGCCATTGATATCAACCGGCGGCTGAGTCCCAAAGCAGTTGATCAGCTTTCCATCAATCCTCTCGCAGGCCTTGGCGGGCATTTTAAATTCCAGCAGACTTCCTAAATCATAAAGCGCCTGAGCAGCTTCATTGATGGTCGGCAGGTCGTTGGGAGTGATAATGCTTGACCAGATTGGCATATATTTAGGGCCGTTGTGGTGAATGATTCTCACCGTTACGTCCTCGCCTTCTGTGTAAGCAATAAAACTGGTAGTTGGAAATTCTGTCACACAGGCCATGTTTATAGGCGTAGCTGCGAATGAAACCTGGGTAAAAACGAGAGCTGCAAGTGCAAAAATTTTCTTCATAAAAACATCCTTGTTATAAATCCCAATATGCATCTTCTAAACTTTCTTCTCTGTTAGGGAGCCCCTTAATCAAGCGCGGTGAATTCTGCTTTAGCACTTCAAAGCTCGCGCGGTTGCAGTATTTACTCACCTGGTGAATCGATGAGTATGTAAGGTATCTGGTGTTGTGCTTCGGTGAATTCGGAGTCACCTGGCGGTGGTATGAATTAGAAGCGATGTCATGTAGAACCGCGGATAAAGCGGCATCCCCCGCTCCATTGGTGTTCTTGATGACTCCCGGTCCACCCATGTAAGGGTTGATGTGAGTGTAGATTTTCAGAGGGCTTTTGCAGTCTTCTTTTAAGATCGCACGGGAGTATTCAAACTTATTGTACTCACCGATGGACTTCGAGTGAATCATGTCTTTTGTTTCACGCTTGTACTCTTCATCAGAGTGGGCGGCGATATAAAGCCCGCGAGGACCAACGGTCAATAAAACCATATCCGCGTAATCCAGCGCCTTCTCACAGGCAAGAAGTGGATCTGACTCTCCCAAAAGCGCGTGGGCCTCTTCCTCATTCATCGCGCACAAAGAAACATAATCCGTAATGAACCTTAGGAAGAAATCTTTTTTGGCGCTTACAAGGGAACTGGTCCCCATGGATAAGACCACCGGCACTTTATGTTTTTTAGCATAATCACAGGCAGTAAGATTGGCCTTGAACATGGAAGAGCTCTCATCTCTAAGTGAATAGGCAGACACTAAAAGCAGTGAGGAAGCTTTAATAACTTCTTCGGGAATGTAATCCGGAGAAAGCTCATTCATGATTCCTTTGCCGATCAGAAACGATCTTTCACGGTCCGGAGTCAAAAGACAAAGCGCTCGTCCCATTGGCCCATCCACCGGCTTCAGGTAAGAGAAATCAACAAATGAATTCGTCGTGCAGATGTATTTAAAGGCGTAATCGCCAACAGAAATATTTTTTGAAATCGCTCCAAGCGCTACTGAGCGGGAGTCAGAAAGCACGCTATAGTTATGAAGGGTGTTACCAATCGCCCCTCCGGCGTATTCACCGATGATCGCTTTATTAGCTTTTAATTCTCGATAAATATCTTCAACTATTTTATCATCGAGAACCACTGACTCGCCTTTTTGGATTTTGTATTTTTCCAGGAACTCAAAACTCACATTCGCTTCGATGTCGACAATCAGCTGATCAACTCCAACGATATAGACAGAAGGTCCTCTTTCGGAAAAATCCGGGTCAAAGGGAATACGTCCCGATTCTGTGACTGGAAAGTAATGCTTCGTCTTTCTTTTGCCTGGAAATTTCAAAGGATTCCCCTTATAATTTATTTAATGCTAAATTTAAAAAATGTACTTGTTATTTTAGGACTTCTTTTATCATTCGTCACTAAGGCCGCTGACAATTCTATCACCAACGACGATGGAAAAGTTAACCTTACAGGCAACTCCCACACCGCGCGAGTCATCAGCCCAAAGGCCATTGTTTATGCCGATGAAAATATGCTCTCACCGTTGGGTTATATCGCTAACGGGAAGGCGATAATTGTAGGAAATCCCAGGAGAATCAACCCGAACCTGGTCCCATTGGTCGTATACGGAAGACTTGCCTTCATAGAAACGAAAGACATCCGCTTTGAAGACACTGCTGATGAAGAGTACAATGCTAAGCGCGGAGCACCAAGAGAGCACGATGTCGATATCACGATTCAAAAACCTGAAGAGCGCCTTTCAGTAAACAATTCTTTTTACTTCAGTCTTCACCGCTATGATGCTGGAAACGATGTTAAAAACCTTTTCCTTGCCATCGACAACGCTGACAAAAGTGTCTTTACCGGTTTTAATGCCCAATTCATTCACCGTCAGTCCACTTCAAGATTCTTCTGGGGCGCGGCCCTGGACTACAGTTCTATCAGCACGCCAAATATGAAGTTTGGGTACTGGATGCTTTCTCCGACATTCGGTTACACCTTTATGAAAAACCCGGTTTTCCTGCTTGAAGCCTACGCCTCGCTGGATCTGGCAATCAATACTGAACTTTCTATCGAACTCAACTATGAGGACGAACCAAGCGGATACGTTTGGGGTGGTCAGGCCAATGCCCGCATCGTTTTTTTTCCGGAATCAAAGTATCACGCCTTCGGTGGGATCGGTCTTAGAAAGTATATGGTCTCAGGCTTTGCGCCGCTGGAGGATCTGAATCTTCGTGAAGTGAATACTGTCCGCAACATCACCGGAATCAGTTTGTTCATCGGTGCCGCGGTGGAATTTAAGTAATCACTCGATCGAGAGCACCTTCTCATCTTTATCAGCATTAATCTTATTGTCTTTGGCCTTTTGCAGGTTGTATTTGATCTTCTCTTCCGGAGAGGAAAAATTGCCTTCAAATCTGGCGCTCTCCTCTTCGCTGGCCTTTTTCACTTCATCGCTTAGTTCTTCGGAAATTTTTCGCTTCAAACTCTCCGCTGCCGTTTCATTCAAATAACCGCTCTCGGATGAAAGAGTCGAGCCGAACTTTTTGTAGGCAAATTCATAAAATGGCTTCAGGTATTTAAGGTTTAACTTTCCTCTCTCCAAAAATTGAATGATGACCCTGACAAAATCACGGCTGTTTAAATCGTGAGACCATGCCGCATACAAATACGTCATCCCCTGTTGATCAAGTCGCTGAGAGTATGAGACTTGTTTATAGCGGGCATAGATTGCAATCGCTGAATCCGGAGTGGTCGATTTATATTTGATTTCTCGGATGAATTTAGCGCGGAAATTGAGCGCCGATTTTTCAGTGATTTTGGTCTTTATCAATATCGGATAAATAAAACCTGATTCGATAATATAAAGTCTTTCGACCTTGATTTGTTTATCCGTGCTCGGCAGCTCTACTATCCCCAGTTTCATCGAAGGGAAATAAGAAAATCCCTGAGTGTCCTCCGGCAGGACAAAGCGACGATTGTAAAGAATGTAGAGGTTGTAAACCAGGTCGTAATAACTTACTTTCCACAAAGTTTGCAAGGACGTGAAAAAACTCTTCCCTTCATTAGAAGGCAGCGATAACTGCTTCTTGAAAAGATCTCCCCAAACTTCATCATTGCTTTTTCTAGCGATGTAATTTTTAAACACCGGTAGTGTAAAGAGCTTGTGATCACCTGAAGTGGTCTCAAATTTATAAGGTCTTTCCTGCATGAAACTAAAGAGCTCAGCGTTCCTGTTATTCTGAAAACTAGCACCAAGTCTTGGGCCTGCTCCTTCTATTCTGATAAGTGGAATCAGTGAATAAAGTGAGTGATTAATCGGCATGGGAAATTCATAGTGGCCAAAATGAAAAGTCTGGAACAATGATTCATCGGCCATGTCATCAGGGGCCGCAACCGGTGCTTCAATGCCGTCATAAAAAACTTTTTTAGTAGGTGCCATTTGCAAAAAGCGCGTGTTGACTCCTTCAGTGAGGGTCAAGGTGTAGATGTGATAAGGGGCAATCGCCACTAAAAGGGCAGCTCCTGCCAAAAGGGCAAGGATCACAATCAGGTATATGCTTTTTCTAACCATAACTCCCTATCGACACGTTAAGCTCCGAATATTAGGGGTTCCGATCTTTTCCGCTAAACTATTTAAAATAAAAGCCGATCAGTAGATTGTATTAATAGGCAACCTTGAATAGATAAGGTGAAATTTATGAAGAAATTTATCCCCCTTCTGGCATTGATCATACTAGCTTCTGCCTGTGATTCACCGAGAACACAGCGTGCGATCATTTCCTCAAGTCAAAGCAGCAACGGACTTAATAACGGGGTAAATCTTGGAAACGGAACTAATACCGGAACAGGCACTAATACTGGAACGGGCACAACTACCGGAACAACCACTCCAAGCAATGTTCCTGAGGATGCTAAACACTGTAAATTCTCAACTGATGGTGTGAATGGTTTCGATACAACCAGCACGCATTTAGGTTCATATACTTTATGCCAGAGCTCGACTGATAAGTCGGTATTCTACGCTCAGGTGAAAACTCCGCCGGTCGGAGCTTCAGGTGATGTGAGCATTTGCTTTATCCCTCACACAACCAGCGGATCAAACTCAATCTATATCGGGAACCCGATGTGTGGCTCTTTCCCTAACCCGAAAGAAGTTAAGAAGATCACTTTTGTGAAGTACACTCAGTACACAAACGCAATGATCAACTCAGTTTTATTCTTCAAGGATACTTCATATTACTATCCGGTATTCAACCGCAATATGATGACCCTTGACGCTTACAAGACTTGTATGAGCATGCTGGCATACGGACAGACTGCATACTGTGAAGCCTTTAAGTCTGTAAATCAATACGTCATTAAATCTTTTTAATTTTGTAACGGGCCGGTTAACCTGATGCCGGCCCTGAACTCCTGATACATTTCAAGATCCATTGTAGGCAAAGCAAGCACCGGGTATACGTTGACTGTATCCGAATCAATATTTCTCTTTAAGCAAATGACAATATAAAAGAAACTCTCTTCTCCGTGTTCTCCGCGGGAAAATGACTTGAGATAAGTAAATAATTTATCACCTTCATTGTCTTTCTTCTCAAAGACCTCATCCGGTTGATCCAACGTCTCCTGGAAGCAGGATTCATAACCTGAATAATCCTCAAATGAAATGTCGCTGTCTTTTCGTTTCATGAGAATATCTGCAAGGAGTCTCGATTTTTTACTCTCCAATAGCTGCAGGAAAATCATGTCCTCATCATCTTCCTCTTCAATCGCCATGGCTTCTGGGTCAGGCAAAGTGGCTGCCACCTGCTCTTCCTCTATATCTCTTGTAAACCAATCCTTGACCTCTTCTGCGCCCCTAAACTCGTTAAGCAGGGCCTGAGATTTAGTGCTGGTGGAGAAAAAAATAAAAGACGCCTCTTTGCGATAAACGCTGGTGACCACAACCACAGAGTGATCCATGAAGTGCTTGATGAAATTATAATAACTCTCATTCAATTCATTAGTCTGACGGTAAACCTCGCTCGGTGAATTCAGCACCATCTCGACCATTTGCTCGTCGACAACATCACTTTGAACTTCATCCGTGAGGTTGTGCTTCTTTCTTAAAGCGGCTTCCATCACTTCATAGTATTTAATGAGGGGGAAATAAAAATCCTCGATACATTCTTCAGAACAAAATCCCTTGTGGGAGAATTCATCGATAAATAGCAGGTCATCCAGGTGGCCCACCACTTTCTTACACTCGCTGCAAAAATAGAGAGGTCGCTTTAATGTCGTCACTAGATTGAAAGATTAAGTCCCGCAAAAAGTGAGTTCGAATTCGCGCCGTGAAGGTCGAAAACTTTCGCGGCCATCAGATTGGCCTCATCTTTTGCTTTTTTCATTCTGAATCTCGCTCCAAGCTCCAGGTTCACTGCTGGGGCCAGACCTAAATTTAGTTTCGGTGAGATAGTTGAAAAGCTCGCCTTTTCCATCAAGCGATTGGCGCGCGATTCATCTTTTGCTTTGTTAATGGTGAAGTTCTCAACTTCAACTTCAAACTGAATATCATTTGAAACCATCCATCCGCCACTCACAGCAATGCGGCCGATGTTCCCAATCGCATTTTCATCCGCGTTTTTAGGTTTTCCAACCAATGTCATGTCATAACCTAGGCCAAGGCCAAAAGTCCCGAAGCGCTTTGTGGTTTCCACTCCAATGATTTTATCTGTGCGCGAGCTGCCTAGTATTGAACTCGAAGAAAGTTTTGCTCCACCGTAAATATCAAGTCTCGCTTCATCACCGGGGCTGCCGAAACGAAGCCAGTTAAAACCTAAAATCAGTTTTGGGTTTCCGCTTGATGAACCTTCGTCGCCTTTAGCATTCCAATAAGAGGCATCGAAATAAATATTCATCGGTGTCTGAATGTGAGTGCCGATATTAATGACACCATATTTATTGCCGCCGATTTCCAGCGCTTCATAATTCGTTGTTAATGAGAGGTCCGCTTTCCAGCTTAATGATCTTCCGCCAGAAGAGCTTTGAGGTTTAGCGATTTTTTGCATTGATCGGTTAGCAGGAGCTTTATCTTCAGGGGCCGATACTGTTTCTGAGTAATCAACCAAGGCGTGGGCGTTTATAGAAAGAAGTGCAAAAGTGATGAATAAAGATTTCTTCATTGATGACCATCCTGGTAATTTTTTGCCCTATCCTCAGGCAAATTAGTTCACACCCAACCAGTATACTTTATTTTTTTTCAAATCCAAAGGGGTCTTGGGCCTCGGAAAATATATCCGAGAAGAAAATACAGGTATCTAAGTTGGCGGGATCAGGACTTAAACACTTTTTCGGTAATAGTTACCCTCTCCAAAAAATCTCTCCTAATCCTTAACATAAAAGAATGCCCATTTAGGATGAATGGGTATGCGCCAAATCAGGAGGATTGTTTGGAAATTTCTTATAGACCTGAAGAATCGATGAAGGCCCTAATTCATCTTGGAACCGTTGGACACTTTCCCCTGTTTCATGACATCTGGATGAATGATCCGGACATCAAAGAAAAAAGATTTCAAAAGATCACCGGAATAGAGCGTGCAAGAGCTAAAAAACTATTCCAACAGGTTTCTAAACACCGCCAGCTTGAACACAAAAAAACTGTCCTTTTATCCATGAACGACGAAGACAGAAAACTTTTTATGAAGGCCTTCTTCAAATTAGTCGAAGGAAAGATCCTGGACCAAAGGCCGGAGCTTCATTAGTAATGAAAAAAACGGGTTTATTTTTATTGATGACTCTGAGTGCGGCCAATGCTTTTGGCGAGTACAGAGTTTACCAATATTATGTCCGTCCAAAAATCCAAAATATCAACTCAGCACAGGCCCAGCTGGTCACTTCCACGCTGGACCCAAGAACCTATGCCGCCTATCACGGAGGCAGACTCTCTGTCGAAGTAAACCTCTTAAGATCCTGGATGTGCATGGGTGACACTTCAAAAAAATCCATTTGCACAATCAGTGAAGGCCAGGAACTTTCAGAAGGAGGAATCGATTGAAAATTCCTAATTCGGAAATGGCGACACGCCTGAAAGACAATGAAGACCTTTTAAAAAGAATGAATAATGGTCTTGAGCGCAAGATCAAATCTAAAGAGCAGGAAATCAAACAGATCGATGCTCTTTATGATAAAAAAGTCGAAGTGGCCAAAGAAGAAGGTGAAAAGGATTACCTGCAAGGTCTGGAGAGAAATCAGGCGCGTATAGTGGGCGAATCTAATCTATTTGAAGAGAAAATTCAGGGCTACAATGAGCAGCTAAAAAAGGCCCGCGACACTGTCACGAAAGAAGAGGAAATGTTAAAGGGTGGCCACCGCGAGAAACTCGACGGCCTTAAGGCCCAGCTGGAAGAGAATTTTCAGGACCAGTACCTCAACACTTTAAACACCCAACACGAGATCCAGTCCTCCACCCAGGACTCGGTGAAAGAAATTGCCAGCAAGGCCAAACTAGAGAAGATGACCACCGAGAGCAACGCTCAATATGAGATCAATGCTCTTTCAGCGGAATTCAACCAGAAGGCCACCAACAACGAGCGAGACTTCAGAAGCAAACTGGAAAACGATGTGCGCGCCCACAAGGCCGAAGTTTCCCGTCAGCAGGATGAATTGAAAAAATTGATGACCATGGACGCAGAAAAAAACAAGCGTTTATCAGATGAAAAAAACCGTGTGAATAAAGACCAGTTATTATTCCAAGACAAGCACCAACAGGAAATGCTCCGCCAGCGCGAGGCCGATTTTAAGGTCCGCTACGAAAAAATGGTAAAAGAGCACAACGATATTTTAAAGGACCTCTCAACCAGTTTCACTGCTGATGTGAAAAAAATGGTGGATCAGACTTCAACCGAGAAAAAACTCATCTCGGATAAAACCAGTGACCCTTTCTATCGTGTTGATAAGCTCAACCCGACTATGAAGGAAGAACTTAAAGAAGTTATGATCAGCCTGCCAATCGCTGAGTACGAAAAAGAAAACGTGCACCTTTCCGCCCAGGGCCGCAACATTAAAATCACGCTTTCAAGAAAATATTCTGATTCCATTGCTTCTGCTGAAGGCGGAATTGACCGTTCGACCAGAAGTGAGCTTTTTAGCAAGGAGTTCAACTCTGTTGACCTGCTTAGCCCAAAAGACATCACTCAAAGTTACCAGGATGGAATCCTGACATTTAAGATTAACAAAGCCTAGGCGTCTGTAGCGACACTTTTACTTTCAATTTGGTGATAATGGACGCGGTCTGCCTGAACGATGTCTCGAAGTTCATCGCCCATAATACGCATTTTTTTCGGGTGTAGATAAACATAAAAATCGATATGACGTTTGTTGGTTTCCTTATCAATGATCTGTTCATGAAGCTCGTCAATCCTATCTGTCGTATTGAAGACGATCTCTTTGACCAGGTTCTTGATATCACCGTGCGAGAGAATCTCAATATGGTAATAGCGGTGGTTTTTCGTTGATTCGAAACCCTGATAAATAGGCCCCAGCAGTTTTAGAACCGAAAGAATCGTCAATGTAAAAATAGTGGCGATAACTGGATACCCAAAACCAATCGTCACACCAATGGCGGCCACAACCCAAATCGTCGCTGCCGTTGTAAGGCCAATAATATTCCCTTTATCTTGCATGATGGCACCGGCACCCAAAAAACCAATACCCGACACGATCTGTGCGACAATTCTAGTCGGATCGACCAGATTTCCTGCGTACTGTTTTTGCAAAACCATGGAAATCGCGGTGTAAAGAGTCGCTCCGATACAAATCAAAATATTGGTTTTAATCCCCGCATTTTTCATTTTCTGTTCGCGGTCATATCCAACCAGTCCTCCGAGAAACAACCCCGTGAGAATCTCCACCCCTAACCCAAAATACAAATCGACTTCGCCCAGGTGCTCAATATAAATTGTCTGCATAAAATCCTAATTCCCTTTTTAACTATTCTTTAATTCTGCTATACTTCCTCTAAGAGAGCAACTGCGTTTATGAAAAGACCCCACCTCGTTCATTTTTTGGCCATAGTGACTGATGATTCTATCAACATCAAGGCCTCTATTACGATGAAGGAAAACCTGATCGCGCAGAATCTCGACCTGGACATTCCCACTCCTAAATTCCCTATCCAGGCCCTGCGACTTTTAAATGCCTACCAGTTCACCATGAAAATCATCGGGGTTTCAAAAGACCAGCGAGAAATTTACAAGAAGTCCTTTGAGTCTGATTCATTCGGAAACTTTAACTTTAAAATCCCTCTCACTAAAGACCGTGAGGAAATTGAAATCCTTCAGCTTTATGAAACAAAAAAAAGACCGGGGCTTGAACTGCACCTGGGAACCTATATCCCACTTCGCATTTTTTCTCCGAAAAAAATCATTATCTGCGACTTTGATAAAACGCTGGTCGACACCAAGTATTCGACCACTAAAGAAGTCTACCGTTCCCTGACCCGCTCTCTCGAAGAGAACCCAACGGTTACCAGCAGTGTAGAAATCCTTCACCGCTACATCAGGCGTGGGCATCACCCTTTCATTTTATCGGCCTCTCCTCATTTTTACGAAGATGCTATGAGAGACTGGCTGTATAAAAATAATATTTTCTCCGCCGGTATTTTCCTTAAGGACTACCGCCACTTCTTCTCTTTCCTCGACGGTGAGCTCACCACCAAAGATTTAAAACTTCAGGGTCTCTACAAACTCAATCACCTGCTGGACATCCTGCTGATGACTGGAATACCGGATGAATTGGTGCTGATGGGAGACAATTTTGAGTCCGACCCGGCAATTTACCTGACGCTCTCAAAGATCCTGCGCGAAGATGTGGACCCATGGGTGATCTGGAATGAGATTAAAGAACAGGATATTTTCCAGCTGAAGAAAAAGCAGAACTCGCAGTTTTTAAATAAAATCTATCAGCTCGACAATCTCTTAACCAGAAAGAGAAAAGAAGGTCGCGGGAAAAAAATCGCCATTAAGATCTATATCAGAAAGCGTTTTAAAAACGACGAACTAATCGCACCTGCCTCTTTTGACAAAGACAAAAAATACCTCGAACTTATCGAAATGTACGATGGCCTCTACCAGGATGAGTTTGAAAAAATGATGACTGAACTTCAGGCAAAAAGCGTAAAAGGCGCTGACAGCACAATATAGCCCAGACTCAAAAACAATCCATGGCGGTGAAAGCGGCGGGCCTGCTCTTCATCCCCTCTGAACATTCCTTTAGTCAAAGGCAATGAGGCAAAATCAAATTTGATAATTTCTAAATAGACCCTTCCAAGTGCGAGAACCAAAAGGAGGATGTTCAACCATTGATTGCTTCCAAGGTCATTTGCATTTACAATATCAAACATAGACTTCTCCTGCGATGGAAACCCAAAAAACATGGATCTTATAACTCTTATCGGCGACGTAGATGAAAACTTTTACCAGCTTGGTTTAAAAGACCGCGAGCAGGGAAAACTTGTTCACCACGACGTCAAAATGATGCTCAGAACCCCGTGGGATTCCTTAAACCTGGTAATTCAGGAAGTAGGAAAAGCTGTTTTAAAGAATTCGCTGTTAAAAAAATCCGAGCACTTTCGTCACTTAAAAAGCTATGCTGAAGGGTTGGGAATGCCGGTCGAAGAGGCCGCTTACACCATGCTGGTGCCGGAGCTGGTAAGCTCAATGAGCAAATGGGCGCCGGGATTCATCAAAGGAAACCTGGGGTGCTCGAGTTTTATGCTGAGAAATCCGGAAGGCGAAGTGGTTCATGGCCGCATCCTCGATTTCCCGCTACAAGGCTCATACGACCGACTGGAGCGCGCCATCTCCTACGACTTAACCGGTGTGCCTCGCATGCTTGGTTTTGGTTCTCAGGGGATTCCGTATCCATCAATCACTCTGATGACGGAAGATGGAATTACACTTGCGCTTCACCAGAAGTTCACCAATCTCTTTAACCCGCAAGGGCTTTCGATTTTCGAGTATATCTTCAAACTTGTCTCCACCTGCCGTGATAAAAAATCAGTCATTGAATTCATCAAGGGCCACCAGACGATCACCACCTGGTGTCTTTATATGACTTTTAAAAATGGCGAGGTGCTCGCCTGCGACCTCTCGGGTGACAATCCATTTATCAACGAACTCAATGTTCCAGACACCGGTATTCTCTATTTCTGCAACCATCTGGAAGACAAAAGCATCAACCAGCGCCAGTTTCTACCGCTGGGCTTTGACCAGTACAATTTAATGCGCGAAAGCAGCGCCGCTAAAAAAATCGCGCGTTTTTTAAACAAACACAAAAATGCCCCGACAGAACTTGAACTCATTCAATTAATGTCGACACCGCTTGAGCAGAAAATAAAAGACATGAAGGATTACGAATTGGATAATCTCACGGCTTCGAGCCTTTCTGTCATGACAATGAATCCGACGGCGGCAAGAGCGCTTTACTTAGGTGGCCCTGCGCCTAAAGTCTTCAGAAACAACGTCATTGAAATTAAAAACAGTTTTGAGCGCGCTCAAAAAGAGCAGGTGAAGATTAAAAAGGCCCAGGATTTTGACCAGGAATACTACCTGGGGCTTCACTCAATGATGGAAGCACAGAAAGGATTCGACGCCCACAACTCGGTTGAAATTTACCATCATCTGCAGATGGCCATTGACCATCTTGAGAACTATCCTGAAAAAAAGATCGCCGAATTCTATTTTTTAATCGCCCAGTATCTCTACGAATCCCACACGCAAGTTCTGGCCAATTTATTAAGCGAGTTCAAAAAATTTGAGGACCATCTTCCTCCCTATTTAAACGATCATTGCCTGCTTTTTATTGGAAGGCTTGAGCGCATTTTGAAAATGGCGCCAACCATGGAAGAAGACAAGATCGAAACGAAAAAGCTGAGGGAGATCTACGAGCGCGAACTCAAAATCCCTCGCCCTCTCTTTCATATGGCATCCAAAGGAATGATTGTTCCTAGGATCGATATCCTGGACATTATCTACGTTTTAACCACTTAGAGACCTTCTGCGAATGTAATTATTTCCGGTTCTCCCCTACCAGCAAAAAAAAGTATTAAAAGATCTCCACCTATTTATTTAATTGGAGACTATTATGAAAATTGCTTTAATTGCCTTAGCTATGACTCTGACATCGTTTTCTCTTTCGGCTGCAACTATTGAGAGCTCAAAAAATACTGTAAGCGCCGCTCGCGTAGTGGAAGTGGTGAAACTGGTTAACAAAGCTGATATCCAGGTTAACGTAGTTGTAGTGGACAACGGAGGATCAACAGACGTCTCTCCTACTCAGTCGCTATATTTCAACATCTATTCAAAAGGTGAAATGTTCAGCACTGACGCTTCATTCGATCTTGGGTACATCTTTTCTTTAGAGAGCGCAAAAAGAATTTCTGGCGGTGTTTACCAGCTGGAGATCACGGGCGCCAATGAAGAGACAGCGATGCCGGAAACACAAATCCTGGAAATCGATGCTCAAAAAGCGATCTTGGCACTTAAAGCGGTTCAGTGTGATGATTTTGACTGTGAGGCCTCTACGAATTTCAAATCGGCAATTTCAGTTTCTAAAAAAACAAAGTAAAAAAAAGGCCCCGGAAGGGGCCTTTTTACCTTTCACATCAACTTATCTCGAACATCTCTTCCATTGCAATTGGTACAACATCCCCGCCTTAAAGTCCGCTGAATCCACTGTTGCCAGAGCTTCATCGTTGTAGCGGTTAGTTCTAACCAGCATCGCTGCGTTCACACGCAGGATAGTGTCAGCTCCACACGGTGACCAAACCTGAGCGTTGATCCCGATAACGTTTTTAAAAGTGTAATCTGTATCTGTTCTCCCCTGGAAAGTTTTATCAAAACGAGGCCCCAGAGACCCTGCCAGGAAGTATTCAGCTGTCAGACGAGCTGAGGCCTGAACAGGAAGTGAAACGTATCCACGGTAGTCGACATCGATAACCGAAACACTGTATCCTTGTGGCACGTGAACCGGAATAGCGATGTTACATGTTTTTCTTTCAGTTTGTTTGTTCATTCCGCCTGCTTCAACGATAAACTGATCAAAAATGATCGATAGAGATTTTGCATCCTCACTTAATGTAACCGATGCTGAATTCGCCGGACACCCGTTACCACCATACCCCGGAACACCGATGCTGATATCATCAGCAAGTGCCACCTGAGACAAAGTCATCATTGCCAGACAGAGACCTTTTAACATTGTACTTTTTTTCATCATAATTTTCTCCCCTCTATGGAAACGAACTTTTTTGTTCGTGTTCTCTTTTTTTTAATGGAAAAAAATTTTAATTAAAAGTCTAAAAAACATCTGCAATCTCTTTGAGCGCCACGTGGTTTATTTGCTTATGCTCGTCATCACCAGCTGGCGATCATTCATGCATGCACTTCAATTCCTGGTTGAAAGCCTTAAATGATTACTTTAGATATAAAGTCAGGGGGTCCTATGAAAAAAACTATCACAACTCTTTTTTTGGCATCTTTAACAACTCTTTCATGCGCATCTTTATATGCGGCGGATTTTGAACTTAAAAACATCCGCGTCGGAGGTCTTGGTTGTCCAAGTGAGCTGACACAAATTGTTTTGGCACCTGACTCCAGCAGTGCGAGCATCATCTTCTCTCAATTTGAATCTAGAGTCCCTGTACTGGATGTGGGTCCGAAAGTTCAAAGAAATATTTCTAACTTAAACTGTAATATTTTCCTGGATATCAAAATCCCAGCGGGCATCAAGCTCGACGCACTTGAAGTGAGTTATGATATGCGTGGCTTTGCCACTTTTGACCGAGGGGTTCAGGGAAGTTTTAAAAGTCACCTTGTCAGCAAATCAGGATTGGGTACTGATCAGAGTTCAAGAAACCCTGAGCTTCTATCAGAAAAAGTTTGGAGTAACACTTTCTCCAACCAGGAAGAAGATTTTATCATCACCAGCACCAAAGCGGTTTCAGTTCCTTCACAGTGTGCGAGGGGGGGAAGCGCAGACGTAGTCTCACTCAGACTTCAGCAGGCACTTTCAAGCCAGATCCTGGCCGGGGCCTCTATGAACGCTCAAGGAAGCATCACCGTCGATTCATCTGATATCAGAGGTGGATTAAGGCTGCGAGCCCAGACCTCTTCATGCAGGTCAGAAGGCCAGTCAGGTGGAAGAAATTGCAGAATTGTCCGTGTTAATGGAAGGTCTCAACAAGTTTGTATCTAAAACTTTCAGCGGGAAACTGGTGTCCAAATGGCGCCAGTTTTCTCGCTTAACTTACTCTTTCTATCCGGGAATGCTTTTTTGTTTCCCGAAGAAATAGGAGCTGTTACAACCATTAAATGGATGAATCTTTAGGACATTCACTCTCCATTTCTTCCGTTAATACAGAGCTTAGAAAAATGACTGCACTGTATATGGAAAAGCACCCGGGCCTCACACTCAATGCCCTGGCACAAAGAAGCGGTGTCGCTGCAACGACGATGAGAAGGCTAATGCAGGAAGAAGGACGAAGTGAGCTGGCGCCTCACACCGTTTTAGCTCTGGTGTCTTATCTCTTGAAAGAGAAAAAGATTTCCAGACTCCTCAAGATGACTGAAGGCCAGGTGGCGGAGCTGCTCAACAAATGTTTTGATAAGTTCATTTTCGATGAAGAGGCTTCGGCCCATGAAATGGACAATGATTTAAATATTATTTTCCAGGACCGTTTCTGCTACCTGATCTATAAGATGGCGGCCAATGTTTGCGGGACCACGATAGAGGAAATAAAGAATGCTTTTGGTCTCTTGGGTTTGAAAAAGCTCAATGACCTGATGGCAAAAAACTGGGTTATCAGTTCAGAGGACGGGCGCTTGCACGCCAGACAAAAAAATTTCTCAGTTGACTTGACTCTCGCCCATGAACTCTCTCACTCACTACTTGATCTCTACAAGCCCTGTGATGTAAAGAGCGGATTGAATCTTTTCTACTCTCTCTCGGAAGGAATGAATGAAGAGGGAATCAAACGGATTAAAGAAATAGAAAAAGAGGCAGTGAAAAAAATTTACGATCTTATGAACAACAAAGAAATGCAGGGAGAGATTCCCTATTTCACCCTGATGGTCTCAGATGTGATGGGACCGACGCCACAAAACGATGAAAACCATGGAGTGCTCCAATGAAAAAGATAATGACAATTCTCTCTTTAGTGCTTTTATCCACCAGTGCTTTTGCCATTGACCAAGCTTCGCTTTCACAATTAAAAAAGCAAGGTTTTCAGGTTCGTATGGGAGAGCTGACAGGAGCAGGCTCAAAACTGTCACTGGCCCGTCTGGCGGGATTTATTCACCCACAAGGAATTGTCATGAAAGAAGATTGTAAGAGCATCGCCGTAAAGGCCGCAGTTAATCCTAAAATTTCGGATGTTACTCAAGTTGTTGTCGACCAAAGTGTGATTCAAGCGCAGGAGTTTGAAGGTTTTTTTACCTTTGAAGAATAACGGACAAGGGCCTCGTAGATGAGGCCCTTATCTTTTATTTATTTTTAAGAGCTGCTGAATCTGCTCGACCGACGAGTTCAAAGAGCGCACTTCTATCTGCACTTTTTCAATATCCTCATTTTTAATCGCTAAAATATCCGCTTTGATTTTATCCAGTTCTTCTGTATTAGGTGCCGCTGACGCCGCGGCCGGCGTCTTCTTTTCGCCTAACTGATCCTGAATTTTTTTAATATCCTGCTCTTTAAGCACCTTGATTACATCCTCAAGGCTTTTAAGTTTGACCGTATTGGCCTCCAGTTTCGCTTCCATGGTTTTAAGCGTACCGGACAAGTTCGCCAGGTACTTTTCAATGACCTCGATCTGCTCTTTCTTATTAATACCTGTATTGTCGGTGGATTCGTAAGTTTTGATCTCGGCCGAAGCCTGGGTAAAAAACGAAGCGATCAGAAGACAAGAAGTTAAAACGGTCACTTTGTGCATTGTGCTATCCTTACAAACAAGTTCTTTTCACTGTAAAAAGTAACATCTTTTCAAATTTTTGGGCAATAAAATCAATTCCTGACTAACCAAATCTAATATTCTATG
>JBEIPI010000005.1:0-59400 GCA_040377165.1 Bacteriovorax sp.
ATGCGAACTGCACCAAGAATAATCAAGTCAGCACCTGTTTGTTTTCCGATTTGAACCATTTGAGCTGGGTCAACCATACCTTCGGCCTGGTACTTAACTTCTTTTAAGATTTTATCGCGACCTTGGTTATCGATAATTGTGTACTCACCTGAAGCAGAGAACTCGTTAAGAAGTTCATCGTTCATATCAGCGATTGGGAAATACGGCTCAGAAGTTTCGTTTTGAACTTCCATGATGAAGATCTTTGGCTTCTTTTTTGTGTCGCCAAGGTATCTTTGGAATCCTTTGTGCTTTTGAATTTGCTCAAGGATGTCTTTTACTGCAGTCTCAGTGTCTTTTAGAACCCACTTATCAGTGATTGTAAGCGCTTTTTCATCACCTTTAGCTCCGTCAACTCTCTCAGCTTTAAAGCTTGAACATCCTGTTAATAATACCGTCATAGCAATCGCGACAAGTGTAAGACTTGCTTTCATTTGAACTCCTTTTGGGGTTAGTTAAGTTAATGAAAAGATTCTATGAGGCTCAAAGCTTTGCTTCAAGATGAAAATATAAGATTTATTATGACTAAGAGAGTAAAAACAACGAAAGCAACACTTTTTCACTGGGAAAATGGATGTTCGCGCTCTGCGTACGCTTTTTACTGGACTAGTAAGTGATAATGCCTACCGGGTCGGTAGAAAAGGCCCTCATAACCTCCAGGCGCCCGCTTACTTCTGTCGGGTTTTTAGAAATCGCTCTGATTGCAGAAGCTGCCGCTTCCTGGTCAATATCCAGGTCGTTGTATTCAATTGTGCAGACAAATTTATCGTAAGAGCGGCAAGTGGCCACTGCTTTATCACCCACTAAGAGCAGCTCCTCTGCGCCGGAAACAGCTTTACCTTCCAGTTTGATCTTCTCCTCGTTACCAACCAGCACATAAGGAAGTTTATACTTAACAACAACTTTATCGCCTTCAGTTTTCTTTTCAAAATCCTGCAATTCAAAAATCGCAAGCTCTTTTAACTCCGCGGCCACTGGCACTTCATATGAAGCTGCCATCAAATTGCCTGCAGCGAGAATGAATCCTAAAGTTAAAAATGTTTTCATATCTATGTCCTTTTTTCGGCCAGCAAATATTTGGTGGCGCGAGCTTTGCCAATTGATACCACATAACCCAATTTTTTCAAAGAGCGCAAGTCCCTTGAAGCGGTCACATCGCTGACCGAAAAAAGCTCCTGATACGTCAGGACATCGAGATACTCATGCTTCTTCAAATGTCTCAGCGATTTAATTTGTCTTAAATTCAGCTGACTTGAAAAGTCCTGAACGCTTTCAAAAGACTCTGCCTCTTCCTTTTTAAACTCGCCTGGGCGGTTGCGTTCGTGAATCTTAAATTTTCTTTCCGCGCTAAAATAGTATCCGTTCTCATTAGTTTCGATCCAACTTCCACCCGTCCCCAGATTTTTCCGAAGAGACCTGATAGCGGTATAGATGACATTGTCATGCCTTAATGGATCGTAATCATAGCCCCAGACTTTTTTGCACAACGAAGCTTTTTCACCGTGTCCGTTTAAAACACATAAAAGTATTTTTATATCTGTCGGAGTTAAATGTGACTCCACCACTTCAATTCTTCTATCACTAAAGAAGACCACCTGGTTCATTTCAGCATTGAGATATAATAAACTCTCACCTCTTTTTACTTCCAGGATATCACTTAAAAGTGACCAGTACCCCGACTCAATCACTCTGGAGATTTTATCGTTTTCTCCTTCAAGAGAAAGGATGAAATCATGAAATAAATCTTCGCGATGAAGCAAGTCCGCTTCGATGATGTTTTTTCTCAAAAGTATATTGTGATTGATAATATTATTGAAGTAACGGCTTTTGTTAATTAACTCCTCTTCAATTGCTTTTTTAGCGACGCCATCAAAGAGCTTATGCTCAAGCCCCATGATTTGCATTTCAAAGTTTTTATCTGCTTCATAATTCAGGCAGCGCCTCGCCGTTCTTACATAATTCCAGGCAAGATTCGATTTACCCATCTGGTAGAAATTTTCGGCAAATCTCAAATTCAGCTGAATCTCCTGACGGCGGTTTTCAGAGGAGAAGATATTAGAGGAAATCTGCTCTAATATTTTTTCCGCCAGGTCGTACTGGCCTCGAAGTGTATACTGCCTGGCCAGTTCAAGTCCAATGGCCGCGCGGCTGTAATTATCTTCAGTTACCAGGGACTCCAGCTTCTCTTCCAGGATCTTCACAATCTCATTTTTTAAATAACCATACTGGGCCTGGTACTGAAGTTTAGCCCCTTGAATCGCCTCTGATAAACTTTTATTACCGAGCTGAACTGACAATTTCTCCGCGCTTTTTAAGAGATCAAGACCGACATTGATCTCTCCCAGACGAAGTTTGATGTGAGCAAGTAAATCAGTGGACAATGAACGCGCATAGAGATCACGGGTATCAATAGCGGCGTCAAATGCTTTGAGCGCCCACTTAAGCGACAGTTGAAACTTTCCGACAAAAAACAGATAGAATGCGATCCCTTGATAGACATAAAATCGTTGTAGTGAATCACTTTCTTTATGCAGGCTTTTCAAATTATTGCGGAAAATTTTTGAAGCTTTTTTGTACTGTGATTTTCTGGTGTAGAGCAGCCCCAGAAAAAAACGGCAGGCGGCCTTCTCGCTGTCATTTAGATTTTTGTAAGATTCTTTATACAGACGTTTTGCTTCAAGCAGATTCCCGGCAAAACACAGCGAACCAATCAAACTCGGAAGCTCATTTGCAGGCACGACATTCTTCTGGCCCAGCGACCAGGCAATTGTCTTTTGATAATGTCCTGATAAAAAGTCTTTATTCAACATAGAAGAAGGGTATAACACGCCTTAAATATCCCATCAAATCCCGTCATAAAACCTTATAAACTCTTCATGGCAAGGGGGCCATTCACTTGATAGTTTAGGCCAACAGCTTGTTTTTCTGGAGATATTTATGAAACCTGCCGCCCTTCTACTTCTATGTCTTATTCAATTTGGATGCAACTACTCATTGAGCAAAACCCCTTTGGTTTTCGACCTTAAAGAGGGCAATGGTTCGCTTGAGCAGCTGCCGACCGGAACGATTGTAACTTATCAGGTTTTAAATAGTTCTATCATTGGCCCAAAATGTCTTGAATGCCATTCAAGTGCAGGTGGTGATGCCGGAGGAATTAATTTAGAAACATACGCTAACGTCTTCGACAATATGGCGCTTATTAAATCAGAAGTCGCAAGCGATAGTATGCCTAAAAACCGCGCGAAACTTACTAGCAATGAAAAGGCCACTCTCTTTGCATGGATCGATGCTGGTGGACCAAAAGATGGAGGGGCGACAACCCCTCCGACACCACCAACTCCGCCAACGCCAGAGCCTCCTCAAGTGGAAGTTATTAACTACGAAATGGTTAACATAAAAGTTATTCAACCTCGTTGTTTAAATTGTCACTCTGAAGCTGCTGGCAACAGAGGAGATGTCAATCTGGAAACATACGAAAACGTGGCCGCACTAGCTAGTGTTATTGAAAGCGAAATTCAAAGTGGTTCAATGCCTCGCCCACGCAATAAGCCCCTTACTCCTGAACAAAAAGAGCTTATCTTGAAATGGATTGCAAACGGCTCTCCTCGTTAACTAAATTATTAAAAGGATTATTATGAAAACAATTTTATTATTGCTCGCTATTTTTTTGATTTCATCGGCCCATGCTGCTTTTCATTCTACTAAAGTAGGGCAAACAATTTTTGAAGCTGTTGGAAAACCTGCAATGATTAAAATTAAAGGGGAAGCCCCTGTGCCAACAACTATAATGAAGACTGAAAACAATAAAGTCTCACTTGAATCGACTCTCGATCTCAATCTTCTAAAAACTGGCATTGACCTGCGCGATGAGCACATGAAAGAAAAATACCTAGAGACAGGTAAGCATCCTCAGGCAAAACTGGTCATCACAAGTCTCGATCTTCCTGCCAACTGGGAAGACTCTCCGATTGCAATAAAAGATCAACCATTCAAAGGCACACTTCACCTCCATGGCAAGGAAGCCCCGGTTGAAGGAATATTTTCTCTGAATGAAAAAAGGGAGGCCACTTCAGAATTTAAAATTAAGCTAACGGACTTTGGCATTGAAATTCCTGAGTACATGGGAATCAAAGTTGCTGAGACAGTTACAATAAAAACCCAAATCCAGCTTGAGAAAAAATGAAAAGAATATTTTTACTGACATTTTTATTACTAACTTCCAAGGCCCACGCTTTTCCGGAAATGGTAAGACACAACTATCCCAACTGTATCGCCTGCCACGAATCTCCCTCTGGTGGCGGGCTTCTCACCAATTACGGGCGAACCATCTCCCATTCAGTTTTAAGCACCTGGGGAGGAGAAAAGGAAGCCCGTCCTTTTTATGGCGCTTTCGATAACAAATACACCAAATCCTGGCTCAATGTTGGTGGCGATCTGCGGGCGCTTCAGCTCCACACGAATAGCAAGACCTTGATGATGGGAAGATTCATCAGGATGCAGACAGGGCTGGAGGCCGCAATCAATTACATGAACTTCAAAGTTGTCTCTTTTTTTGGAAAACAGGAAGCAGGCAACATGGTTCGCGGAGAAAGTATCAGACACTACCTGATGTACCAACCTACAGACGAGCTCTCTTTTCGCATCGGGCGCTTTATCCCGAACTTCGGACTTAACATTCCAGAGCACACGCTCGCCACCAGAAAAGGCCTGGGGTTTGACCAGGGAACAGAGAGAGACCAGATGGAGGTTATGTGGGGTGGAGAAAAGCTCAATGCCTCCGCCAGTATTTCCAAAACAGTTAAAACAGATTTGAAAAAAAATCAGGAGAAGGCCCTGAGTGCCCAGATAAACTACACTTTGTTTGACAGCTATAGAGTTGGAGCAAATTTCTGGATAGGAAAAGAGAATAACCGAAGCCGCCAGGTCTACGGCATAAATGCGGTTTTAGGCTTTACCGAAAAGCTCTACTACCTCTCTGAATTTGACCTTCAATCAGGTTTTGATAGGAAAAGAGGACTCTTTCATTTCAGCAAGCTTGGTTATGAAATCGTCAAAGGCTTCCACCTTTTAGGAATTGAGGAATACCGAAAAAGTGATTTAAAAAATGAGAAGACACTGCTTAATGCACACGGGTTGGGTTTTCAATGGTTCCCTCGTCCGCATTTTGATTTTGAAGCTATCTGGAATAAAAGGCGCGTAGTCCAGCAGTCGAAAGACTATACAGACTACGCCTATTTAATGATGCATTACTATTTTTGATTATCTTGAAACGCCTTCTGAATCAGAAGCTGGCTGGTCTTTCATCCACTCTGGAACTTTGACTGAGTTTGGTGTTTTGTTGACTTCTGAAGGCGCTCTCGATCCGTCGTTAACACCATTGTTCGAGTCAGATGCAGTTGCATTAAAAGTTTGGTTTAAAACATATAAATCCTCAACAACTTTGCCTAACTCATCGGCCGTACCGGCCACTTCAGCTGAAATAACCTTTGCACAGGTAATTTCAACATACTTACGAACCGTTTTCATCGCTTCGTCATCTTCATATAACTCAGGCTCTTTTTTAACCACTCCAAAAAAGTTTGTATCAATGATCAGACCGTTTTTATGAGCATCTACCGGCATGATTTCCCCAGAGACGATTGTCTTTAAGGCCTTTTCATACCCTAGGTATTTACATAGCGAATCACCTTTTGTGATTCTTTCTTGCTTAGGTTCGCGCTTATTAGAAAAATCAATGCTGATGGCATAAAAAGATTTTCCAAAAGCAGCTTCTGTAAGTTCAGCCGCTGAGAATTTTTTTGTTTCAATGTTGGCCTTTTTAGCTGCAGCTTCTGCAGACTTCGCCTCTTCTGCCAGTCTTTGCAGTCCTTTTTGAGCTTTTTTTGCTTTTGAATGCTCAGACTCACCCATCTTGGCGATACATTTACTTATTTGCTCATCCGTAGACTTCCCACTATCAACCATATCATCACAAAGATTTCTTTTTGCTCTTGTAGCTGACGGTGCTTCCTGAGCTGATAGATAAGAATGAGTACTTATTAGAGTCAAAGAAAGTAATAATGTTTTAAAAGTCATTTTAATACCTCACTAATAACATCTTAGACTGAATTTGGTTTTTAAAAAAACCTAGTAATTTGGTACGGAAAAAACTGCATTGGGAGTTCCCAGAATTCCTCCGCCCAAAGTCCTGACAAATACTCCTGCCGGAGTAAGTTCAACTATTTGGTTAAAAACAGAGTCCACAGTCAAAAGGTTTCCACTAAGGGTCTGAGTCAACCAGCGGGGTGAAGCTAAGACCGCTAGGTCTGAATAAATTGTACCAATCGAAGCTTGAGTCATTGCTGCTCCAACCGACCTGATTGTGTCAGTCGTTCCGTTAAAAGTCACGGCAATTGAACCACTGCTCATTTCAATACAACCTGTGGCAGCTGTCGTCCCGGCAATTGCTGATACAACTGCTGCTCCCACTCTCACCGCGTTTTGCGTGAAGCGGTTTACGTTTGCTGATCCACAAAGAATAATATCGCCATTGGCCGCTGTATAAATTTGCTCTGGAGCAGCGGTCGCACTGAAAGTGTTCGGCCACGTCACTCCTGAAACACTTGTCCTACGTACGCCTGCCGAAGTAAATCTCTCAACGTTCGCTGTTTCAATAACCAGAATGTCTCCACCTGGTAATTGAGTTAGTCCTCTTAATGTACCGGCAAGGTTGGCGTCTGAGATTAAATTTCTATAAGTTCCGTCAACTACGGAAATGGCCCCTACTCTTGGAGAACCATTAACTGTGAAAATAATTTCTTTAGTGTCGGATTTCCATGCAATTCCATAAAGCGACTCACCGATGTTGTCTACATCGTATAATGTCCTTATATAGGTTCCTTCAGAATCAAACTGAAGAAGTGAATCTGAAGTCGAATTGATAACAAGGATATCGCCCGGTTTGATTAAATAACTCGAGCTTGATGAAGTTGGAATCGGATCCTGTTTACATCCAAACAGAAAACCAATCATCATTGTTACAAAAAATATTTTTGAAATTTGTTTCATTGCCAAACTACCTTGTAAGTCTTTTCATGCTTACTCTGCTTATATAGTAACAAACTCCCTTATCAATAAAATTTGATGGCAGAAATTGCCGAAATCTTGAGATTCCCTTGAGAATACTAAGGATTAATTTACTTTGATACGAAATGTTTTTGTATGAAAAAACTAACCTTGCTTGTAGTTCTATTCATTTTCTCACTGCCACTCTTCGCTGCGGAGACTGACACTTACTTAAGAGTAGATTATGGTTTAGGACAGTTTAAAACAGACAAGCTTGATGCTGTAAAAGCTAACCCAACAGGATCAACTTTTGGTATAGGTTTTGGAGCGAGAGTAAATTATGTTGAGGTTGGTCTCTTTTACCGCAACTTCTCTTTTGAGTCGGACATCAATCACGATAGCGTTGCCAATAAAGTAGTCCACAAAGGAAAGGCCTATGGAATTGATATGAACGTTTTTTTGAACAAACGCCTCAGCTTAAAGCTGGGATTTGCTGTTCATAACTATAAAGAATCTCTGGCGACAGCTGTGAGCACAACGACAAACAATGCGATTAAGTCAATCTATGGTCTTGAAGATAAATACAGCTCTTCAAATATTTATTACGGTGCCAATGTCGATATTTTTGCCGGTAAAAAATATGATGTTTACGCCTCTGTCACTCAGTATCCAATGGGAGATGGAAAGAGCTCAACCACTGCGCAACTGGGAATCAGGATCTATATGAACACCAGCTTTTCCAACTTATTTGGATCCAGATAGGCAATCATACGGCATTGAATCCGCCACAAATGTTTTTGCACTCGCATCGTAAACCAACCTATATAAAACACAATTTGGGATCGCCAGCATTGGTTGCTCTTCCGGAAGAAAACTATGAAGCGCATTCCTTAAAGCACCACCGTGAGTGCTGATTCCTATTGAGGTGTATTCAGTGCTCTCTATAATGTGATGAAGTGCCGATAGAAATCTCTCCCTGGCCGCTTTTCTGGTTTCACCGCCGGGAAAACCAACATGATCATTTTCTCTCTTAAACGACTGTAGCTTCTGCCATAACTCTGCCCCGAACTGGCCTTGGGCCTCTTCAAAGAGCATTCCTTCGGCCTCTCCATAACTCATCTCCCTGAGTCTTGCATCGATAATAAGCGGCACCGCTTTTTTATCGGCCACCGTTCTGCCGGTAACAAGGGCGCGATCGAGGTCGCTGGTAACAATGATATCCAAAGGCAGATTGAACATCTTCTCCGCTAGGTTCATCGCTTGCGCCAGGCCATTTTCATTCAATGGAGTATTCGTGTGCCCTTGGCAGCGGCGCTCACGATTCCAATCAGTTTCCCCATGGCGAAATATATAAAACACTCTATTCATAACTTGTAATCTATCCTAGAATTCACTGGAATGAATTATTTAATTTTTAAATCCCTTCATATTATTTCTGTCGTCACCTGGTTTGCAGGGCTCTTCTATATGCCAAGGCTCTTTGTCTATTTTGCTGAGGCCGCACAAAAACCAGAGCTGGAAAAAACGATTCTGCAAAACCAATTCAAAATCATGCAGAGACGTTTATGGTTCGGGATCACCATTCCTTCTTCCATCGCAGTGGCGATTTTCGGTGGGTACCTTCTCCAAAACTTCATGCCACTTTCTGCGCATCCATGGTTAATCATAAAGCTGACTTTCGTGGCCGGTCTTTTTGCTTACCAGTATTTCCTGCACAAAATTTTTAAACAACAGCAACGAGATCTTATCGCATTCTCCCCTATGGCATTAAGAGTTATTAATGAAATTTCCACAATTTTTTTGGTCGCTATAGTATTTTTAGTTATTCTTAGAAATGTCATGGACATGGTTTACGGAGTAATCGGCTTAATCGGTTTTATCCTTCTTTTGGTGATGGGAATAAAAATTTATAAAAATGTCCGCGAGAATTCAAAGGGATCCGTATGAGCAGCAACAAACCTACCGGCAATAATGAAGAATGGCAGAAAAAACTCAACGAAGAAGAATTTGAAATCCTGAGAATGTGCGGAACTGAAAGGCCATTTACCGGCAAATATAATTCGTTTTATGAGCCGGGAGTTTATCACTGCGCAGCCTGTGGCTCTGAACTTTTTGATTCAAATACAAAGTACGATTCAGGTAGTGGATGGCCATCATTTTATGATGTCCTCAAGGCATCTAACGTAAAACTGATCAAAGACACCACCCTCGGCATGACCAGAATTGAAGTGAGATGCAACCAATGCGACTCCCACCTGGGCCACGTTTTTAACGACGGACCACCCCCAACCGGCCTGAGATACTGTATTAACTCAATTGCCCTGAAGCATCATAAGTCATAGATTTTATTAAAGTCTAATTATTGTTTAAAACACTCGTTTTATTTTATTAAACGTTCGTGTTACAATCTCAAACGAACGTTTAACGCGTAAAGAAAAAAGGAGTCCTATGACAAAGGACAAGTCATCCAGTTGCTTTTTCCTCGGAAAAAAAACTGTCCCCACTGAAAAAACCAAAGACCTCATTCTCGAAGAGGCCAAGAAACAATTTTGCGAAAGAGGATACGAAGGAACTTCTGTCAGAGATATCTGCGATGCCGTCAACGCCAATGTCAGCGCCATCAAGTATCACTTCGGCGGAAAAGAAGGACTCTATCGCGAGTGTTTTCTACATTACGGTGAAAGCCGTCTTTCTCAGGCACAAAAAATTTTCACCCGCGCTGAATCGCTTGAGGAAGTAAAATTGCGCCTTAGGCTTTTTTCTGAAGACTTTATCAAAGAAGGACTTGAAAACAGCCACACCACTAAAATGATCTGTCGTGAAATTGAAATCGAGAATCCGCTTATTCAGGATATTTTTGAATCCACTTTTTTAAAAGTGTACTCAACGATCGTCTCTTTTTTCATTGAAGCGCAGACAAAGGGCTTCGTAAGAGCAGAAGCAGACCCTCATTTGATCACTTCATTCTTCTTCCACTCACTCACCACATCACTGCGTGTGAACCATGTTGGTGAGAAGTATTTCAACCGCAGCTTAAACAACCCGGAATATAAAGAGCAATTTATCAATAATCTTATCACCATTTTGTTTGATGGTATTAAAACTCAGGAGCAATAATTTATGAAGCCCAGAAGAATGAAGACCATGCTCGCAGCGTGCGCACTCGTGCCGAGCCTTGGTTTTTCTGCGCAACTCACTCTCAGCGATTACCTCGCCCAGGTTCAGGAAAAAAACCAGACAGTGGTCGCCAACAAGCTCGTGTCAGAAGGAACAGAGGCACGTTCAGATGAAGGGAAACTGATTTTCCGCCCAAGCATCTTCGCTCAAGGTCAAATGATGACTGATAAGAAACCTGTGGCCAACCCAAATCAGGGAAACCGCACTGACACAGAATTTGTCACTGCCGGTCTGATGCAGAATTTTGACTTCGGTTTAAAGGGGCAGCTGAGCTACACCCTTTATCACACGAAAATTTTCAACGCCTCTCCGACTTTTGTTCCAGTTCCTGATTTCAATGATGGTGTGGCAAAAATTGAACTATCCCAGTCTCTTTGGAGAAACTGGAATGGCAAAGAAAATAAGGCCCAGGCCGACTTAATCAACTCACAGGCAAAAGCTTCAAAACATTTAGCTGACTTCACGGTACAGACTACTTTGACCAACGCTGAATCTGTTTATTGGTCGCTTTCTCAAACGAAAAAAGTCATTCAAGTTCAAAAAGACAACCTTGCCCGTGCTCAACAATTAAGAGGATGGAACCAACGCCGCATCAACAGCGGTCTTGCGGAGAGATCTGACTTCCTTCAGGCCGAAGCCAACCTGAAGCTTCGCGAGTACGAACTAAACAGTGCGCTTCAACAGCAAAATCTTTTAGCGAGAGCGTTTAATTCTCTAAGAGGAATTGACGGCAACAGTGTTCCTGAGGATCTTGAGCCGGTTAACAGCAAAAATCTTAAGGCCCTGACTCCTCCACCAAAAGCTGAATTCCGCGCCGACACACTCGCGGCCCTAGAGCAGCAGAATTTAGCGAAAGCGAATGCTGCCCTGGCCATAGAGAGAAATAGACCTACATTCGAGCTCTATGGTTCATACGCTTTAAACGGCAGACACCCTGAGCGCGCTGATGCCATCTCCAATTCATTCAAGACCAATCATACGACCAGTGCCATCGGTGTGAGATTTAACACCCCTCTTGATTTTGGTACAACCAGTTCAGCGATTGATGGTTACAAAAAAGAGCAAGTGGCTGCAGAGTACAACTATCAAAGAAAAGTTTTCGATCAGGATAGAGAATGGAACGATCTTCTTACTAAATTTGAAGACGCTAAAATCAAACTTGAACTTGCCGAGAAAATTTCTGAGACACAAAGAACTAAGACGCTTAACGAAAGAAACCGTCTAAGCAATGGTAGAACAACAACCTTCCAGGTATTAACCTTCGAAGTTGACAACGCTTCTGCCGACCTTCTGCGCATTCAAACAGAAACTGACCTACTTAACATTTATGCCCAATTAAAAATTTTTAGTGCCGGAGGTGCCAAGTGAATTTGGCTTCATTATCAATCAAAAGACCCGTCTTCATTACGTGTATCGTAACGGTCATTCTGGTCGTGGGTTTGCTTTCTTTGAGCAAACTTCCAGTTGACCTTTTCCCCAACGTAACGTTCCCAATCGTTACTGTAACAACAACCTACCCAGGTGCTGGGCCGGAAGAAGTTGAAACCCTTGTATCCAAAATTTACGAGGAAGAGCTTTCAAACGTTCCAGGGTTGAAGAAACTTTCTTCACAAAACCTTGAGGCTGTCTCTGTTATCATCGCCGAGTTTAACCTTGATGTTGATATCAAGTACGCTGAACAGCAGGTCCGCGATAAAATCTCAGCGGCCAGAAGAAAACTTCCCTCAGATATTGATGAGCCTGTTATTAGAAAAATCGACCCGGCCGACCAGCCGATCATGACGATTTCAGTTGCCTCAAATCTTCCGGACGGACAGCTCTTCCAGTACGTTGATAAAAAAATCAAGCCGATGTTCGAACAGGTTAACCAGGTTGGTCTGGTTGAAATTTTCGGTGGTAGAAAAAGAGAAATCAAAGTTGAGCTTGACCGCAACAAACTAAAGCAGCGTGAGATTTCCGCCAGCCAGGTCTCTGAGCGTCTTAAGATTTCAGGGCAGAACATTCCTGCAGGAAAGATTTCAGGCTCATCTAAAGACTCTGTTTTTAGAACGCTTGGTGAGTACAAGACAATAAGTGAAATTGAGACTACCATCGTCAACTTCCTGGGCAATGATGTTCCCATTACTGTTAAAGATGTCGGTACTGTAAAAGACTCGCTTGAAGAGAGAAAAACTTACGCTTACTTCAACGGAACAAACTCTGTTATCCTGAACGTCTATAAGCAGTCTGGATCAAACACGATCGGTGTTGCCAAGGCGATTAAAAAGCAGTTGGCAAAAATCAACAGCAACCTTAAAGAGCAAAACCAACCTCTAAGTCTGGAAATCGTCCGCGATGGTTCAAAACAGATTGATGCCAACGTATTCGACGTTTATGAAACGATCATCATCGGGGTTATCCTGACGATCATCGTAGTATTCTTCTTCCTTGGTTCATTAAGATCGACAATCATTACTGGTCTTGCATTACCAAACTCGCTACTGGGAGCTTTCATTCTTCTGGCGGCGGCAGGATTCACAGTTAACATCATGACTCTTCTTGCCCTGTCTCTGGCAGTAGGTCTTCTAATCGATGATGCGATCGTTGTTCGAGAGAACATCTTCAGGCATATCGAGATGGGTGCCGAACCGGTCAAGGCCTCTATTGAAGGGACGAAAGAAGTTACCCTGGCGGTTATCGCGACAACTCTTACAGTTATCGCCGTATTCGCTCCAATCTCATTTCTTGACGGGGTTGTTGGTCAGTTCTTCAAAGAATTCGGTCTGACAGTCTGTTTTGCGATGATTATTTCTCTTTTCGACGCTCTTACAATGGCACCGATGCTTTCAGCGTACTTCGCTGGAAAAATTCAGCACCACGAGCCAGGAGTTCCAAAAAAGAGAGTTGGTATCTGGGACAACACAATGGGTGTTTTACTGGATAAGTTCAACGACTTCCAGACATGGTTAGAAGATATTTATGTCAGCGTTTTAAAGTTCACTTTAAAAAGACCATTTATTATTCTGATTCTCTCTTTCATTATTTTCATCGCGAGTTTCGCCGCTCTTAAATACGTTCCAAAAACTTTCCTTCCTCCACAGGATGCGGGTGAGTTCATGGTTTCAGTTGACCTGAAGCCAGGTACAAGTTTGGATGGTATGAACACTGTCGCAAAACAAGTTGATGAAGCTGTCCGCAAGAACAAAGAAGTTAACTCAACACTTCTTACTGTCGGAGATAAAAACGGTCAGCCGGAAAAAGCTGATATCTTCGTAACACTTATTCCTTCTAAGCAAAGACCAGGTGTCAGAACGTCTGACGTTAAGGCCCGCGTTCGTGAACAGTTAAAAGTATTCGCTTACGCTAATCCTGTTGTAAAAGACTTCGACGCCGTAGGTGGTGGTCAGCGTCCTTTCAACGTCAACATCGTTGGTGATGACATGAAAGAGATCGAAAAATACTCTGAAATGCTAATTGATAGAATCAAAAATCACCCTGCTCTACTTGACGTTGTCAGCTCAAGCCGTGCTGGTAAACCGGAATTCCAGGTTCTTCCAGACAGAAATAAAGCAGAAAGACTTGGGGTATCGACGACTCTGATGGGAGCGGAACTAAGAACTCAGGTTGAGGGTTCAACTCCTGCAGTATTCAGAGAGCAAGGTGAAGAGTATGACATCCGTGTTCGTATGCAGGAAGATCAACGTGATTTAAAATCTGCATTCAACAACATTTATGTTCCAAACATCAACAATTCTCTGGTTCGTCTGAATGCAGTGGCAAAACCATTGGACACAACAGGACCTGCTAATATCAACCGTCAGGATCGCGGACGCTATATCCAGATCTCTGCCGATGTTGCACCTGACGGTCCAGGTATGGGTGGAGCGATCACTGATATCAACAAAATCATGAAGGACGACTTAAAACTTCCTTCACATATGAGATACCAGTTCGTAGGTCAGGCGGAAAACTTTCAAGAGCTGATGGTCAACATGGTTGTTGCCGCGGCCCTAGGAATCATGTTTATCTACTTTGTACTGGCTTCACTATATGAATCTTTTGTTACACCATTTACGATCATGCTCGTTCTTCCACTGGCGATGTGTGGGGCCTTCTACGCTCTTGCCATCACCGGAGCTTCATTGGATTTATTCTCAATGATCGGATGTATCATGCTTCTGGGTGTTGCTACTAAAAACTCAATTCTTCTGGTGGACTATGCTCACCAGCAAGTTGAAGGCGGAAAATCTTTATATGAAGCCGTTATCGCTTCAGGTAAAGCAAGACTTCGTCCGATCCTTATGACGTCTTTTGCTCTTATTGGTGGTATGTTGCCTCTTGCAATCGGGTTAAACGAAGCCTCTAAGCAAAGAACGTCTATGGGGATTGCGGTTATTGGAGGGTTGATTTCTTCCACTCTTCTAACCCTGGTTGTTATCCCTGCCGCTTACTCTTACATCGAAAGGTTCAGAGTTTGGTCTGGTAACTTAATGAAAAAGATCTTTGTCGCTGAATAAAGACTTCGGAAGGCCCTCGAAAGAGGGCCTTTTTTTGTAATATTTACACTCAAACGCGCCCTATTCCCGGTCCATGTTAAGCTTTCCCTATATATTGGGAGACCCTATGAAAAAGTTAATAAGCAAAGCTCTATTTCTAATGGCCATCAGCTCCTCTGTACTGGCCTCTGAAATTCAAACAATCGATGGGGATGAAGCCTACCAACTTTACTTAAAACTTCCAGGTGTCGCTTGTCAGGAATACCGCCTGGCCACTTACGTGGTCCTCACCAAATACCAGACAAAGTCATGCAGTGATCAGCAGGAAGATGCTTCTAAATGGAATTGCACTGCTCAGTTTGCCCTGAAAAACGGCAAAACCACACAAGTCATCAGTGCGAATTGCTCAAGAGAAATTTAGTTCAGGTTCCTCAGAGCGCTCAGTAATGTTTCATCTTTTTTAGCGAAACAAAAGCGGATCATGCGGGAGCCTTCATTTGATTTTATATAGAAAGCAGATGTTGGAATCGTGACCACTTTCTTTTCAAGGATCAGTTTTTTACAAGCGTCCACATCATTGTCCCCCCCTTCAGGAAGTAATGCCATCACAAAATAAGTTCCTTTCGGTGCCAGCACGTTAAAGCCTCGCTCCTTTAATCCGTTGACCAGAATGTCTCTTTTTCTTTTGTACTCTGATTTGAACTCAACCAGGTATTCATCCATTTTCATCAGCGCTTCCGCCATTGCCACCTGTAGAGGATGGGCCACACAAAAAGTCGAGAACTGATGAACATTGTGAATGGCCTTTATCAGTTGAGCAGGGCCAGCTGCCCAGCCGATTTTCCATCCCGTAAGGCCGAATGTTTTTCCAGTAGAGGAAATGGTGATTGTTCTCTCTTTTAAGTCTTCGTAAGTCGCTGTCGGTTTATGAGCGACATCAAAAGTTAAGAACTCATAAACTTCATCTGAAAGCAGGTAAAAGTCATGCTTTCTTGCTAAATCGCCGATGGCCTTAATTTCATCCGCAGTAAAAACTTTACCGGTTGGGTTATGGGGATTATTCACAATAAGGAGTTTGGTCTTGTCAGAGATGGCGGCCCTTAATTCATTCAGGTCAAAATGAAAGTCCGGCGCCTTTAATGTAACAGGAACCGCATGTGCCCCGGCCAGTTTAATCGAGGCCAAATAAGAATCGTAAAAAGGCTCAAGCACAATTACTTCATCACCCGGATTGAGTAGTGCTAAACAAGTGCAGAAGATAGCTTCTGTAGCACCGTTAGTTACCACAATCTCACTAAGTGGATTTAAGCTGTAATCATAAAAGCGTTTGTAATTATGAGCAATCGCTTCCCTTAAAGGCAAAATCCCCATTGAAGGAGCGTATTGATTTTTTTCTTCTTTAAGCGCTTTAGCTGCTAAATCACTCACCCATGAAGGTCCGTCGAAGTCAGGAAAGCCCTGAGAGAGGTTAATTGCCTTATTTTCCATGGCCATTTTTGTCATGGTGGAAAAGATGGATTCAGTAAACTGCTCTACAGTTGTATTTAGTGCCTTCATAAACAAGTCCCTTATAGGTAATTTTCGTTAATATTTACTATATTGTAATGGCCAAAAAAAGCCCTATTTTGTATATAGCGATAAATAATATCGCCTCTCAAAAAAGGGTCTACGCGTGTCATTTATTATCAGTGCTCAAGATTACGAAGAATCAAAAAAACTGGCCACTCTTGTTCGTGTTATGAACAGCTTGGGCCACAACCCTGCAACTTCAGGGAACTACTCGCTAAGATCGAAAACAAACCCTGACATAGCACTCGTGTCTGAATCAGGCATTGATAAAAGTAAATTCACCGAAGACAATTTTCTTCCGCTTTACTACCAGACCCGTGAAATGCATGAGGACTACAAAAGCTCAGGCAGAAAATCATCTGACGAGACAGATATTCACTTAACTATTTATCAAATCACCAAGGCTAACTGTGTTCTTCATAGCCATATTCTTGACTCACTTTTATTCGCTGATCTTTTCCCGGGAAAGCAGTTCGCGACTATCAGTAACCTGGAACTTTTGAAAGGTTTTAAGGGAATCAAGACTCACGAACTGGAAATCAATATCCCGATCTTCGACAACACTCAGGACATCAGAGGGCTGGCCGAAATCGTAAAGCCTGCGATTCTCTCACAGCCAAACAGCTTCGGTCTGCTTCTTCGCGGCCACGGTATTTACGTTTGGGGTGAAAGTGTTGAAGAGGCCAAGAGACACCTGGAAGTTTTTGAATACATTTTCAAGTACTATCTCAATTCAAACAGAAGGACTGTTTAATCATGGCAAAATTATTTTTAGCAAACACTAACGAAACCATCACCGACTTCTCTAAAATCAAGTCGTACTTAAACGCTCACAACATTCTGATTGAGAAATGGGAAGCCAACACCAAACTTGCCGACGATGCCGATCAGGAGACTATCCTGGCCGCTTACTCTCACGAATTAAAACCATTCATGGAAAAATTCGGTTATCAGACCGCTGACGTTATCAACGTGACACCTGCTACACCGAACCTTCAGGCGATCAGAGAAAAATTCATGAAAGAGCACCGTCACAGCGACGACGAAATCAGATTTTTTGTCGATGGAGAAGGAATATTCTGGTTTCACTTAGACAGCGAGGAAGTGATCGCTGTCACTTGTACGGCCGGGGACTTCATGTCTGTGCCGAAGAATTTCCGTCACTGGTTTGATCTTCACCCAAATTATTTCGTGAAGGCCATCCGTATTTTCTCCAACATTGAAGGATGGGTTCCTCACTATACCGACTCTGGTGTGGACCAAAAGTATAACCCATGAAGTTTATTTTAACGGACGTCGAAGGCACGACCACATCGATCAGCTTTGTTCACAACACCCTTTTTCCTTTCGCCAAAGAAAGGCTTAAAGAGTTCGTCGAAAAGAACTCCGGCAAAAAAGAAATCCAGGATATTCTCGCTAAAACCAGTGTGCCCGAGCTTCTGCATTGGATAGAGATCGATAAAAAAGAGCCGTTATTAAAAAACCTACAAGGATACATCTGGGATGAAGGATACAGATCAGGTGAAATCAAAGGACATGTTTATCCCGATGTTCTACCCGCTTTACAAAAATGGAAAGAGGCCGGCATCGGTTTAGGTGTTTACTCTTCCGGTTCAGTTAAGGCCCAGCATCTGATTTTTGAATTCTCAAGCGCCGGGAACCTTCGTCCTTTTTTCACTCATCATTTTGATACAGCTGTCGGACACAAGCGCGAAGTCCAGTCATACATCAATATCACTCACGAGCTTAAGCTTGCCCCTGAGGACGTTTTATTTCTTTCTGATATTAAGGAAGAACTGGATGCTGCCAGAAGCGCAGGAATGAAGACAATCCAACTGGTGAGGCAGGACGATGTAGTAACCGGTGATCATCCGACTGTTACTAATTTCTCAGACATCACAGTCTAAAATCTCCACCAGAAATCCAGGTTGAAAAGATATCCGTCTTTTCCAACACTGAATTCCGAGAAGTCATTGGAAGAGACTCCGATCATCGTGTGGAATTCTTTATCGATGATGTAGTAACCTACGACACCACCAACTTTCTTTTTGTTAACGTCGATCTTAGGACCAAATAGCAGGCGGTTCCAATTGGTGAACAGGTAGCCGTATGAGAGAGTTAATTCCAAGTTCAGATCCCCCGCGTACTCTTCCGAGTTGTATAGGTATTCATCTTGAGGCTTTTGAGTGAAAACTCTAAGTTTTACATAAGAGTTAAAATTAGAATTGGAAACCATATCAAGATAGCCGGTGAAAACATAAGAGCCTTTTGTTTTCTCATGGTAATACTGGAACCCGTTTTCTACTGCTATTTCATAATCATCATTGCTAAAAATAGTGTTCTTGAACGAGACGTTCAAAATCTTAAACATGGTTGAAACAAGGTTGGTGTTAACCTGCCAGCCAGAAGTGATCCCGTAACCAAACATTGACGGCCCGGCCAGGAATTCTTTTTTTATCAGGTTCGAAGCAGTAAAACCCTGTGCGATCCCCGCGTAAACAAGCGGGCGGTACTTCGCCGCGGCCCTGCGGTTTTCTCTGTAGAGCAAGTCAAATCTCGCCGGCATATTTTCATTATCGGCCTTCGAAAGATCAACTTTTCGCAGGTAATTCTCAGTCCTGATCAAACCACTTTTGTTGTGAGTTTGAATCGATGCGGTGATTTTTCCTGAAACCGGGTCGGCCAGTTCAACTCTGGCATAACCTAAAATGCTTTTACTGGTATGAGAGTAAACAAGAAGAATATCACCTGGCGTAACTTCGATGTTACTGTCAAGCCTTTGAACTTCCATCAAGTCGTCGGTGAGGATTTGCGTGACTACAAATTCCTTTTCATAAGCTAAAATGCTCTGGCTGATAAATAAAAAAGACAATGCCAAAATCAACTTCATTAACTAGAATATCCTTAAACCCCAAACAGGAGCTTTAAATGAAAACCGGAGATATTTACACCGAAGAACTTACCATAACGGCGTCTCATATTCAAAAGTTTGCTGATTTTTCAGGGGATTTTAATCCTGTCCATTTTAGTGATGAAGCAGCCCAGGCCCAGGGATTCAAGAAAAGAATCGCCCACGGAATGATCGCAGCTTCACATTTTACAAAAATATTTGCCAATGAATTTCCAGGTGCTGGCACCATTTACTTGGGTCAGACTTTTAAATTTCACGCACCCGTTTATATTGATGATGTTTTAACTTATAGACTCGAAGTCCTTTCACAAAAGGAAGGAAAACCTATCTTCACCGTAAAGACAGAAGCCTTTGGTGCTGACGGCGCTCTTCGCATTTCAGGTGAAGCTGTCATCAGGGCCGCTCAATAATCTAAGCGTACTGGGCCAGCAGCAGTACTTTTTCCAGCATGATTTTTAAAGATTGATTAATGGGGTATTCGCGCTCAAGAAAGCGGGGGTCAAGACTCGCCAGCTGATTTTTTGCGTAATCAATAAATGGCATATCCTGAAGTTCATTGCTCGCAAGCTTTGAGAGCATTGCTTGAAACTCTCCGCTTTTGTTCTCTTTGATCACTTGGCATACTGAAAAATCGACTTGACCATTTTTTCCATGCCGGGCCGATACACCAAAAGCGCGGCATACTAGCGGTCGGTGCTGGTATTCACCGCATTTTCCATGATATTTTTCCGCATTGTCCACCACCAGAAAAAAGCAGCGCTTATCCTCTATAGTATCGCATTGATCGTAAACTTTCTGCGCCTCTCCTCGCTTCAATAACTCCATCGCCAAGGGAAGAAGTTCAATCGGTGAGCAATAAACTTCCGAATTAAAGCAGCATTTACCGCAGCCACTTATGCAGTCGAGATTATTGCCTGTCTGAAATTGGGAAAATGTGCGGGAGATAGTACCGAACTCACGCAAAATAGACTGCGCGAGTTCTTCAAAGTTCCTGAGGTTTGAAAAGTTCGTAGACATAAATGCTGAACATCCCGATAACCTGTGAAAGCATTAGAGAAATAACCACCATTATAAAAAGCGCCGGGCTTGAGCGCACTTTGGAAATTCTTTCTTTCTCTAAAATATCCACTTTGTTTTTTACATAAGTCTTTTGTAAACCAATTCTCGCCAGACTGTCATTAAGCGAAGCGAACATTTTGTATTCAAAATCATGGTTAGCATTCATTTTTTGAATTTCGTACTGCATTGGAACCAGTCCAGTCTTTTGATTTTCGTAGCTGCGCAGGTAGGATTGATACGTCTTCAACTCAATCTGCAGGTCTCTGTTCTCATTTTCCAGGACTTTTACCTGAGAAGATTCGTTGAATTTGCTGATTACACCCAGGTCTTTGGCGCCACCATTTTTAATTTTCTCATTTAAGGCGGCAATTCTGCTTTCGTTATTTGAGATTGCGATTTTGGTGTCATTAATGTTTTTCTTTAATTCACTGATGTATTTTGAGCTGTCACCTTTTTCCACATCCACCGAAAGGATCTGGTTTTTTTGCAGCTTTTTCACCGTTGAGTTTTCAATCGAGTCCAGCCTGCTTCTGACGCTCTGGATTTCCAAGTTGAAATAACTTTCAGCGCGGTTTAAGTCCTCTAGTTCGCGGTCGATAATATTTTTTTGCGCCTCTTCTAAAGCGGCATTAACAATGATCACTGAGAGTTCGCGATTGTATGTCTTAACATTTATAGAAAGTACGCCGCCTTTTGATGAACTAAACGACAACATCCCCGCCAGTGCATTACCAACATCATGAGCAAATTCCGGGTTGCTTTCATTACCTTCAAAACGCTTAAAGAAGTTGATTAATGCCGGAGTCTTCTGCTCATTTTTTATCATCAATAATCGGTTTGCCAGGGCCACATAATATTCATGAGTATCAAGAACAGTCTCTGCTCTTTCAACTTCGTCGTCCCCTTTTACGTCTCCACCACCTTCATTGGCGGCACCGGCAACTGAATTGAGCACAAGCTGTAGTTGACTGTTTCGAACATCTTTAATGATCAGTTTTCCAGTTCCCGGATAAGTGGGAAAATACTTATGTTTGATTAAGGCACCCAGAACGAAAACAAGCGCCAAGAGCAGAAGATACTTCCAGCGCTTGGTGAAAATCTGCAAGACTTGATGTAGAGAAATCTCTTCGTTTGCGTTCATTGTTATCCTGTATTTAATATCTTATCGTCAAAGATCCAATTCTCTAAAGCCTAGATATTTTTTTATTTAAAAATATTTCTGCTATCATGAGAGGGACCACTAAATTTTTCGCTCCTCGGGGGATATGGGACATGAGACGACTGATTATCTGTCTTTTTACGTACACTATTCTAATCAATCAAACATACGCGGCGACAACTGAGGCCGCCAAAAACCAGAAATATAATCTTAGCTCCCCTTCTGAATTTGTTTTTGAGTCTTACCCTAATCAAGAGCTCATCCCGATCAGGCTTCTGGGCGCTGTTAAAAACGCCGGTCTTTACCATGTCCCAGCGAACATGAAACTAACAACTCTTCTTTCACTTGCTGGTGGAACAAGCAGTGAAGCGGACCTTGAAAATATTGTGATTGGAAATGATCAACAAAATGTAGTTTCGGCCAGTGGTGTTTCGCAAAAGAGCTTGAATCTGAATCTGGAAGAAGTCCTGAAATCCGGAGCACAGAATGATTATACTCTGGCCTCAAACGACATTGTCCTGATTAAAAACAAAAGCCCGCTTATCAGCAATGATTCTTTCAGAATCATCTCCATCGTATCCGTATTACTTACCACTCTACTGACCGCCGTCATCATTAAAGATAAAGTCAATGATTGAACCTCGTTTTTCAGTCAGAAAAATCATCGACGCCTGCTGTATCACGCTGATCGTCCTGATTTTCGTTTCTAAACTTTCCTTTAAATGGCTTCAGGTTATTCCGTATTCTGTGCCTCCGTTTATCTTTCAGTACGGTCTTCACCCCTTCATCAATTTCGGTGTGCAGTTTGTGATCGCTTTGATCTTGATTTATTATTGGCTCAAAAACAGAAACCAATACCCTCTATCTAAACTTTATAAAACATTCATCTACATCCTGATTGCTGTTCTTTCCATTCAAACGCTTTTTCAAATCACTCTGGTCAACGTCACTCAATCGGTACTAGTGCAGTTGGGTGGTCTGGGAATGGCCATCATGCTTATCCTGCTTTACGGTGTAGTGGTGCCCTCTGTCTTTCCGCTGGAGAAATTCACTGCCTGGATTAATAAAGTTAGCTCGTTTCTGGTCATCACCAGTTTCCTTTTTTTGCCTTTACTCTTTCCATTCATGTTCCGCGGAGGACGATTCGTCGGCTTTTTTAAACACATCCCGCACATGGTGACCGCGAGTACTGTCGCCTTTATTTTCTTTTTCCCAAAAATCTTCCAGGATAAACCCTGGACTTTAAAAAACAATACTCTCTTAAAAATCATCGGCCTCTTAATTATTACTCTCGCCGTCCTTGCCACTTCAACCAAAGCGGCCTTCGGAACCATTGCCATCACCGGCTTTGTAGGAATTCTTATTTTTGGTTCAAAAAAAAGATCCATCAGACTTTTTAAGTTCACTTTCCTTTCGTGCTTTCTGATTTCTGTTTTATTGGTTGGTGCTCCCGTCTCTAAATTTATGTATGAGATCACTACCGGAAAAACCGGCTTTGGACTAAGGCCCGCACAAGATGGAGTTTCCACCAGAATGGATGAGGTCTTCCGCGGATGGGCAATGTTTGAACAAAGCCCGTATTTCGGTCACGGCATTCTTTACAAGTTTTTTAGCGGCTCTAAGGAGGGCATTGAAGTCGAGGGCTACAACTCATTCAAAGACCCCCACAATCTCTTTGTCTCGGCCGGAGTCATCGGCGGCTACCCACTTTTAATCCTCTCCATCGTCGCCTATTTGCTTATGATAGTCGGAGTCCTCAAGGGCCTCACTGAGAACAACGTTGAACGCCAAACCATGGCGCTCTTTCTTTTGGCGCATCTGCCTGTCTTCATTATTTACCATGCGAACTTCTCGCTCGGCGGTATGGGGGATCGAATTTACTGGCTTGTTTTCGGATACTTAGGTCAGGATTGGAGCTCATTAAATAAAAACTCAATAAAAGTTACATAGGCGATTGGCATTCCGTAGCAAAAAACGTATTAATCCCCATCCGATTTTTAATTTAATGGGGAGTCTTTATGATCTGGAACAAAATTAGCAAGCTCGACATCATTATTTTATGCCTTATCGTTATTGTCATCGCTGTAGGGGTTAGCCCGCAACTATAAGAAAGCCGCGATTAAATGATTTTTTTTAATCTTAAGTATTCTTCGAACACGACTAAAAAATTCTCAATATCGGCGGGGTAAATCTCGCCGATATTAGATAGTCTGAACGTATTCACGTTTCCGACCTTTCCAGGATAAATAGTAAAACCTCTCTCAATCAAATAATCATGCATTTCATTGAAAGAATAATGCGGGCTTTTCGGGTCTAAAATCGCCGTAAGCAATTTAGCGTGGTGTCTTTCTTCTACTAAGAATTCGAACCCCAGCTTCTTCACTCCTGCTTTCATCACTTCATACATCGAAGCGTAGCGCTTGAAGCGGTTCTCTCCACCCTCTGTGAAGTATTCATTAATTGCCTGTCTTAAAGCATAAAGCGTCTGCACCGGTGGTGTAAAAAGAAATTGCTTATTTTTGTTCAGGTACTCGTAATTCGCCATGAGATTGAAGTAAAAATTTCTTTTAATCGAAGTGGTCTTTTTTAAACTCTCTAGACGGGCGATAACAAAACTGATTCCCGCCATCCCCTGGATACATTTATTTGATGATGAGACAAGGTAGTCAACGTTATCTCTTTCTACATTGATATCCATGCCGGCAAAAGAGCTCATGGCATCGACGATGTTTTCCATTTTATATTTATGAGAAAGTGTACAAATCTCCTTTAGTGGATTCAAAATCCCCACTGTCGTTTCGTGGTGGATGAAAGCGACATGAGAGAGTTCATGCTGATGAGTCTGGATTAATTTTTCCAGCTCTGCCAGATCAATCGGAAGCCCTGCCTGAATGTTGTAGTCGACATGGGCGATCCCGTAAGCATCGCAAATGGCCTGCATACGCTCACCATAAGCTCCATTGTTAACGATTAAAACTTTTTTATCGTGAGGGATGACTGAGGTTAAACAAGCTTCTACTCCACCCGTTCCTGAAGAAGTCATAAGCACACAAGTATAGTTTTTTCCACCATGAGCGATTTTAATCAGGTCATCGCGCACCGACAGCGTCAGCTCGCCAAACTCTAATTCCCTGGGGCAAATATCAGCAACGACCATTGCATTTTTTACTGTATCTGTTGTCGTGGCAGGACCTGGGTTTAAAAGAATATTACGCTTAACTGTCTTCATCGGAAGCCTCATTCGGAAAAATAAAATTTGGCCAATATTAGCCTTTTATTCGCTTCGGTGGAAGGGGTATTTGCGCAACATTCGCTGTAAACTTTGACGATGGAGGCCTAAAATTTTAGCCGCCTTGGAAATGTTCCCATCACATTTAACCAATACATATTCAATGTATTCCCGCTCTTTTTCAGCGAGAGTCATTTCAGATTCCGGAACAACAACCTCCTCCAGAGTGGTATTTTGCATTGTGTGCAACAAAACATCAAAGGAGACTGGTTTAGATAAATAATTTATAGCGCCAAGTTTTATCGCCTCCACAGCAGTTGAGATTGTCCCAAAACCTGTAAGCATGATCATTTTGATATCAGGATTTCTCTCTCTAAGGGCAATCAGAATGTTGAGTCCATTTTCCCCTTTAAGTCTCAAGTCAACAATCGCATGAGTTGCACTCATCACTGCTGAATCCGGAATACCTGCAAACTTATTAAAGGCACTAACATGAATCTGACGGTCCCGAAACTCGAGAACCAGAGAAGAGGAAAAATTCTCGTCGTCATCAATCAAAAGTACATTCATTACCCAACCTCCACTTCTTCAGTCGGAAGCGAAAGAATTGCATGGACACTTTTATTTTGATTAAAAACATGAAATTTCCCATGCATAACCAAAGCGGAGTTTACGGCATTAAATAATCCTAACCCCGCCCCTACTTCTTTCGTACTATTAAAAGGCTCGCCTAATTTCTCTAAAATATCTTTAGAAATTGCAGCATCGTAGTTAATTACCTCGAAATGAACGAGGCTAGAATCCTGATAGATTTTAAGCAGCACTTTCTCTGAGGCCTCCAGTGCATTATCAAAAAGATCCAGAAGGGTTTGAGTAAGAAGTTGAGGATGGGTTGAAAAATAGGAGATGTCCTCAGAAACTTCCAGTCGGATCTCAGGATAAGATTTTGCAATTAAATTCTGACAAAAATCTTTGATCTGAATTTTCTCCAGCAATCCTGACGATTTCTCAGAACGAAACTCCGAAAGATCACGCAAGGCCACCTCACACTGCCCTAATGCCATGAGGGCCGAATTCATATCATCTTGAGAGTAATTTTGATTCCTGTTCATTCTGTCCAGGCGCAGTTTGATCGTATTTAGAGGCGTGGCCATCTGATGACAAAATCCTGAGGACATAGCGCCGACAACTTTCAAGTGATCCATACGCTGTTTATAATCCTGAACACTCAAAAGTCTTTCTTGAAAATGACGGATAAAACTCATGAGCAGATTGAGCACCATGCACAGAAGCCCCATGGTAAAGAGATGGGAGTAAAAATGATGATAGTTATGGTGATCGGCCGAACTAGAAAGATAAAAACTTCCGACAAGAACTGCAACTAATACAGCAAAACAAAAGTTCCAGACAAACGGGAGAACGATCATTGAGACAATTAATGGCAGATAAAAAATTTCCACCAATGGATTGGTTTTTGGCATAACCAACTTTAAGAAAATGTAGAGCTGAAAAACATCAAAGAATAACTGAAAAGCGAGATTGCCCGTGCTCACCACTTCACGCTCTTTCAATCGATAAGTGATAAAGGCGTTGAAGATGACAGAAAACACGATCGTTAAGACGATGGAAGCATAATTTGCCCACGACAATTGCCCCAGAAAACCATAGATCACCGCAGTGAAAAACTCCACAACCAGGATTGCCCAGCGCAAAGAAATAATCAGAGATGCTCTCAGCACGTTCTCATTGAGTTTATTCCCCATAGGAAACAGCCATTTTCTCAATTGATTTAAAATATATGTCATATAATTTCTTTAGTTTACATCGACTGCACTATTTTGTTGCAGTTACCATTCATTCAGTCTCGGGTATAAATCAGATATATTTTTTTACCGGAGATCACATGAAGACCTTATTAATTACGACTCTCATTGCTTATTTTTCTACCTCAGCATTCGCCTGTGAACAAGATGAAATTTCTTTTTCAAAGCAGAATGTGTGCGCAAAGATCGAGTGGATCTCTAAACCTGTTTTTAATCAATACACCAGCGCAACTGTCGTTCTAAAAAATAATTCCGGTTATGCTGTAAACGTTATTCCATGGATGGTGATGGACGGAGGCCATGAGCACGGGTCTCGCCCGACAAAAATAACCACAGTGTCTCCCGATGACTTTCTGGTTGAAAAAATTTATTTCATGGGTGGAATGATGGGCGATTGGTTCTTGCGCATTCAACTTTTAAACGGAAAAAATGTAATAGAAGAAGTCCGCACAAAAGTTGAGTTGGACTAAAAGAATGAAATCTTTTTTATTAAGTCTCTTGATAAGTTTGAATGCTTTTGCTGCTGATGTTTTGCATCTGAACAAACCTAGAGTACTGGTCTTTTTAAGTAAAACCTGTCCCTGCACTCAGCAGAACATTCCCTACATAAATGAGCTCTCTAAGACTTATCCTGAAATTGAGTTCTACGGCATCCATTCGGTCAGAGGAGCCACAACTAAAGATGTGAATGAGTTGATTGAAAATTACAAACCAAACTTTCCAGTGATCGAGGATCATAATCTACTGATCGCTAATCAGCTAAAGGCCAACCGCACACCTCAGTCTATTATTCTTGATGAGAAAAATAACGTCATCTATAACGGGGGCATCACCGACAGGACAAATCCGGCAAGTGCTAAAAAAACTTATTTAAAAAACGCTTTATCTGAACTACAAAACCATCTGCCGATAACTGAAAAGGAAACAAGGTCACTTGGATGTGTAATTTTAAGATAATTATTCTCCTGACACTTTTTTTGCTGAGCGGATGCGGGAAGTCTCCACTCTTTAACAAATTAGAGAAAACAAAAGATGAGATCTCCGGTGGAATGCTTTTAAGCGAAAGACTCCCGGTCATCAAACGCTCTTTCGATTTAAAATGGGTTGTTTCTCCAACGCTCGATGATTTGAGTTCATTTGAAATTGAATTCGATGCTTCGCTTGAAGCCGATCACTCAGTGCATGCCTACTTGTGGATGCCAGATATGGGACACGGCTCTTCGCCTATCGAAATTACATCGAGCGACTCTCTCCATTACACATTTTCCGAGTTGGCCTTTATCATGCCAGGATTATGGGTCCTGCATCTTGAAATACTAAAAAACAATCAGGTAATCGATCAATGGCAAAAATCTATTACTCTTTAATTATTTTTCTCTTAACGACCAATACTTATGCGGCTTCCTGCTGTGGAGGCGGACAATCCGCGGCCTCAGTGATGATTGCTGATCACCTTCAGGAGTGGACTGTCTCTTCGGTCTTCAGGGCAGATATCGGCCAAACCAACAATAATGGCCAGGCGCTGATGGACAGCGGCCAGAATAAGGATCAAACACTGACTCAATCAATTGAGTACAAACGATTGTTTGTTGACCGACTTCAGGGAAATGCCGCCCTCTCATTTATCCAGAAAGAATCAAAACGCTTAGGCAGGAATGAAACGGACTCAGGTCTAGGCGATTTAAGTCTCGGTGCTTTTTATGAGACCCTCACCAATTACAACTATGATGAGTGGGCACCAAGAGTTTTTGCCGGAGCAAAACTCATCATTCCTTTTGGAGAGAACAATTTTAATTCGAAAAAAGAGCTGCGTACAGATATCCGCGGCACCGGTTTTTATAAAATGGATTTTCCTGTGGTGATGGTCAAAGGTGATTACAAGTTTAGCATCACACCACAGTACCTGCCGAAACAAAAAAATCTGGATTCAACTTATGCGTTTTCAAGCACCGGAACCTATACTTATTCCTTCACTGATTCCTTGGATCTTTCGGGGACGCTTCAATGGAATTATCTGGCCAAAAAGAGTACCAGTCCCGCACACTGGTCCCGGGGCAATGCTGGGAACTGACAGTCTCCCCGGCCTGGATGTTCCGTCCTGACACCTCGATCAACCTGAGTTATACCGACTCCACACTGCTTGGAAAAAGCCGGAATTCAGCGCTTTATCGCTCAATAGCTCTTGGAATGACCTGGTCTGAGCTGCTTTAACCGTACTTTTTACGGCCCCCCTAGAGATCTACCCTAAAATTTGCTACAACCCCGACAACACATATTTTAGGAGTCTTTTGTATGAAAAAACTTATCGCTCTTTTAGCACTTACGGCTTCATTTTCAACTTTCGCAGCTGCTGATTTATCATGTGGTGGAACAGAGCCATTCTGGGATTTAAAACTTGAAGGCAACACTGTGACTTTCAATGAGTTCATGGCCGATGAAACAACAACGAAAGAAGAAGTTGTTTCTAGAGTTGATGCTCACGGATACGCGGCTGATTTCGCGTTCGTAGTAAAAACACCAAATGCTACAGCAACAATCGTTACTGGTGAATGTAGTGATGGAATGAGTGACACTGTTTATGAAAAACACATTATGTACACAACTAAAGATTCTGTTCTTTACGGATGTTGTAACCCGCTTAAGTAATTTCTAATCCTGCTGCAATAAAAAAGGCCCCTGAATTGGGGCCTTTTGTTTTTTATTTTGATTGAACAAATTCTGCAAATCGAACCGACACTTCCGCCGGAGTGACCTTAGGTCTTCCCAGTTTTTCCGGAGAGCCTTTTTGCGTTTTCATATGCACGAAAGTCACTGCATCGCTCTTTTTAATCTCTTCAACGATCTCAGTGAATTTCTCCAATCTATCAGTTGAGTAGACCTTATCATAACCAAAACCAGCGGCGATCGTTCCAAATGAAACTCCACCTGTGACAGTGCCTTGCCCGCCCGTTGAATCGTGTGCTTCGTTATCGATCAGGATATGAACCAGATTTTTCGGTTTGTAAGCGCCCGCAGTGGCCATTGAACCAGTTCTCATTAAAAGAGCTCCATCACCATCAAGAACAATGACTTTAAGCTTTGGCTTCACCATCGCAAGTCCCAGACCAAAAGCAAGTGCACACCCCATTGAACCGACCATATAAAGCTGGTTTTTCTGATCACCTACTTCATAAAACTCTCTTCCTGTCTTTCCGGTTGTAGCAATAACTGCCGCTTCAAGACCTACAGATTTCTGTAATACTTCCAGCACTGGGGTTCTGGTCGTGCGGGCCTTATAGTCCAGCTCGAAGTGGTCTTTATGAGTGATACTGAAATCTTTTTTAGATGGCGCCGGCTTCTTCTGCAGTTTGTATTCTGCAATGTCGTCTTTTCTCATTACAAAGACGAAAGGCTGATTGTGCTTTTTCATGTACTCGTCTGCTACTTTAAGCGCGGGGGCCACTTCTTCGTCTGTCTGCGGGAAATAGGCCCATTTAAGTCTCATTGTCTCAAGCATCTGAGTTGTGATTTGTCCCATTAACTCATGCTGAGGCTCGTCCGCCGGCCCTCCTACTTCTCCGCGAAGAGTAGTGATGATCATTACCGGGATATTGAATGTGTAGGTTAAAGACGTTATCGGGTTTACGGCATTTCCAAGACCAGAGTTCTGGAACATCACCACCGCGCGTTTACCTCCGATAGTCGCACCTGCAGCAATGGCAATTGCATCGCCTTCGTTAACGCTGTCGACGAAATCAAAACCATCTGTATCAATAACATAATTGATAAAAGGTTTTAAATAGGAACACGGGGTTCCAGTGAAAAAGTTGAATCCTAATTCTCTTGCCGGAATTAAAAATTTGTCTGCTGTAATCATAATTTTATCCAATAACGGTTAGTGTGGGTGCTCTTTCCCTGGTTCAAAAGTTTATTCTCGAACACGCCACCATTTTTTAATATTGTTTTAATCGATCCAATGTTGTCATCATCACAGGTCACTAATACGCGCTCTAACTTCAACTCATCCCTGCAGTAAATAAGCGACTGTCTTAAAATCTCTGTCGCAATACCTTTGCCTCTATAAGGTGTCGCCACCGCATAACCAATATTGCCACCGATCTTAAGAAGATAGTCATTCAACTCATGCCTAATGCTCGAGCGGCCGACGATCTTGCCTTCCAAAAACGCATAGAGCATTGAATCAGGGACTCTTCCCGGAGAAAGATTTCTTCCGTGGAAACGGTCATCCAGGGTTTGCAGGTGAGTTTCAAACTTCATCCCCAATTCCCAGATAAAACTATACCAGTCACTATCCATATCTGAGAATAACTCCAGACCTTCTCTGAAGGCCTTTTCATCATTCGCATTTAATGCCCGAAGTACGATACTGTTCACTAAAATTTTTGTCCCTTTGATACGTCAGCATAGCTGTCGACATCCATCCAGTGCCCGTCGATGTACATAACGTTGATCTTCACGTTTTTTTCAATCAACTTATTCATCAGGTCCGGAAGCTTAAGCTTGTTGAACTCAGCGGTTTTAGCCAGTTCTTCAAGTGTTCTGCTAAGGGCCTCTGATCCGGCCTTATTTGTTTTCACCAGACCAATCCATTCTCCATGAGCGCCTTTGTTGTCGGCCGCTTTTCCAAACTGGATGCCTTTTAATTCGGCGGGTGCCTCATTGTAGTTTGAGCTGTGAGCGCGGGAGCACTGAACGAAATCTCCCTGGTAATCAGGAGATCTTTTTTCTACGCTGGCATCTACAACAATCGTCACATCCCCTTTCTCTTCTAATAAACGAGAAAGGATATATTTTCTGTAAAGGATATCACCGTAAGAGATCACAGTGTGATCCATGATTTCTTTTTTCGCCAGAAAAAGCGAAGCCAGCTCATTTGTGCTCTCATAGTTATCGTTGTCGATATATTTAATATTTGGGAACTTGAAGGCTTCTTTTTTGTATCCGCGGACAATCGAGATATCTTTGATGTCGTGATCGTAGAAACTGTCGATTGACTGCTCAATTAGCGGTTTGCCATTGATGTCGATCAGGACCTTCGGACGGTCTTCTGTTAACTCCTTAAGCTCAGCCCCTCTTGAAGCCGCCAGAAAAATCGCTCTTGGCTTTTCAGCGTCCGCTACTTTTAAGTAAAGTTTTTCCGCTTCTTCAAGTTCAGAGTCATTTTGCAGGCGGAAAACTTCTTTTACCGTCACAACTTTATCTTCTACATTGATCAGTGACTGCTCAGTGTAGATAGTTTTAGTCACGGCCTGCATCGCAGAGATTGCCGCTCTCATCTGGTGGTTGGCCCAAATACACACCGAAACATTCGCTTGTCTAAAAACGTCTGTCGGAGTTGAATAGTATTTTGTTGGTACAATAACTACCGGGCAAGTTTTTGATCTCTCTCCCCATTCTCTCATGAAAGCAAGAATTTCATCTGCCTTGGAAATTTTTGAGTGCATCAGGATCCCATTGGCCCCGGCCTGTCGGTAAGCTTCAGCTCTTCTGACAGCTTCTTGTAATCCCCATCCTGCAATCAATGCTTCTACACGGGCGATGATATTAAAGTCATCGTCAGATTTTGTATCTTGACCTGCTTTAATCTTTCCGCAGAATTCATCGATATCCGCCAGAGGTTGTGCCTCTGTTCTTAAAAATGAGTTAGTCTTCGGAAAAATTTTATCTTCAATACAAACCCCAGCAACTCCACGCTGCTCAAGCTTCATAACCAGGCGTCTCATGTTGTTGAAGTTCCCGTATCCTGTATCTCCGTCAAGAAGAATAGGAATTCTTGTGGCGTCACTCATATACTCGACAACATCAAGAACTTGAGTCCATGAAGCCTCGTTATTATCTCTCACCCCTAAAGACGCAGAGATTGATAGACCTGATCCCCAGATCCCTTTAAAGCCTGCTTCCTGAGCGATGATGGCTGACATCCCATTGTGGGCTTCCATTAAAAACTCCAGTTCATTTGACTGAAGCATCTGTCTTAACTGAGTTGTCTTTTTCATAAATACATTTCCTTATAAACATTAAAGGCCATAAATAAACTAAACATTACAATCAGCACACCTGATGTGCGGCTGAAGTGAAGAAAGAACTTCTGCGGAATACGATTCTGATAACGCTGAACCATTTTTAGCAGGAAATAGAACCAGCCGGCCGATCCCACCGCTACTCCCAATGACAGGAAGAAATAATTCAAGAAGTTATAATCAAAGGCATGCCATGACTTAATCACTGCAGCCAACCCCGACATCGTCGCAATCAAGGTCGGGTTTGAAGTGTAGATCAAAACTCCCAGCAAAAAGAAACTTGAAGCGTGAGGCATTTTCTTTTTGTCCTCTTCCTTTACTTCAAAAACCTGGTTTTTAGTCAGGACTTCTTTTAAGCCGAATATAAACAGAAAGAGCACTCCGGCGATCTTTAAAATCAGCGTTGTCCTCTCTGAAAAAGTAAACAGTGAAAGCCCGGTCAGGATGACCATGAAATAAGAAAAATCCATGAGTGAGCCGCCAAGAGCGATGGAGAAGGCCGAACGGAAATTGTGTTTGATCAAAGTGTTTACAACCCACACGTTAATCGGCCCTACCGGGATACACATTAAAAATCCGACTGCTATTCCCACCAACAATGCGATCATGCTTCGGCCCTCGAAAGACGATGAAAGATTTTCTGTTGATACAAAAACATCACCACCAGCCAGAAATTTCCGAAGATTATTGCGTACCCAAATAGCCACTCTGGTCTATTAAACAAGAAGGCCAGGATTAAAAAGATAATATGCCATGCCGGCCCGATCAGCCCCCACATCTGGATAACACGGTAATTTTTCTCAATGTATTTTCTGCATTCAAACTTAAGCTTTCGCCCCTCATTTCCCGCCTGAAGCGTACTAAAGCCCAAATACGTCCAAAGCATGAACAGACGAATCTTGGATTCATTCGGGTTTGCCCTGGCCACACGTAGTTTCTCGCGCAGCTCCTCCACTTCCCTTTGAACAAAGCCGCCGTCTCCACGGTCATAGGATAAATATTCCATTAAATAATGATCGTACATAAACGAATGCAATGCCTTGCTCACTCCGGCCGCCAAAACCAGATAAACAGTGGGAATAGCTCCCATCATCGGCATCACTTTACTGACTCCAAAACCAAGTCCGATGTAACAGGCAATATTGGAAGTATAATCCACCAGTCCATCGATAAATCTTCCGAACTCTGAGCCATTTTTCTTCATTCTCGCCTGCATGCCATCACAACAATCAAGGACCGCAAACAAGAAAAAGAAAAAAGCTCCCCAGCGGAATTCTGCCTGATAAAAAAACCAAGCCGCCACAAAGCCAGAAACGAAAGAGGCAAAGGAATAATTGTTCGGTGTCAATGGCAGTCGGTATAGCGACTTTACAATGACAAAAGCAATTGGTCTGAAAAAATAAACATCCAGAAATTCTTCTGCATGGACATTCTTTAATGAACTTCTATATTCTGAAAGCCAGGTCACGAGCGATTCTCCATGGGAATGTTGTTGTACCAATCGGCCAGCTAAGGGAAAGTCGAAGCAAAGCTTCTTCCGTAATGCTGATCGAAAAATTTATTCATTTTCTTATACTCAAAAGCCACCTTGCATTTTCAAATCAGCTCTCCAAAAAGTTTTTTGGCGCGATCGTAATCTTCACGGTTATCAATCTCTACCCACTTATCGCTGACTGATTGATGAATCGACATATCATGCGTATGCAGGAATTCGTTCATCACATGCTCCCAGTTTTTTGAGATATTTTTCTCATCGGCCAGGAACTCTTTGCACTCATGAAACATATCGTCTCTGTACTCTTTGGAGAATTTCAAAATTCCGATTGCCTCTCCAGCGAAGGTGTATTTCGCACGCTCTTCAGCGCTTACTGCGCGCTTGTCGATTGTCATGCGGACAAAACCGTCGCTGTCGATCATCGTTTTAGCGCACTCGATATCGTCAATTGAACTCTTCCCGACCAAAATCTGGTTAGGGTTTTTATCCTCAACAAAGGCCCTTAAAATGTCTGTTTCGTAAATCAAGTCGGCATCAAAAAGAAGAAAATCAGTTTCTACTTTCTCTAGTCCAAAAAAGAGTGAGTATGTATTGCCTTTAACTTTGTAATCATCGTTAACCGCAAAATCCAGGTTGAAATTACTTTTAAATTTTTGCAAGTAATCTTCCAGAACTTCTCTTTTGTAACCAGTAACAACTACAACGTCTTTAATTCCAACTGCGGCCAGGCTTTCAAAATGCCAGTCCATTAAAGTCTTTTCTTTAATCGTCAAAAGGCTCTTCGGGTTAGTAGTCACATCAGCGATGCGCGAGCCGTAACCTGCCGCCAGGATCAGCGCTGTTAAACCAGGCATAGATTACCTCTCTTCTTTGCCCAAAGGCGGTCCATTGTTCTCTTAAGAGGTTTATGGTGGTCTTTTTTGTAATCAAAAATGGTCACCGCATTCATGGCATCAGAAAAACAAGTTCTCCCGTGAAGGACTTGAGAGTCGTAAGTTAGAAGAATTTCTCCCGCCTTGAACGTATGGCGGTACTGATTATCCGAGTGCTCGATAACCGAGTCCAGCGTATCGATGGCATACATCTGCTCATCAGTTAATGGTGTTTCCATTTTTCTGTGCGCTGACTCCATGTACGGACGAAGGTGGCGGAACATTGGTTCGCCTTTTTTATTGTAAGTTAAGATCGGTGCTTCGTATGTGGCATCGGCCACTCCACGCTGCTCCCAAATAAAATTTTTTTCCAGGATAGCAATCACGTCCGGGTGTTTCTCTTTTAAAATTTTATAAACTGTCAGAGCGTTCACCAGAATATTTTCTCCTCCAGACATCGCCGGAGAGATACACGAAAGCACCAGGTACTCCCAGTGGTATGGTACGTTGACATTGTCAGTGTGAATTGTCCCCCCCTCGCGGGTCTGGTGGTAACGGGCCCCTTTCACCATAGTGTTATTGCGATCGCGGTCGAAAACACAAATAACTTTATCACCCGCTTCGTTCTGCACCAGCGGCTCACCAAGCACGTTACCCAAAAGCCAGCTGATCGTTCTTTGCTCTTGAATCGTGTACTTATTGTGAAGATCAACAAATGGCCTCACAATCACAATGCGCTTGCCGTTTTCAAGTTCATTTCTGATCTCTTCAACTTCTTTGAGAAATGTCGGGCAGTCATCGCTTTCGAGCGTTTTCGCATCTTCGATGCGGTCGTAGTGATGGAGGTTTTTTATGAAATCGTAAATTTCGTTTTGAGCATCGCTTGAAAAAGCGTAAGTAAAGTTGTCATTCAACATAATTTTGTCTCTCGAAAAATGGGCTATTTTGCGGGGTCAAAATAGCATTCCCGAGAGGGGAAAACAACCCGAAACGCCATGAGTTAGATCAGCTTATCCCAGTACCCCCGATGGCGCAGGCCAACAATGAGTTACTAATTAAGCGATTCCAACTCGCGGTCGTATTTTTGCTCGATAAAACTCAGGTTTTCATTGGTGTTTGTAAGCTTTTCAAAGAGCTCATCGATCATGTGATTAAGCTTCCCGACAGCATGGGCATAATCAGTCAGCTTGGCCGTATCGTTGGCCATAGTTGCTTTTTCCAACTCCCCATTGATTCTTTTGAGCAAGTCCTCATTTTTAGTGATTTCACTCTCGAGTTTTTCAATCTCTTCCTTTAGCGGCTTAGTCTGTCTGGAGCGCTCGATTGTAATATCTGCTTTTCGCTGCTTGATTTCTTTTTCTGTCAGTTTTGCTTTAACCGGTTTTGGTTTTCCTTCCTCACTTTCCCAGCCGATTTTCTCAAGGAAATCGTCGTAAGTTCCGTTGAAAAACTCTGCATTCCCATTGTGAAAAATAACCAGTTTTGTGGCCAGATTGCGAAGCATGATCTCACTGTGAGTGACAATCACAACCGCGCCTGGAAAATTTCCAATCTCTTCAGTGAGTGACTCAATCGACTCCATATCCAAGTGGTTGGTTGGCTCATCCAGAAGCAGAAGATTGGCCGGTTTCGCCAGGATTTTTCCCAATAAAACACGGGCCCTCTCACCCCCTGAGAGAACTTTGATTTTCTTTTTTGCCAGGTCCCCATCAAACATCATCGTCCCGCAAATATTGCGGACACCGGAGATCGTCAGGTCGCTATTTTCGTTTTGAATTTCCTCGGCAATAGTGTTTTCCATATTCAGGCGGTTGATGTTCGTCTGACCAAAATGCCCGACTTTCGCCGAAGGATGAAAGTTCACCTTGCCGGTGTTCGCCGAGAGATAACTGCCAATAACATTCAAGAGTGTCGACTTACCTTTTCCATTTTTCCCAATGATACCGATCCTGTCTTCACGATTGATCGGGAAACTCAGATTGTGAAATAAGATATCTTCTTTTTTATCCGGGTAAGAAAAACTCAGGTTTTTAACCTCAGCAATCTGCTTGCCCGGGCACTCAATGAATCTGAATTTGAATCCCAACGAATCCACATCAGCAAGTTTATCCATCGTACTCATTTTTTCCAGCGCTTTCATTCTGGACTGGGCCTGTGCCGCCTTAGAGGCCTTGGCCTTAAAACGCTCAACAAAAGCTTCCATTTCCTTTCTTTTTTTATCCAGATTCTCGCGGGTTTTTTCGTACATCTCCTCCTCCTGGATGATCTGTTCGTAAAACTTCGCGGTATCGCCTTTGATTTTTTTCAATTGTTGTCTATGCAAACCCATCGTATGGGTGACGACATCATCCATAAACTCACGGTCGTGGGTGATGAGCATGATTTCGCCGGGAAAATTCTTCAAGAAATTTTTCAGCCATCTCATACTGACAATGTCGAGATAGTTGGTCGGCTCATCCAAAAGCAGCAGATTCGGTTCCTGCAAAAGGACCTTGGTCAGGTTAATCCTGATCTGATACCCGCCGGAAAAACTCTTCGGGTCTTTCTGCATATCTTCGTCTGAGAATCCCAGACCAAATAGAATTTTTTCAGCCTCATGGTCTTTAAAGTCTTCCGGATTCAAAACCTGCACACACTCTTCCAAAACCGTCGGCTTAGTAAAGTGAATATGTTGTTCGAGAGCACCGAGTCTATACCCCTTAGGAATGGAAATCTCCCCCCCATCAGCAGATAACTCTCCGAGAATTAGTTTAAAAAGTGTAGATTTACCCGACCCGTTTCTTCCAACTAGCCCGACTCGTTCACGGGGTCCTAATTGAAAACTGACATTGTGGAATAACTCTTGTGCACCGAAATGCTTGGATAAATTTTTGGCCTGAATCATTGTGTTCTCGCTATAGGGGCCATCTTATGCTAAAGTCTCCCAAAATTCATTATAAATTTTTCCCTACTTGAAACCAAGGAATTATCCTCATGTCTAAGAATTACTCGAAACTAAAAAACATCGCCGTCGTCGCTCACGTTGACCATGGTAAAACAACGATGGTTGACTGTCTTTTAAAGCAATCAAATACTTTTGATGAGCGCGAACAAGTCGCTGAACGCGTAATGGACTCTGGGGATATTGAAAAAGAACGCGGGATCACAATCACTGCAAAAAACTGTGCGTTCGTTTGGAAAGATACAAAAATTAACCTTCTGGATACTCCAGGCCACGCCGACTTCGGTGGGGAAGTTGAACGTTCACTTATGATGGTTGATGGGGTTCTACTTCTGGTAGATGCTTCTGAAGGACCACTTCCGCAAACTCGTTTCGTTCTTCAAAAAGCGATGGAGAGAGGAATCAAGATTTCTGTAGTTATCAACAAAATCGACAGACCAGATGAAAGAATTGATGAAGTTAAAAATGACATTGAAAACCTTTTCCTGGAAATGGCTGATCAATTAAATATCACTGATTTCGATTTAGATGTACCTATCCTTTACGCTTCGGCGAGAGGCGGATGGGCAACACACGATCCAAAAGTAGTAAGAACAGATGTTCACCCTATTCTGGATTTCATGGTTTCTGATTTCTACCCAGAGCCACAGGTGGCCCCAGGTGACGATCTTCAACTTCTTGTAACAAACCTTGGATACTCAAACTACCTGGGGCCACTAGTTATCGGAAGAATTCAAAGAGGTGTTGTTAAGAAAAACGGTAACTACACACTTTGTGACGTCGATGGGAAAAACAAAAACTACAAAATCACAGCTATCCAGGAATTCTCGGCCCTAAGAAACATCGATGTTGATGAGGCTCGCGCTGGAGAGATCGTTACAATTGCAGGTATCACTAACGCAAAGATTGGTGACACAGTTGTTTCAACAACGAAAATCGAACCACTTCCAAGAATCACTGTTGAACCTCCTACTGTAGGGGTTCAGGTTTCGGTATCAACTTCTCCGCTATCAGGACAAGAAGGTGAATACCTAACTTCAAGAAAACTAGAAGAATTCCTTGAAGATTCAGTTAGAACAAACGTTGCTCTTCAATATGAACCTACTGACGATCCAAAAGTATACATCCTGAAAGGAAGAGGTGAACTTCAGCTGGCGATCGTATTCGAAGAACTTCGTCGTAAGGGATTCGAGTTCATGGTTGGTCGTCCACAGGTACTTTTCCAGACCAATGAAGCTGGTGAAAAACTTGAGCCGTTTGAAAAAGTTGTTCTAGATATTCCTTCAGATGCAACCGGCCCAATTACTGAAAAACTATCAATCAGAAAAGGGATCATGGAAAACATGATGCCGCTTGGAGAAGATAGAACAAGAGTTGAGTTCATCATTCCCTCAAGAGGATTAATTGGTTACCGTGGTGTATTCTTAACTGATACTCGTGGTGCTGGTTTAATGTCTTCTGAATTCCTTGGATATCGTCCATTCGTAGGTGAAATGCTTGCCCGTCAAAACGGTGCGATCATCTCTGACAGACTTGGAAAAATGACTCCATATGCACTATTTAACCTTCTAAGCGTTGGTAGACAATTCGTAGTTCCGGGAGAGCCGACATACGAAGGACAAGTTATCGGGGAGCACACTCGTCCAAACGATACAAACGTAAACGCTGTTCGTGAAAAACACTTATCTTCAGTAAGAACTGCGGGTAAAGATGAAAACATCACTCTTCCACCAATCGCTCCAAGAACTCTTGAGTGGGCACTGGACTGGATTGATAACGATGAATGGGTAGAAGTCACTCCAACTTCAATCCGCATCAGAAAGAAAGAGCTTGCTCAAAACAAACGCTCTGTAGTCAGAGGCTAATTATAAAAATGCTCCCTTCGGGGAGCATTTTTTTTATGCTTTTCTCAAAACTTTACAACTCCTTCCACCCTATTGGACAATAAACTGGAAATCTTTAACCAATCTCTTAACAAGGAAAGTTAACATGAAAAGTTTAGTCCTGGGGCTCATTACTCTATTCACCTTAAGCGCTCACGCAATAACAGTTGATTCAATCAGCTTTGACGACAAAGTTAATGTCGCTGGAAAAGACCTGGTACTTAACGGTGTCGGAATCAGAAAGGCCACATTTCTTAAAATTAAAGTTTATTACGGAGCTCTTTATATTTCACAAAAAACCAAAGACTCTAAAGACTTCCTAGGCACAGCAGAACCGAAACAAATCGTTATGCACTTCGTACGCGACGTGGACGCAAAAGACCTAAAGAGCACATACAAAGAAGCCTTCGAAGGTGCCAACAAAGCGACTTATAAATCAATGCTTCCAACCTTCGAAGCCTTCAACGCGAACTTCGGGGATATTAAAAAAGGTGAAAAATTAGTCTTCACTTTTTTACCGGACGGAGCAGTTTTAACCTTCGCCGGCAAGGCCTTTCCCAAGCAAGGAGACGGTGCTTTCTCTCAGGCCCTTCTTAATATGTGGTTCGTAAACCCTCTAGATGAGGGACTAACTAAAGGTTTGCTTGGCCAGTAGGCACAACAATAACGCGCCCTTACTCAAAGGGCGCCCTAAACTCTCGTCACTTTTGAAACAAAATTCCTATAAATACTTCTACTTGACACAATAAATCCATATAGATATAAATCTTTCCTTAAGATGTATGCAATTTCGTTTAATCTTAATTCAAAGGAAATGTTGTAAACTATACTGAAGAGGAGCAACAGAAATTTATGGAGAGGAAAATGCACGTAACGATTGTAGATGACGTAAAAGACAACTTAAGAAGTTATAACGAATTACTGTCACCGACTTTCAATCTTGAGCTTATTCAAAATCCTGTAGATCTTCTTAGCTTTTTGGGAAAAACAGAAACAGATCTAATTCTTCTGGATCTTCACATGCCGAACATGAACGGCTTTGAACTCTATGAAAAATTTAAAGTTTCTCACCCTGATCTTCCAGTAATCTTTCTGAGTGGAGATCCTTCAGAAGAATCAATCATTAAAGGTTTAAATCTCGGCGCTGACGATTTTATCGTAAAGCCCGTTTCTCTAAGAGAGCTCGTTGCTCGCATTAAAAACAAAATCAGCACTAAACAAGCACAGGCAAGTGAAGCGGAAGTTATCACTTTTGACGGTTTTAAACTTCACTGTGAAATGCAAATGGCAGAGATCGGCGAAGAGAGAATCCAGCTGACTCCAATCGAATTCAAATTAATTCATCTTCTGGCGAAAAACCCTAACAAAGTTTTCTCTCGTGAATACATCACCAACCTTCTATGGCCAAATATTCACGTGCAAAACCAGAACATCGACACTCACCTTTCTAATCTTAGAAAGAAGTTAATGCCTTTCTCGAAATACATCCGAACAATTAAGAGCCGCGGGTATATTTTAAGAATCGGATAAATTTAGAAAGCCTTTTCGATTTCTTCGACTAAAAACTGCAGTCCGTTTTGCTTCTGGACTTTAATCATGGGATTGTGAGTCCCAATCTCTTCCAGCGCCTGCAGGAAGACCTGATCTGATAGTTCTTTTTCTTCGATAATGATTGAACCCAGTTTTTTATGGGCCTCAAGCGCATTAAAAAACTGCTCATTTTTCTGAGCGATCCTAAGCGGAATATAAATTGATTTTTTACCGACCGCGATCAATTCGCAGACCGTGCCCGCGCCCGAACGCGATATCGTCACTGTGGCCAGTTTAAACAAGTCGATCATCTCTGCCCCGATAAACGGCATTGGAAGGTAGTCCGGGTGTTTTAATTTGCTGCTGTACTCGTTAAAGAAGCTCTTTCCCGTCTGATGAACAATGACATATTTGCTGGAAAGAAACTCGAAGTTCTTCTCAATCAGCTTGTTTATCAACTGCGCTCCGTTGCCGCCGCCGGTGATGAAGAGAATCGGCTTTTTCTCATCATTAAGCACGCGTCCATTGATCTTAATCTGCTTGATATCGTCAGTGTAACATTCTTCTCTAAGTGGATAGCCAGAGAAATGGGTTTTACTCTCATCGAAATATTTAAAAGAATCCTCAAAGCTGATAAATACCCTGTCGGCAAAAATCGAGCAGATTTTATTGGCCAGACCTACACGGCTGGTCTGCTCATGAATAAAGACTTTTTTCCTTTGAAGTTTAGCGGCGATTACTACCGGAACCGAGACAAACCCTCCAGAAGAAAACACCAGGGTGCTTTTTCTATTGAAGTTCCAAAGAAGTTTGAATGAATCAGTAAGACCCAGGAAAACGCGGATAATATCCTTCATGTTTTCTATTGATAAATAACGTCTAAGCTTCCCGGTGCGGATCGGATGATAGGTCAATTTGTAATCGGCAACAAGTTCACGCTCAATACTGGCGATCCCTCCAACATAGTGAACATCATACTTAAAATCCTGGTTGATTTTTTTGATAATGGTCAAGGCCGGCATCACGTGCCCTCCGGAGCCTCCACCAGTAAAGATCAAAGTGTTTTTCGATGATGTTGTCATATGAAAGCCCCGAAATAAAAAGCGCCCCTATAAAGGGGCGCCGATTTTTTAGATGCTTTTATTATGATGGAAAGTCTTAAGAACGGAAAGATCTTTCAGAACGACCTTCTGATCTGTTCCCATTTCCAAATCCAGCAGAACTTCTCTCGCCAGCTCTGTGGGCACTTCCGCTTCTGAAGCTTGGACGACGGTCTCTGTCACCACCACCGTAAGATGGACGTGTCATTGGAGCCGAACGTGTAAGTTCGAAACGAACATTGCGGTCAATGATCATTGGGTTATTTGTCTTTAAAAGAACTTCACCATATTGCTCAGGAACTTCAAGGAAAGAGAAAGTCTCTTTCATATCTACGTTTCTGATCAGGCGCTCTTCAACTCTTACCATTTGAGAAATCGATCCTAAAAGCGACTTCAGCGTAAGACCATGGTCTTTACCAATGTTAACGAAGAATCTCATATTCCCAGAGTTGTTCGGACGGCCCTGGCCTTGTCCTTGGTCTCTTGAGTTTCCTCTGTCGTTGAACTCGCGAGGTTGACGGTCTCTGTTGTCCGGGCGTCTTTCCTGGATTTCCAGAGAAGGTGCGTGGTCATAACGAGTGATTTGTGACTTGAAGATATGGTTGTACATAACTTTAAGCAGGTCTTCTTTTGATAGTTCATTGAATTTTTCAGTGAACACCGGATCAGCATCAAGCTTCTCAAGATTTTCAATGACTGAATCAAATTTCTTCAATTCCTTTTTAACCATTACTTCTTTCAACTCTTGTGAAGTTGGAAGAGTTGCTTGAACAATACGCGCTTTAGTATTGTTTTCAACCATGCGAAGTCTGTATCTTTCTGATGGCTCAACCAGTGTGATCGCCACACCTTTCATACCTGCACGTCCAGTTCTACCAATACGGTGAACGTAAGATTCGATATCTTGTGGAAGACCGTAGTTGATTACGTGAGTAAGGTTGTCTACGTCGATTCCGCGAGCGGCAACGTCTGTACAAACCAGCATGTTGATCTTTTTAAGCTTGAAGTTTTTCATCGTGATGTCACGTTGCTGTTGCGACATATCTCCGTGCATAGAATCCGATGGATATCCGCGTGCATTTAGTTCGTCTGCAAGAGTTTTTGCATCTACCTTTGTACGGCAGAAAATCATTCCGTAGTAATCATCAAGAGAATCAAGGATTCTGCAAACTGCTTCGCTCATATTTGAGTAGCGAACCACGTAGTGTTTTTGCTCAATCGATTCATTTGATAAAGTTTTCTTTTGAACTTTAACAACTAGAGGATCTTTCAAGTAAGTTTTAATCAGAGAAAGAATTGGGGCCGGCATAGTTGCCGAGAACATCCACGTCTTTCTTTCTTCACCAAGGTTAGAAAGAATCTGTTTTACGTCGTCGATGAATCCCATATCAAGCATTTCATCTGCTTCATCCAAAACAGCGTATTTTGCGTTATCAAGGATTAGAACACCACGGTCGATAAGGTCCAGAACACGTCCTGGAGTCCCTACTACGATCTGTGGGCGGTCTTTTCTTAGACCACGAACTTGAGCTTCAGTAGAAACACCACCGTAAACGGCAAGAGTTTTTACTTTTTCATACTTTGAGAATTTTTTGATTTCTTCTGTGATTTGGTTTGCTAACTCGCGAGTTGGAGTCAGGATCAGGGCCTGAACGTCACGGTTGTTAACATCAACTTTGTTAAGTAGTGGAAGAGCGAAGGCCGCTGTCTTACCAGTACCTGTTTGCGCTTGTCCTACGAAGTCTGTCTCAGTAGTAGCAAGAGCTGGGATAGCTTGTGCTTGAATGTCTGTTGGATCTACGTAGCCTCTTTCTGTGATCGCACGGATCAATGACTCGCGCAGTGGCAATTCTTGGAATGTCACTTAATACCTCTTTTGAATGTGGTTTCATCTTCGAAATTGCTCTAGATGAAACTTGAACCAAAAGACGCACGCAGAGCTTCATCGAAGAAAGAAACGATTTAATGTTAGGTGTCTTCTACGACATTAAAATCGATACGACTAGCCCAATGTGTAAAAAAGATTAGAATTCGAGGTTTAATCTTGGGGCGAAGGCCAAACCACCGATATGTGACTGAGGTTTCCCGAAATATTGATGATATTCGGCCATCAGATCAAAGCTATTTTGCCCGGCCAAATAAAATCTGATGCCGGCAGCGGGGATTAACCCCACAATAGTTCCATCCTTAAGCTTCAGGCTTACTTCCTGGCCAGAGCCGTTTATATAGCGTCTCTTGATGCTGTAATCACCAATAGCGAGAGAGAGCCCGGCAACCCAGTCAATCTTCACGCTCTTTTGCCATAGTGGCGCATGGTAATCAGCAAACAGGCGGTACTGCAGAGAACGGATGCTCTCTGGGATCTCCTGTCCACTCTTATCAGCGACGATCTCAACAGCAAACCCGGTCTGAACGCGGTTGTTTAAGTCTCCGACAAATTTAAAAGAGGTAATCATTGAACCGTTGTCGAGCGACCTGTGAATTGCTTCATAATCGGAAGATAGATACCCCATTGAAAATTGCAGGTAACGTGAGCGCTTCTCCTGATAGATGGCGATCGCAACAACTTCCGCTTCGTTCTGTGGTTTAAGGACAACTACCTTATCTTCAATTTTAATTTCATCATTTTTAGCTGGGGCCGGATCAAGTTTAAGCTGCCCGTCTTTCTGAGCAGCTACCGGAGCTTGCACTGGCGATTCTGTTTTAGGTGTATCGAGATTCAACTGCCCATCAACAACTGCAGGAGCTGGCTGCACAACTGGGGCCGCTTCAACAAACTCTTTTTTCTCTGGCTTAGCTTCTGATTTCTTCGCCGTCTTTTTCTTTGATGGTTTTTTATTATCTTGAGCAGGAGGATTTACAACATCGTCGTTAGGAATAACCAGTGCCTCTGATGCAGGGACCTGAGTTGCTGTTGACGGCACTGTCACTGCGGCCGGAGCTTCACCTTGAGAGCGCTCGATAATTTTTCTCGCGCCATCGTCATGAACACTTAGCGGGGCCGACTCAATGACTTCCTGGGCGTGAGCAATTGAGAGTGAGAGACAAAGAATCCATCCTAGATATTTCATATTATTCCTCTTAAACCACACCAATGGTGCTTTTCATGGTTTTAATTAATTCCTGAGCGCGAGGTCGAACTCTGGTGGCACCTTCCTCTAAAATCAAATCGATCTTTTTGGTATCGGCCATCAACTCGGTGTAAATCTCTCGAGGCCCTTTTAAAGTGTCGTTTAAAACCTTTAAAAGATCGGCCTTCGCCTCTCCCCAGCCAATCCCGCGAAGGTATCTAGCGCGAAGGTCTTCAGTCTGCTCTTTAGTTGCGAACGTCTGGAAGAAATCGAAGATCAATGACTCATCCGGATTTTTAGGTTCAGTCGGCCCGCTTGAATCCGTAGTGATTCTGTTGATGAGTTTCTGCAGCTCTTTGTCTGTTGAAAAAAGTGGAATATGGTTATTATAACTCTTGCTCATCTTTCTTCCGTCAAGGCCCGCCAGAAGTTTATTTCCTTCCGCTACGATTGCCTCTGGAGGAGTCAGAATCGATCCTTTGATTTTATAAGTAGATCCGGTCTCCTGGGCCTTCTTTCTTAGCTTCTCATAATCTTTCACGTAAACACTATTGAATGAGTGAGCGATATCGCGGGCGATCTCAATGTGCTGAAGCTGATCAGCTCCCACTGGAACAACATCCGCACTCAGAATCATTATGTCACAGGCCATGAGCACAGGGTAAGAAAATAGCCCCATATTAACGCCGGCATCTCTGTCGCGATTTTCTAATTCGTTTTCCTGCACCATCGCCTTGTATGCGTGGGCCCTGTTCATCAGACCTTTGCTGGTAAAGCAATTAGTGATCCAATTTAGCTCCAGGATTTCTGGAATATCGCTTTGCTTGTAAAGAGTGACTCTTTTTGGATCGAGCCCCATCGCCAGCCATGTGGCCGCCACTTCATAAATATAACTTTTTAAAAGTTTTGCATCGTGAACATTAATCAGCGAATGGTAGTCAGCGATAAAATAATAAGAATCATACAGGCCGGAGTTGGCCATATCGATCGCCGGCTTAATTGCGCCGATATAATTTCCAAGGTGAGGCATCCCCGTTGGTTTTACCCCAGTTAAACAGATTTTTTTAGACATAATTTCCTTCTTAAACAGACGCTCTTAGTTTAGACAATTTTAAGCGTTCTACAAAGAAGAATAGCTGCTTTTTGGCGTCTAGTCATTGCTAATGACAGATAAGGTAACGTAATCCTGATATGTTCCCGGGTCCTTGTCCGTAACAGATTTAATTTGAACCCTGACTGGCACTACAGCGCCTCCCGAGGGAGTTTTACCGGTCGCACTCGCAATGGTCACAGGTGAAGCCGCCGAAGAAGTTAGAGTCTTTAAAGAGTTGCTGGCATAAAAATCATAGGCGATGTTTGAATTGACCCCTGAGCCCCCAATTCTTTTTAGGACCCCGTTGTTGGCCGAGGAAACTTTCAAAATATAGCCGGCATTACTGACGATACGAACATCAAAGCCCAATTGCTCATTTGCTTCGAGTTCGCCGAAATCCAGAGTTTTTGAAGTCTGGGCACTGTCATAAGCGCCTCCTGTGTCCACCAGAGAAAGAGAAGTGAATTTCGAGACGTTCATAAATACGTACAAATCGCGGTAGCCTTCATAGCCGTTGATGTTATTGTAAGTCCCCGAGTAGAGTTGAACCTGAACCACGTCATAGTAAGTCCCGGCACTCGGAGGAGAGCTGGCGTCCAAAGGAGAGAGCGCAAAATAATAAGTCATGTCTTTTATCTGACTCTTTGAAAGAGTGCTGAAAATAACTTCGTTAGTTGAGGCAATATCGCTGGGCTCTTTCAAGACTCCAGTCGCATTGCTATTTTTATATAAATTATAATAGAGGTATCCATTCCAGGTCGTGATGTTCAGGCCGCGGCGGTTATAGTTTCCGGCCCAACCTTTAGTGAAGGCGAGAAAAAAATTGTTACAAGAAGAGCTGTTTCCACCTTGCCCTCTACTTACGCGCACAGTTCCTGAAACAGTGGGATTAGTGTCACCCACACCGTAAGTAAATGTGGGAACAGTCATATTATAATCACAATCAGCGAAAGCCCCGTTGACTGAAAAAAAGCACAAGGCCAAAAACCAGGCCGCCAATGACTTCTTTTTCATAACTAACCCTCTCCTTCAGGCAGAACGATTTCTCCGACTTCTACCATGCCTTGTTTTTTTCCACTTAAATCAATTGAGGCCGGACTAAACTTCTCATCATCAATCTGGATAGACCCAATACCCGGTTCAACACCTTCGATGAAAAACTCCCCGTCCCTGTCCGTAAAAAACGGCGTGCTCTTTTGAGTCAACGATGAAGTGAAGAATCCTACCTTAAGTCCCAATGGGTTTTTCTTTCCATCAGTGATTCTTCCCTTTAAAACCAGCAACCCGGATTTTCCAATCACGAATAAATGCCCGCTGTCTCTTCTGGGATAAACAACGAAACTCTCCTGTCCTAGAATATAGCCCGGATCTAAATTCGACGGGTCAAGCTGAAGTCTTCTATATTGATAAGGCGCCAGACTTGAAACCAATGACTCTCCAAAAAGCCCTGTAGAAGTATCGTTAATCCCACCGGCCGTCTGAACTCCGAATTTTTGTCCGCGCCAGTCAGCGTTCGGCTTAAAAATAACAAAGCTGTTTGAAATCGGTCTTGAAATTGAGAAGGCCGAGTCTTCACCGTTATGTACAAACGCAAATGCACTCAACAATCTCACACTCGTTTTATAACCTTCAGTCTGTCCGTTGTTTTTAATAACTTCCTGTCTGGTCCCCACATCTGCAAGCACAGTATTGTACTGCAAATCCAGCGAGCCGTTTTTAGAAACATTATTATCATCCGCCGAAGCTGAAATTTTCAGGTCGTTGAATTTTTTCCCGGTATCGCGGATCACTGTCAGGCGTTTGGTCTGCGTCTCTCTTTCGTAAAAGGCCGAAGCAAAAGTCGAACTTCCACCAAAGGTCATGTTAAAGAAAAAATAAACCTGGCTAGACCAGTTTTTAAGCTCATCCCTGGTTTTGCCGGCGTAAACAGTTAGCGAACTTGATTCAATGATTTTTGTAGTTAAGCTTCCATTGTAAGCAATGCGGGCATTCTCTGCGATTGATGGGTTCTGATAACTTCCTCCCAGCGCCACATTGAATCTTTCAAACAACGGCACACTATAAGAAGAGCTCACCGTTGTATCAAAGCGGTTTCTGAAATTCTCACCTGATTCATTAAAAAATGGAGAGCGGTATTCCACTTTTGTCGTCAACGTATGGCTGTCATACCAGTAGGCTCCAAAGAGATTGAGCTGATAAGTGGCCTGAGTGACATAGCCGTTATTAAAATCATTTTTTGTTCCGGCCAGGTCAAGAGACCAATTCCCAAAACCTGAGGAAAGAATATGATTCGTCCCCAACATTGAAAATTTCTTATTTCCTTGAGCGTAGGCAGCCGTCGTCCAGTGCTTTAAATACCCATGTTGGTAAGAACCCGAAATGAAGGCCCCTTCCTCTTCCTTGTACTTTAAGTTTCCTTCCACTTCCTCTGAAGGATAGCCTCCGGCGATAGCGTAACGGCTTACTCCCTGAGCAAGTAGGTCAAGGGAGCCAGATTCATTGAAGGTCAATGATTTGGTTACACCGAACTCATCAGTGATCTCAACCACAATTCTGTTAAGTCCATTGTTAAGCGGGATGTCCTTAACTGAATAACGGCCGGCGCTCATATATTCTGTTTTAAGTAGAATGTTATTCACATAGGTTTTAACCAGTGAGCGGCTGTCGACCTGGAATTCAAACGATGATGTCGGTGAAACAACCCTGTAAGGATTCAGTGAAAAATCGCGATAGAAAGAAAGTCCGCCTAGAGAGTAGGCCTGCTGATAACCGATGATCGGGTAGCTTACATCACCGGCCTCGATTCTCTGCATGCGCCCGGGGCGGTCAAAGATCGCGCGCGATCCCTGTCGTCCCCACTCCCTGTCTCTCGTAGAGAGGTAAGTCATGCGGTTTTCCAGCGCGACTTTTTGAATATTCATAAAAGTATCAGTCTGCGCAGTAAAAGAATTTTTCTGATTCGTATTGTGATTTAGTGTCTGCTCTAATTTGTAATTGACCCCCAATGAAAACGGGGCCGGCTCAATTCCTTTTCTGGAGTAGTAAGGCATTAAGTCGTCATAGACGTTGGCATCTGTCGGTCTTAAGTCTTCGGTAGGAATCAGCACTGAAAGACGTAATTCTGAAGCATGATACTCTATTTTAAATGGCAAAGTTTCAGGTTTTAAATCACCGTCTGGGATAGGATACCTTCCCAATCTGTCCTCGCGGATTTTATCCGCTAGAATTTTTCTAAGCTCCTCGCCGGAAACCGAGACGATTTTTTCTCCGAGCAAAGTCACCTGAACTTCTCCGATGAAAAAATCCCCTAATGACACATCAACTGAAGCCTTTTTCTCTTCGCTGGTTTTCCCAAAAACTTTTTTAAAAAGCTCATCGGTAGACTGGGCCCTGGCCGTCGTAGAATAAAGCGGACAACATAAAACCAGAGAAGTTAATATAAGTGGTTTTAAATTAATCTTTATCAAAATTAATCTTCACCTTGTCAGTTGATTGAATATCTTTGAACTTGCCGGTTTTTGGGAAGCGGAAAATGCGCTCGCTTTCAGCAAGGACATTTTCTCCTGACATGCCCTTGAGTTCATCGCCCTCAAGTAAAACATCTTTTTTACCGGAGAATTTTAAACTCAAATCCGCAAGTACCTGGTGCTTTTTTCCTTTATTCTCCACAATCAGTGTGACATTTTTATCGTCCACTTCCAGTCTCTTGAGCTCCACATTCGAACTCAGTCCTTCCGGCTCCACATAAAGAGCGGCGACATAACGAAGAAGAACTTTAATGCTCGCTTTCTGTTTTTTATTTTTATCCAGTTCTATCGGAAGCTGTTCAGCAACCAGACGGTAGGCCTCTTCGCGCGCAGGCGGAGTTTTTCCCACCCATGTGACTTTCACGGAACGCTTCTCATTTGGCGGAATAATCAGCTGGGTTGGATACACCGTGATCTCGTTACCAATCTTCTGGTTGGTTTCAACGCCTTCTGCATTCATCTCACGTTTTAGCACCGAAGCCGTGACGGCGATCGGCTGTTCTGAATCATTTTCCAGATAAAACAAAGTCGCGTTGGTTTTTTCTTTGACTCCAATGGAAGTGGACATCGGAGAAAACTTAAACGCATAAGAGTTAAGGGAGATAAGTAAACTGGTGAGGATGAATAAAATATTGCGCTTCATTCCTTGAAACCGCCTTTTTAAAGTTCCTTTAATTTTACCGGGGAAAAGGAATTAGGACAAAACTAATTTGCAGATATTTTTAGGAAAATCGGCCTGTGCACAGGCATTGTATCCTTGAGATGTTTTACCAGGAGTTCATATTGAATTGTGCGATCGTTTCCCGCAATTTTTTTAAGGCTTGCCTCTAACCCTGATTGGTCTAATCCTTCTACTTCAAACTTTTGCTGATTGTTTAAATACCTGGAATTCACCTGACTGGAGAAGAGAACTAAACTTCGCGAAGAACTAAGCTGGGTTTGACTTATAGTTGTATTAATCGATGGAGGCACATAGGCCCGAAGCACCAGTCTGCCGCTGCCATCAGCGAAAGAAGAAAATGAAAGAAACATCGTAAACAATACCAATAAAGTCTTCATATGAGACTTATCGGAAAAATACCCGACTAACTTGAGTCACTATTCTAAACTCTTGTTATTTTAAGATTTAGAGCAAAAAAAAGGCCTGTCCATCCTGGACAGGCCTTCGGTATTATCAATTTTATAAAATTAGTTAGCTGCGATATTGAAAGTCACTGTATCAGCGTATGTACCTTCTACCATTGATTCAGCGGCTACACCTGTGTATGAAATGTTAAGGTCTTTGTTAACATTTACAGCTGCTGCTGATGAGTTTGTGAAAGTTGTTCCCGCTGCACTTGTTAAACCAACAGCAGAGCCCGCGTATTTAAGTGTGTATGAGAAAACTTCCGCTCCGTCAGTTCGCTTAAGCTTCCCTAAGTTTGCTGAAGAGATTGTTACTTTATAACCAGTCTTTGAGTTTGATCGCTCATTAACTGTAGCAACTTTTAAGTCTGCTTGAGTTGTTGAAAGATCTAGAGCTGAAGCTACAGCTACTGGAGTAACAACGATCGATACTTTTTGAGCGACAATCCCTTGAAGTAGTAAAGAGCCAGTGGTCGCTGCGAAAGCTGAAGTTGTAGTTAATGTTACAAGTGCGGTTACTGCTAAAAACTTCTTCATGGGTCACTCCTGTGTGTATTTTGAATCTGGTTTATTTCTAAAACCTAAATCTGTTATTATCTAAAGCACTTCCGATGCCAAAATCAATGCAATCTCAAGTCCCCGACATCAAACACTCGTCTAATCAAGGCCTGCTTATTATTTAAACACTGATGCCAAAAAGTGTCTAAGAAAGTGCCAAAAGGAGCTTTTTTCCACTGGCAAAAAGGACCTCATGCCACCAGAAAGTACTTTGCATTTTCGATAGTTAGACAAGTCTAGAACCAATAATATTTATCTAGCCTACTAAGTACCGCCGGCCTTAGTAGAACTATAAAGCGGCCCCCTGAGAACGGCTGGAAACCGTGTGAATTTTTCCCCATATTGAATCTTGACTTGAGCCCAATGAAAAACAAAGGTAGAAAGCCTCCAATAGTATTTTTAACTGGAGTAAGTAGATGAAGAATTTAGTATTAGCTATTGGATTTTTATTTAGTGCAGGCACTGCTCTGGCATGTAACCCAGAAGCTCAGTTCATCGGAAAAGTTACTGAATACAGCAAAGATCATTTAGATCAAAACGTAGTTGAGTGTTCTTTCAAGATTAAATTCACTGATTATAAAGAAAGCATTGTATGCCCTCTTTCATTCTATGAAGCAGAAGAGACGAGATTTGTAGATACATCATGTGGCCTGAAAAATGATGATCAAGTTTCAGGCTACTTAATTGTAAAAGACGGACAAATTGTTATTGAATAAGATTTAAAGATGCTGGGTGGTTAGTTCGGTCTCCGGTGCCGGCTGAAACGTGCTAACCATCTTCATCATAATTTGAATCATCATCTTGCGCTCCTGGCTGTCCAGGACTCTCGTATAGTGTTCCATGCGTGAGATATGAATCGGAAGAACCTGCTTTAATACGGCCTCACCTTTTTCAGTCAGCTCTACCAGCATTCCTCTTCTATCCTTCGGGTCCTCAACTCTCTTTACGAAACCGTCTTTTTCAATGGCGTCAATAAACTGAGTCATGGTTCCTCTTGTCACACCTGTTCTCTTTGCCAGCTCCGATGGAGAAAGCGAATGAACCGGCTCTTGTCTCTTTAAGAGCATGAGCAAGTGAAATCTTCCCGATGTAAGTCCGTACTCTCCAAGAGTGGCTTCTCGCCTCATGTTGATCAACGTTGACACTCTATTAAAGCGCAAAATTGTCTCGACAGCCTCTGGTGAAACCTCAGGGTAGTTGGTTAATAATTCCTGATACACAGGATCCGTAGTGATGTCTAATAGTGTGGTATCTTCCATAGATTCCGATTATGATAGTAAGTATAATAGAGGTCAATTTAGGATAACCTTAAATTTTCCCAAAGTTTCATCTTAAGATTGGACGATATATTTTCTTGAGAGCGATTATGAAGAAGAGTGAAATTCAGTTACAAAACATTCGTTGGGTTGATCTAACAGCACCTAAAACTGCTGATCTAAATTATCTTTCCCAAGAGCTAAAAATTCCCAATCGTATCCTTGTAAATGCCCTTGACCCTGAGCACCTGCCTAAGTACGAATCGCTTGAGTCCGCAGCCGTTATCTACCTTCGTGTTATAGATCCGTCTAGACCAAACGCCGCCAACATTCAGGACCTCACAACCAAGATCACGCTCATCATCACCGACAAACTACTTTTAAGTATCCACCGTATCGACCATTCATTCCTGGAGGAATTAAGGGCCGAGGCCGCGGAAAAGAACTACACATTAAAAGATTTAATCAAGAAGATCATCACCTCTTCAATGCTCACATTCGATGCCCCACTGACTGCGCTGGAAAATCGCGTGGAGATCTTTGAGCAGACTATTTATGAGAATAACAAAAGCCATAACATTATAAAGGAAGGCTACTTCTTAAAAAGAAAGGCCACAGCTATCAGAAAGGTTTTAAAATTTTCTCTGGATATCACCACCGCACTTCCGGCCAGGCCAGACTTCGTGTGGAAAGACTTCCAGGGGTTGCGCGAAAGCATTGAACGAAATTTATTCTACGCTGAAGACGCCCTGGAAAATGTCAACGGTCTCTTGAACCTGCACATCTCACTCTCGGCCCAAAAAACCAACGAAGTCATGCGCGTGTTGACGGTGTTTTCGATTTTCTTCTTACCATTAAACTTCCTTGCCGGGGTCTACGGTATGAACTTTGATTACATGCCGGAGCTTCACCACCCAACCGGATATTTCTACGTCATCGGTGCGATGATGATTATCTCGCTTGGGATTTTCCTATGGGTGTGGAAGCGCGGCTGGCTAAAGAACCCTAATTAAAATTATTTCTTAGTCACTTTCTCTTCACGCAAAACAAACTTCGCGATCAGAAAGACAACTAAAGCAACGATGATGAAATCAGCGGTGGCCCCGACGACCTTTCCGTAGAAGATCCCCTCATAACTTAATTTTCTCACATCATCCACGTTCGCGGCCATCAGCGCAGGTCTAAACACTAGTGGCATCAATAGGTCGTTAACCAGACTTCCAATCAGGTCATTGAGTTTTCCCCCGATGATTACAGCGATGGCCAAACCAATCACCCCATAGGCCTTTAAAAACGAAATAAACTCTTTAATCATGTTTTTCTCCCTAAAATTTACCGAAAGTATAAAATAGAAAATATGATTAAGTCTTTGCAGGATATGAAAATGCTTAAAAAAATTATTCTCTCCCTCTCCACAATGGCCGGCACTGTTTGCGCCTATATGTTTTATAGCATGTATTGGAAATGGAAGTTTAACAGCGAAGGGCGTGCTTTTGATCCTAACGAAGGTGTTGTCTATGAAAGCAGTTCCTTTATTTGGGGGATCGCCGCTGGAGCTTTTTTTCTTCTATCGATCGTAATCTTATATAAGTTGATATCGGGGAACACTAATAAGAATTCTTAGGATTAAAAAGTTCTAATTAGAAATTGTAATCTGAAGATTGTTTTCGGGCACAAAAAAACCCATTCGAGATGGGCTATTTTGTAAATCAATGTAAAAAGCGATGGTGCCCTGCGAGGGACTTGAACCCCCACGCTTGCGCACCAGATCCTAAGTCTGGCGTGTCTGCCAATTTCACCAGCAGGGCGTCGATTTGAGACACTATTTTTACTCAAAATTTGTGGGGCTGACAAGTGAAAAAATGACTTTTTATGAGGCTTTTTTGTCGGCAATGCCCAGTTTTTTCTCAAGTTCGGCAATCTTCGAAGATAAGAGCGTATTTTCTTGTTTAAGCTTGATGGCTTCTTTACGTTTTTCGGCCAATTCATTGGCGGATTCCGCCAGCCTGCCATTGGCCTGCTCAAGCTGTTTAGCATAGGCTTCCGCACTCTTTTGCCCTGCTGCCGGGCCTTTCTTCTTATTGGAAGACTCAAGCTGTGAGGTGGCGAATTTAAGCTTCTGTTCGGTCTTTTTTAACTCCAGAGTCATGACCTTAAATTTCTCTTCCATGGCCTTCTTTTCATTGGTCATCGCCACAATCAGGTTATCTTTTTCCAGCATTTCATTTTTAGAGCCTATACTGCCTTGAGTATCCCTCTCTTCCTTCAGCTTGCGGTTTGTTTCTTTCTCTATCTGGTAGCGGGTCTCCATTTCCAGTTTATCATTCTTAAAGCGCTCAATCACCGATTGGGCCATCTGCATATTGGCCCTCAAACTCTCAAGCTCGCGCTCGCGTTTATCCAAGGCTTCATTGTCGCGGTTTTCGATGTTTTCACTAATGATGTTAACTTTTTTATTGGCGAGCTCCAGGCGTGAAACCAAACTCTTGTTTTCAACTTCCAGCTGCTGCAATTTCTCTTCGTTGGCAAATTCGCGACTGCGGGCAAACTCATTTTTTAACTCATCGATCTTTTCTTCGAGAGCGATTATTTTCTGATCCTTAACTTTTAAATTAATATCAAAATCCGACCTGCTCTTTTCCAGTAAGCGCTCTTTTCCTTTGAGTATGTCCATCGCCTTAGTCAGAGCGGATCTCAATTTCATTGCATCGTTGTTATCGATAACAGCATCTGGAATCTCAATTGTGCTCTCTCGGGACTTTTTCTCATTCTGAAGTTTAATCAGCTCATGTTTCATCTGATCCATGACTTTTTTCATGCGAAGAATTTGCGACTCAAGTTTCTCTCTCACTTGATTCGGTGCTGTCTCCCCCAGGATTTTAAGGGCGAAGGCCTCTTCCAGTTTCTGATTTTTCACCAGCTCGCGGGAGACAACCTCTTCAATCACTCCGCTCACTACCGTTTTAACATCCTTTTCATCCGCACCTAATTCATGGGCCACGACTCTGATGATATCTTCTTCAATAATATTGCGCCCTGATCCTTTAACTCTAATAATCTCGTTTTCAATCCCCGCTGCAATCTGCGTGCGTTTAACCGCCCACTTCTCATCGTTAGTTAATGGGTCGTCGGCACCGTTGATGAGCTGAACTTCCGCACGTGATTCAAGCCAGCCCTTAACTCTGCTGGATTTCTCTTCAGCATCCTCGTCTTTGCCGCCACCACGAATGAGTAGCATTTCCTCAATATCGTCCAGGGATTTCTCACCCAACACTCTTTGGATCTCCTGAACTTGTGCATCCAGGTTGGAGTTCGCAATTTTTTGAACATAATCAGAGATGCTATCAAAGAGCTGCTCATCTTTAATCAACTTGAAGATGAAATTCTTAATCTCGTCATCTACATCCTTAAGCGCTTCCTGTCTTGGATAGAAAGTCAGGTAGTACTCAACATCAATCAACTCAAGGCGATCAGGACTTTTTGGAGACGCTTCGCTCTGGCGATAGTTCTTAATGAAAAAAGCGAACTTGCGTGCCAGTGCAAGCTTCTTAGACTGCTCGCTTGCCGCCTGAGACATCTCATAACGAGGGCTTTCTTTGGCCACTAACCCAGAGTCCACCACGCCAGGCTTTTCCGTGACTTCGCCAGCGGCTGCTTTAGCGCTGATTTCGGTGAAGAAAAATGACCTGCATTTTGCGTAGACTTTATCTTTAAACACCAGACTCGACAGAGTCAGCTTGTTGGTTTTTTTGAAGTAGCTCAGATCAAAGAAATTACTGTTCTCAGTCAGCGTTTTCAGCACCTCATCTAATTCGTCCTTTCCAGTAAAATTTTCTGTCTGCAGTGACACCTGCACGGTGAAGGCCTCTCCATTATGCGAATAAGACACATCGAGCGGCATCGGTTCAGAGGCAAGCTCGGCCTTCTTAAAAGCGAAACTAATTGAAGTGTGAAGATAGTTTCTCAGCTTATCGATATCAAATCCGGCCTTGTAAGCTTCAACAATGATCGAATCAATGAAGAAACCGACATTGAGATACTCGTGGATTTTAATATTGTAGATATTCTTGAAGTCTTTAGAGTAACGCTCAACCAGGTCAAAATCATGGGACTCGCTAAAGTACGACACTAAAAGTTTTTTCCCTAGAGTTGTTTTGAACATCTCTTCGCTGATAAAACTTCTTACATTTTTTAAAAGGGCCGGATTAAGGGTCTCATTAGTCTGAAGCCTTGGGATATTGACTTGCTCAGGACAAGCGTCGTTCACGGCGAATAAATACTCCTGCCCTTCAATGTATTTATGATGAAGCTCAATCCCCAGTTCCTGAAAGAAAATACCGACCACAGAACTCGCAAGCTCCGTCGTAATCAGAATTTTCTTATTAAGGTTCTGGGTCAATTTACTATCCTACCGCTTCGTTTTCAGTCTGGTATTTTTTAAAGAGAACATTCTGCAATGTTCTTAATACTCTTCTTTCACAATCTAATTCACCATTTTCAATGTGTTTAAACACGTTCACTGTCACTTCCAGCTTAAACCCGTAAAAACTATTAAGCGCCACCAAGATGACTTCCAGGTCACTCATCTCGCGGGAGTTAATATTGCGAAGTCCTGAGCCGTTGTATTTCTCAAATACCACTGTCTTGTTAATGACTTCTGGAGATGCAATTGCTCTTACCACCGCCACGTCATCCTCGTTGAAACTTTCCTGCAGGCGCAGGTATTCCAGCTGCTCTTTCAGGCTGATCACATTGATACTCTTTCCGAGCTCCATCAAATTTTTTAATGTGGACGAGAAGGCCTTTTGCAAAAACCCCGGCTCGTAATAGCCAAGAAGAAACGCGCAAAGTGTGTATGAACTTGCCACATTCATGTTTCGTTTAAAAAGCTCGCTGTCTCTTTCAATGAAGCTTATCCCGTCCTCTCTGTTGAAGCTGGAAAACAACTTCCACGCCAGGTAGTTAAGCTCTGACTGCTCCCTGTTTTCTTCGACAAAATGAATTTTTAATTTTGAGATGAATTCTTCGCGCCATTTAATTTTATCTCGCATGAAAAATTCGGCCGAATATTTACTGTAAAGTTCCAGCAACTCTTGCTGCATATGAAAATGAATTTCATTTTCCATCATCAGTGTCTGGTTTGCTGCATCCAATTTTTTAAGTAGAGCTGTGTTTAGGACTTCGCCTTTTTTTGAGACAAGAGTGCGCCCGGATTTTTTGATCCAAAAAATGTCACCTGGTGCGAGCAATTCATTTTCAAAATGTTTAAAATCGAATTTCACTTTTTTCCTTAAAATTGAGAGGTTTTCCCTCTGAAACTCTTCGGAACAAAATGAATATAATTGACTTAATTTGGGCAAAAAAAAGCCTCAGAATACCTGAGGCTTTTTACTATAGTTCTATTGGATTAGACTTCTGAAGTACGTTAAGTTTTACTTACTAATCGGATTGTAACAACGATACATATGCGTGTTCGAATGTTGTGTTAATCCTGGGAAAGTCTCACGGCAAACATCCGTTGCATTCCAACATCTTGGGTTGAAGTGACAACCTTTCGGTGGGTTCATCGGGCTTGGAATATCACCTTCAAGAATGATTCTATCCGGTCTCTTCTCCGTACTAGGATGAGGAATAGCTGAGAATAATGCTTTGGTATACGGGTGTTTTGCTCCTCCGTATAACTCGCTAGACTCGGCAACTTCGACCATGTTTCCTAGATACATTACTGCTACACGGTTAGAAATATACTCAACAACCTTCAGGTCGTGGGCAATAAAAAGATAAGTAAGACCAAGCTCTTTTTGTAAATCCATCAGCAGGTTTACAACCTGGGCCTGAACAGAAACATCCAGAGCTGAAACCGGCTCATCACAAACAATGAACTCTGGCTCAACTGCAAGAGCTCTTGCGATACAGATACGTTGTCTCTGTCCACCTGAGAACTCGTGTGGGTATTTATTGAGTGCGTCTGCTGGAAGTTGTACTTGAGCAAGCAATTGAAGAAGACGCGCTTTACGTGCATTTTTCTCAGTATGAAGCTCATGAATGTCCATCGGCTCTGAAAGAATATCTCCGATTGTCATACGAGGATTCAAAGAAGCGTACGGATCCTGGAAAATGATCTGCATTTTTCTTCTGATCGCGCGCATTTCACTCGCAGAGTAGTCAATAATATTTTTTCCGTTGAAAAGAATTTGTCCTGAACTTGGTTCAATTAGTCTTAAAATAGAGCGGCCAAGAGTGGTTTTTCCACATCCAGACTCTCCTACCAGGCCAAGAGTTTCACCTTTTTTGATCTTGAAGCTTACATCGTTAACCGCTTTAACGGCTCCGATTTCGCGTCCTAAAAGTCCACCTTTGATTGGGAAAACTTTCGATAAATTTTTTACTTCTAATAAATATTCGCTCATAGTCCCTTCCCTTCAAATTGCTTAAGCGGATTAA
>JBEIPI010000179.1:0-3649 GCA_040377165.1 Bacteriovorax sp.
TATTTATCTTTAGTCTGGTATTGTTCATTTGTAATAAACAAAGTGTAGTCGTCTTCAAACTTAAAGTTCATATAACCAATATAGTTCTCTACTGCTTTTAACTCAGCTGAACTAAGTTTTTTAAGGTCTTTTTTCGACTTTACTTCAATTTCACGGCTGTGTTTTAGCGCTACTTTTGATTTGTCTTGAAGGTAGCGAAAGTCCTCATAACAGCCAGCGAAAGCCGAGCTTGCGCTGAACAAAATAACAACAGAAAGGATAAGGTTTTTCATAGGGTCCCCCATTAAAAAGTATTGTTGAGTGGTTTTTATCGTATTTTTTTGCTTTATAGGGGGATTCTGAAGTTTTTATAGGGTGACTTAAGGGCTTGTTTCTTTGCTTACCAGGAAAATTGTGAGATATTTTTGCAAAACGCAACATTCAACGAGCTTATAAATATGACCACCGAAATACTTAACGGTAACGAACTTATTATCCAAGGCGCGCTTGAGGCCGGATTCCATCTCTACACTGGATACCCGGGTTCTCCACTTGCGGACTATTTCAATATTCTTTATGAAAGAAAAAATGAGTTCAAAGAAAAGGGTTTGAGAGTCGTTATTGCAAACTCTGAGGCGAACGCTGCGGCCATGGCCTCTGGAGCAAAACAAGCGCATAAGAATGCTCTGGTTGCGATGAAATCGATGGGACTTCATGTGGCCAGTGATGCTCTCTCTGTTGGTAATTTTGCTAATCCTGGCAAGGGCGGTGTTGTGGTTGTGGTTGGAGATGACCCGTGGTCGATCTCGACTTCAAGCCCGGCCGATTCACGCTATTTATTCAAACACCTTCATATACCGTTTCTCGATCCATCAACTCCGCAGGAGCTTAAGGACTGGATGAAGACGGCGTTAGAGATATCTCTTGCCACTTCTGTTTACCAAGGGGTCTTGCTTACGACTTTTATGGCCGAAGGCGGGGGAAGAGTTGAGATCGGCGCTGAAAAGAAAATCGATAGCGCTTTAATTGAGTTAAACCCAGCAGAGTTTGACCTGGCCAAAAATGTTATGGTTCCGCCGAACTCATTGCGTGCAGACGTGACGATGATTAAGGACAGATTCCCTCGCGTGCTGGAAGTGTTGAAGGAAAAGAAGCTGGACCAGGTTTTCGGGAATTCGGCCTCAAAAGTCGGCTTCATCACCAGTGGTGCGGTTTTTGAAATTTTAAAACAAGTTCTTGATGATAACGATGCACTGGAGAGATTCTCGCTTTACAAAGTGGGGGCGCCTTATCCATTGATCGATGACTTGCTCGTTCCATATTTAAAAAATCTTGAGACATTGATTGTCGTTGAAGAAAAACGCGGCTTCCTAGAGACGGAGCTTCGAGAGCTGATCAGTCGTCATGGTTTGCAATTGAAAATCTATGGCAAGCGCTTTGATGGAGAGGAAGGTTTTCCGGTTTACGGTGGTCTGAACTACGATCTGGTGCTTGATAAAGTAGGGGCTATCTTCAATAAACTTGGCCTTGGGGCCTGCCATCCGGCAAAACCGGGAGCGGTGTTGAATGAAGTGATGCCAAGACGTCTTCCGACTTTCTGCCCGGGATGCCCGCATAGAGAGACTCTCTCACTTCTAAAAGATTTAAGGGGCCACTTAAAAAAACAAAACATCAATCTCATCTCTCACGGGGATGTTGGTTGTTATTCGCTTTCATTTCTTGAACCATTTAAAGAGATGCACAACCTCTCAGCGATGGGGCAAGGTGGAGCGCTTGGGGCGGGGGTGGATTTATTCACCACGAACCCTTCAGTGGTCTTGATGGGGGATTCGACTTTTTTCCATTCAGGGATCACAGACATTTCTAACTCGGTTCAGATGAGCCACGACATCACTTACATTCTGCTTGATAACGACAATACGGCGATGACCGGCCACCAGATGACTCCGAGAACCGGGGAGTCAGTGGAAGGCTTCAAACGCCCTGCTCAGGATATGTTGAAGCTTGTCCAGGCCCTGGGAGTGACGGAAGCAATCGAAGTCAATCCGAGTGATCGTTATTTTTACCAGAACCTGCTTCGTGAAACTGTCATAAAAAAAGGGACTAAAGTCATCATCTCAAATAAAGAGTGTGGTCTGACTTTCCATGGAAGAAAAAAGGCGACAGAGCGAAAACTCTTTGCCGGCAATGAGACACTGGATGTTCAGCGTTTTTATCAAATTAACACTGATGCTTGTGAAGACTGCCGTGCCTGTGTAGAGATGACCGGATGCCCGGGGCTTTCACAGACCTTCGATGCATACGGAACGAAAGTTACAATTGACCCTCAGATTTGTGTATCTGATAGTTACTGTACAAAAATTAAAGCATGCCCAAGTTTTGAGCTGGTAGAGGTCTCAAATTATCACCCGACTAAATACCGCACGAAAGAGGCTAAAAAACTGGCGGATGTGAGTCTTCCTTCACCTGAAAGAAAGAAAACCCTGGACTCAATCGCTGCTGGTACTGATTACCGCGCAGTCGTAACTGGTGTAGGTGGTTCAGGTGTAACTACAATCTCCCGTGTCCTGGCCGAAGCGGCGAAAGTGATGGGGGGAAGATCTGATATTGATTTTAAATTTGTTGATCAAAAAGGGCTGGCGCAAAGAAATGGAAACGTGACCAGTCACCTTGCTCTTTATAAAAAAGGCAAATCTCACGCTCAAGTGACTCCAATGGGAGGAGCTGATGTGCTTTTATCCCCCGATCTTCTGGACGGCTCACATCATCTGGCCTTTTTAAGTGATAAAGGAACGGCGATCTTCGATAAAAAATTCCAGGTGCCGCTCTCACTGCTTTTAGATAGAGGGGTTTCGAGCGAGCCAATCAATGAAGTGGCGCTTGCCGGGAAATTATCTGCACTATTAAAAGAGCGTATGATGCTTTTACCGATGAAGGAAGTTTCAGAGGCCCATTTAGGAAAGAGCGTTTACGCTTCGGCCTTGATTTTAGGGGCCGCTTATCAAATGGGTTTAATCCCGTTTGAACTTTCTGATTTGGAATCGGCCTTTGCTCGAACGATGAAAAAGGCAGAATTGGAAAATAATCTTACTGCCTTTACGTTAGGCCGTAGGCTGGCCCTAGGTGAAGACTTAAGAGTAAGTGCCAAGACCACTCCAGCGATAGATCTTTTAGAGAGGTCATTGAAGGAGAGTGCACTGATTGGTGGAAATGGATTGGTGGAAACATTTAGAAAGTCCGTCTCTGATTTGAAACGGATCAGTCCTTATTCAATCCATGAAGATTTCCTGGCCCGTTATGTTCACGATCTGCTGATTTTTGACCGCGGCGAGAAGTTAGAGGCCTTTAAAAGGGATGTAGAAAAACTCGTGTCCTTATATAAATCAGAAGAGCTCTTTGTGATCGCACTTCGTACAGTTGTCAAAACTTATTACACTAAAGACGAAGTCTATGTCGCCCATATGATGGTTTCGCCGATGAGGCGTTTAGAAGACGAGATCAACTACCGCGATCTAGGAACCTCTTATAAGAAGGTCTTCATTAACCGCCCAAGTTTTGATCTGGGTGATAAAAAGGTCGAGTTCGATTTTTCGCCTAAACCATGGATGTTAAAGACCATGAGACACGCCCGCTTTTTAAGGTCCATCCTGCCGTCATGGCATAAACATGA
>JBEIPI010000129.1:0-7693 GCA_040377165.1 Bacteriovorax sp.
GAATCTTTGTGATAAAGAAGGGCGTCTTCTCTAAAAGAAATGTAGTACTTTCGAGACTCCCAATCCGCTTCAAGGGCAAGGCCTGAAGTGTTTTTAAATGAGGAATTAATCTTTTCTCCCCCGTGCCCTATCGAGAGATAAACATTGGCCTGGGAATCGAGCTCATTCCAACGTTTTAAGAGGAAATTCACTTGAGGCATATAAAATGTGCGCTCTCCATCGCGGGTGTCTAAACGCAGGTATCTTGCAGCAAGTGAGTGTTTGGCAGTAAAACTGTGGGTAAACATCCAATCGCTCATTTCCTTACTATTCCAGGTCATAATCGAGTAGGATCCAGCGAAAGCCACGGGATGGGCAAACGCCACCTTTCCCATAAAAAACGACAAAAATAGACAACTAACTATTAAATATTTGGAGATCACGACTGCCCCTTGCTAAGATAAAGTGATTCATTACCCCTATTACGTCACACAATCCCACTTTGTGACGTATACCTTTTTAGAGAGGCCGATTGGCGGACTTAAAACACAAAACGGCGGAGGAGCTGATGCTCATCTACCAGACACATTCTCCTAATGAAGCTTACGAAGCTTTTGGTGAGCTTTACGCTCGCTACAGTCAGCGTGTGTTTAATTTTTTGTCCAAAAAAACAAAAAACCAAACGGAAAGTGAGGATCTCTTGCAGAAAGTGTTTATGAAGATCCATGAAAGTAAACATCTCTACAACGAGAAATTTAAGTTCGAGCAATGGCTCTTTGTCATCGCCAGAACCCAGGCCCTGGACTATTTCAGAAGCAGCAAGAGGTATCAGGAAAGACTGAAAAAGTATGAACCTGAATCTAATTATGATGAAGCCGACACCTCTGTGCTGGCGGATCTTTCGGCCGATCAACACGAGCTGCTTGAAATGAAATTCATCGATGATCTCTCCTACCAGGAGATTTCAAAGATTGTGAATAAAAGCGAAGTGTCTCTCCGTAAAAGTGTCAGCCGACTGCTGGCCCGTTTGAACAAAGGTGAAGCCCTATGAGTAACATTCCATCTTCTTTAAATGAAAAAATCTTAGCGAACGTGCATGGAAAACTCCATCCGAAGCTACATTTCTTAATCGGAAAAGTTTTTCTGATTCACCTTGTGACAGCAGTAGTAACTCTGGCCGTGTGTCCGCAATTCGGCTTTAAGGCCTTCAAACTTCCGATCAATTTGATGCATTCATTTATGGTGTTCGGACTTCCTATCTGCAACTTCCTGTGCGGGTTGTTTTTTACCGCGACATCAATGCTGGTGGCCTCATTCGTTTTAGGGCGTGATGAGATGAGAGCGCTCAAATACCACAAGACTCTGGCAGGAGCGGTTCTCTTACTGAGCTCAATCGGATTCTTCAGTATTATGAACCCGAATCTCTTTGTGGAATTTTCACTACTGTGGCTATTAGGCGCGGTAATCGGAATTGTCTTCACTGTTGAAGTGAGCGCCCGTCTGCTTACCCGAAATCCGGTATAATAAACTTTGTCTCTTCCGGCGCTGTCCAGTCCGGAAGCTCCCTATTTCTTCCCATCAGGACGTTCTGACCGGCAAGTGCCAACAGGAACGAATCAAAGGCCCTTGGGTTCTTCACCAGGATTTCCAGGTCGTGATTATAGATAAAAATATCGAGTTTGCTCTCGATCTTCTTGATGGTTTCAAGTCTCGTCTCAAGTCCTAAGTCCATGTCTGAAAGCAGCTCAACATCCTTTCTCAAAATGATCTTAGAGCGCAGAAGTTCAACGATAATAATCTGGGCGTTGGCCTCAAAGAGCTCCACCGCTTTAGGGAAGTGGCGTTTGATATAATCAAAACGGAAGAGCACCATGAGGGAGACATTTCCGAATGAATCAAATGATGTATTGAACATCTCCAGGATCTGGTCGTAATAATATTTCCAAACCCAGAAATCCAGGGTTCTGTTCCAATAAGGAAGAAACCCTTTTTTAAGGCGCCTTTTAAATGAGCGCGATAAAAGATGGTGAGATGTCTCTTTCGAGAAGATATCGCGGTTGTAAACAATCTCATCGGACTTGTTTCTATCCTGCTCGTATTTTTTCGGATTCTGATTGATGAGTTTCTGGTCTTCATCCAAGAGAGTTTTGATTTTCTCCTGAACGGTCTGGATATTTTTCTCAGCGTTTGAATTGCATTCAATCGCCGGTTTTGACAGCGGGAAATCCACGACCAGTTGTTTTACGTCGAAGTTCTGGATCCAGGCATGGATGGCATCATCATTGTGGTTAACTTCCTCGTCTTTTACCGGAAGCAGGGATTTTAAAAACCATCTTTTGCTTTCAGGATAGTACTCAATAAGGCAGAAATAGAAATTATCATTTCTACCACCCTTCATACTTAAGCTTCCGATGTTATTTATATCCATTAAAGAGGACCTTCCACTTCAAAAGTCAGTCGTTTCATCTGGAACTTAGAAAGCAATTGATCGATGTATTCGCGGTCTGTTGCCTGATGAGTGATCAGAAAACATCCTCCACCTCCGGCACCACAGATCTTCATCCCGAAGTGGGATGACTGCTCTTTTAAAACCATATGCAACTGATTCATATTCGGGGTTAAGATTCCCGGAAACAGTTTTCTTCTCTCCTCACCTTCAGCGGCGATCAGAGGAATCAGGTCATTGTATTTTTTTGCTTTAATAGACAGGTAAGCTTCATGAGAAAGTCTCGCTATTTCACCAAGGCCCGCTCTCACCGCTTGATCCTTATTGAAAAATCCTTTGTAGACTTCCCAGTTATTGATCCCTGAAAGTCTTGTCTCCCCTGAATAAACCAGGGTGACATTATTCTCCAGAACTTCTTTTAATTCTTTTGTATAAAGCTGCTCAACTGTCACTGAACCTGGTTTTGGTAAAAGTGCCAGCACTCCCCCAAACAAGGCCGGATAATAATCCTGGTAGCCGGCAGGGCCGCAATCCAGAATGCGCGCTTCAAGAGAGTTCACTTTTTGAATCGCTTCCACGCGGTCATAAGAGACCCCCATATATTTAGCGATCGCAGAGTAACAAGTCACCCCCATCGCTGAAGAGCCGCCAAGCCCCGCCCCTGGAGGAGACCCTGATTCCAATTCCAGCTTCACACCTTTAGTCAGCTTAAACAGGTTTAAAATGTGAGCGATAAAAGTTAAATTCCCGAAGAAGCCCTTTTGCAAATTCTCTTCAGTGAAGTCAGAGCTTTTAAATTTATCTGTTGTTTTGTAATCAAGTGACTTAATTTCCACTCCCTCAAAATCAATCGGAGCAATATGCACTTTCGCCTTTAGCGAAGTGGCCAGATTCAATGTAACTACGTTTGGCAAAATGAGATTGATCGGATTTAAATCGAGTGTTCCACCCAATAAATCGACACGGACTGACCCTGAGACATTAACTTCCTTACTCACCATAAACTCCAATGTATGGAAGTTCACGGAAGCGCCCATCAAAATCCAAACCATATCCAATAACAAATTTATCTTCGATATCAAACCCTAAGTAATCAACAGGCACGTCGACTTTCAGGCGCGCTTTTTTTCTTAAAAGCGAACACAGCTTAAGATTCTTCACGTTCTTTAATTTAAAATGTTTTAACAAGAAACTGATCGTCAGACCGGTGTCGACAATATCTTCCACCACTACAACGTTTTTTCCAACCAATGACTGCTTCACATCCATGCGGAAGCTGACTTCACCGGTGCTCTCAGTTCCTTCATAAGAAGAAAGTGAGACGAATTCAATTTGAGCGGGAACTTTAAGCTCGCGAACAAGATCAGAGCAGAAAATGAATGAGCCGTTTAAAACCCCGACAATCACCACTTCCTGGCCTTCAAAATCGCGATTGATCATCGCCGCCAATTCACGAACGCGCGTTTGTATTTGATCGATGGAAAGAAAGACACCAATAGAGGCATGAGGCTTCGTCATCCCAAAATCCTTGTTGGGGGGTGATATTGCCTCTTAGTGTACTATAAATTCTGGTTTTTGGAACGAGACTCGTTCAAATTCACGAAGAATGCGAGCTGATCCTGGTCTTCACCGAAGAAATCCGCATGAGCTCGGCAACGTGCTTCATACAAATCGGTCTCTCCAACCAGGACTTGTTCTGTGTTTTTTGGATTTTTTCTGAATGTTTTCGATGCAGGTGCTCCACAGACAGTGCAGATCGCCTGGATCTTTGTCACGTTGTCGGCGATCGCCAGAAGGTTCGCCATCGGGCCAAAGGCCTTCCCCATATAATCCTGATCAAGACCTGCCATAATGACACGAATCCCACGGCGAGCAAGTTTCTCAACTACAATTGAAATATTCTCATCGAAGAACTGAACTTCATCAATTCCCACCACTCTGGTTGAATCATAAACTTTCTGAAGAATTTCAATTGATGAGTTAACAGGAGTAGCTTCGATAGAAAGCGACGAGTGCGAGACGACTTCTGTCTCGTGGTATCTATTGTCGATTGCTGGTTTAAAAATTTGGACTTTTTGGCGAGCGATTTGTGCTCTTTTTACTCTGCGAATAAGCTCTTCTGTTTTACCAGAAAACATCGGTCCGCAAACGACCTCAATACTTCCCGAATTGGTCAGCGTCCCTGCAAATAGAGTCATGAATCTCTCCCCAAAATGTCTCAAAAAAATATCAGTAACGTGTGTGTGTAATCCCATCTTGGCCGAAGCTGAGTTGGTTTTCAATGGGCTTTCGGCCTTCAATTTCTAACATCAATAAAATTTAAGTTGTTAGATCAGGGATATGAGAAACGTGAAGTAAGACGCAACGAGCATTGTGAATAAAAAGAGTAAAAAAAGTGGTGTGATAAGCACTAAAAAAGCTTGCAGTCGACTAAAGCCTAGTTTCGCTCGAAGACCGATAAAGAGATAATAAGCTTGGGTCATGATGCTTAAAACGTTCCCAAAAATAGGAATGATCAGGAAAATGTTGGCGGTAAAAATTGAATTAAGCAGCTCTTCGATTTCCGTATCGAGTTCGCGCTCGCCATCGTACTCGAAAATCTGAGCGTAAAATCTTAAAACATAGGCCCAGAACTTGAAGCCAAACTGAAAAATAAACGGGTAAAAGATCACCTGAAAAAGAGTCATCATCAAAGAGATCTTCTGGAAAGTGACATTCACCGACTCAAAAAGCAGGTGGGCAAAATCCTGTGAACTCGACAGGTATTCGTAGCTCTTTACTCCCAGATAAAGTGCGAAGATCGAATAAAAAGCGTAGATGATATGCAACGACCATGAAATCCCCATCACTTCAAAATAAGTGATTCTCTCACCATCAACCGATCTTTGAGTCGGTTTTAAGAAGGTTTGAAAATAAAGATTGAGGGAATGGATCATTTTTTCGCCGTTACAAAATAGTCTTGGTACTTAACACTGAACGGAAGTTTCTCTCCCACATAGTGATGGATCATAATCTTATTATCCAAATCGACAATGATGGCTTCGTTCTCTTCAAGGATAACACTCAAATTTCTATTATCAAACTGAACTCTCATGATATTTTTCTTGAGTATCTGAGTCGGACTTTCAGTTAATTCATTGACGTGATTGCCTTCCATTTTAAAGAACTCGATCAGCCTTTTGAACTCCAGCGCCCTGATGGAAGTTTCTGTGAATTTCGCTGAAGTCGGAAGCACCTTAAAAAGCTCTTTATCCGAGATTTTTACCGCCTCACTTTGTCCGTTAAAAAAAGTCACCGTCAAGTTGTATTCTTTTTCTTTTGGTATGATCTTTTTCTGCCAGAAATCCTGCACATTCACAAAGAAGTACTGGGCGTCTTCCGGCTTCAACTGATAAACAATGTTGTTCAGGCTGGTTTTGAGAAAATACCCATTGTCCTCGCCGTATTTCTTGTAAACTTCAAGCGAGTACTTGCGGTTATTTCGATCGACGACATCAAAAAGCGAAAGCGGCTCATCCAATAACTTAAAATCGGCCGGGTAATAAACACTCTTTCCTTCAAGCTTTGAGAGAAACTGATGGAATGAAATCCAGTTTTCCTCAAAATAACTGACCCCTTTTGGAGGGGCCGGATTGGTAGTCGAATCCTTAAATGACAGCGAGTATTTTTTATTCCTGAAAGTGGCGATGCTGATGGTCTCAAAATTGATTTTGTCCTGGGCGTAGTCGAAGTCCCTGAACACGCGGGCATCATAAAAATATTTATTGGTTAATAAAAACACCACTTGCAGGCGTCTGAATTTGGCGTCGGATTTTTTATACTGGTCATCACTCTCATACACTCCCGGATCAGGAGAGGTGTCATTGACCACCACGATCTGCGAGGTATTGTCGCGCTCGACCTGCATATAAAAGCTCTGGTCGTACTCCAGTTTTTTCCCCAATGTAAAACTCATGGAGCCTTTCTCGAACTTGAAAGTCATTCTCATCGTGGGATCTGGAATGTAGAAGTTCACTCCAACCTTATTCACCTCTTCCTGATTGAGAAAGTTTTTCACCTGAAGGCTGCTTAAGATTTGAAAAAACTCATCCAGGCGGGCCTCGGATAATTTTAAATTATTGTTTTTGTCATAGAACGAAGCCCCTCTGCGCTCAAAGTTCAGCTTCACCCCTTCAATCGAAGTAATGTCGCCGAGCCTGGCCGTATCAAGAAGCGAGTTGGCCTTGGTTTCTCTGGCCTCTTTTAAACGATTGCCTCTTTCCTCAAAAAAGTAAGTGGCCGCAAGGGCAACAACCAAAACAGCGAACAGGACAATGTTTTTATGCTTGAGCAGTTTTTCTTTCATGGTGCTTATTTATCCCTCTTTCTTCTGTACATAAAAATCGCTAAACCAAAAAGTACCAGCGGTGAGAAAAGAACTGAGAAATAAAAAATGATTCCCATCTGCGGGGCCGAGATGAAAATCGGCTCGCTTTGAATGATCGGCAAATTAAAAGAGATCAATCGGTCTTCACCCACGACCCATGAAAGCGAGTTCAAAAAGAAGGCGTAGTTCGCTCCGAATTTCGAATAAGCGTTGATGACAAAGGTTGAATTCCCGAAAACCACCATGCGGCTCTCTGGCGTTTCATAGGTCAAGGCAAGGCTTAAAGGCCCTGGTTTATCTTCGCCTTTCGTAAAGCTGATCTCCTGAGCGGCCAGCTCCTTTATGCTGGTCTCTCCCCAAGAATCAGGAAACGGTGTCGATTCAACTAATGACTTCACCTCTCCCTTCATACCCGGAACAACCTGATCCGGGATCGGGTCAAGTGAAGAAACCAATGGAAAGAAAACCTGTCCTTTAAAATTTTTAGTGATCTCACTGTTGTGGTCAAAATGATCAACCAGCGGAATTGAGCCATTTGAGCCATTCACAAAATTCTTCTTATCCACCACCATGTCGTTTCTGATAATCATTTTATACTGGCGAAGAAGCGACCTGAGGTTCTCATGTTTGTCGCCGTTAAGATCAGGATCAAGGGCCACCATCAAATTCCCTTTTCTCTCCAGGAATCTTTGTATAACCGCAATCTCAGAGGGCTGAAGCGTCGTCTTCGGCCCCCACAGCACTAAGGCCTTGGCGTCGAAGGGAATTTCCTGAGTTGAGAGCAGGCTGATCGGGCGGACATCAAGCGCAGAGTTTCTTGCGGCCTCATAGATGAATTTTAGCCCCTCATTTTCCTGAGAGTTGATATCACCTTCACCATGGCCTTGAACAAGATAAACCAC